>NZ_JAAAHS010000191.1 GCF_009908195.1 Streptomyces boluensis | reverse complement strand
GGGAAAGTTACGGCGGGACGGGCAGTATGTGTCGGCCGATGGTGTGAAAGCTCCAAGGACTACGTCTGAAAACTGTCGCCTTGCGTGCCGTCGTACCCGTGAGTCGCTGACGAGACTGGGTCCTCCTGCTCAGCACCCGGCGTCGGAGGCCCCGCACCATGTACGGCACGAACGGCACGCGCATCGCCGCGGTAGGTCACCACCAGCCCGCGAAGGTGCTGACCAACGCGGATGTGGCGCAGCTCGTCGACACCAGCGATGAGTGGATCAGCAGCCGCGTCGGCATCCGCACCCGGCACATCGCGGGCCCCGATGAGCCGGTCGACGCGCTCGCCGCGCAGGCCGCCGCGAAGGCCCTCGCCGCCGCCGGGCGTACCGCCGAGGAGATCGACCTGGTCGTCGTCGCCACCTCCACCGCGATCGACCGCTCCCCGAACACCGCCGCCCGCGTCGCCGCCCGCCTCGGCATGCCCGCGCCCGCCGTGCTCGACCTGAACGTGGTGTGCGCGGGCTTCCCGCACGCCCTGGCCACCGCCGACCACGCGATCCGCGCCGGGTCCGCGACCCGCGCCCTGGTGATCGGCGCGGACAAGATGTCCGAGGTCGCGGACTGGAGCGACCGTACGACCTGCGTCCTGGTCGGCGACGGCGCGGGCGCCGCCGTCGTCGAGGCGGTCGAGGAGGGCGGGACGGCGGGCATCGGCCCGGTCCTGTGGGGTTCGGTCCCCGAGATGGGCCACGCGGTACGCATCGAGGGTACCCCGCCGGTCTTCGCCCAGGAGGGCCAGAGCGTGTACCGCTGGGCGACCACTCAGCTCCCGCCCATCGCCCGCAAGGTGTGCGAGCGCGCCGGGATCGCCCCCGAGGACCTCGCCGGGGTCGTGCTCCACCAGGCCAACCTGCGGATCATCGAGCCGGTCGCGGAACGCATCGGCGCGGTGAACGCCGTGGTCGCGCGGGACGTCGTCGAATCCGGCAACACCTCCGCCGCGAGCATCCCGCTCGCCCTGTCCAAGCTGGTCGAACGCCGCGAGGTCGCACCGGGCGCCCCGGTCCTGCTGTTCGGCTTCGGCGGCAACCTGTCGTACGCGGGGCTGATCATCCGCTGCCCGTGAGCGGCGGGAAGGTCGTCCGTTGCTTGCGAGCGGCGGGACGAACCGGATGCACGGGCCGATTCCGGCCACTGTGATGAGCCCAACTCCCGTGTGTACTGGCCATTGTGCTCGGTAGACTGTAGACGATAGCCAATGTGGTGCGGCTGCGTGATGTCTCCGGCGGTCGCTCCGCGCCGACGATCCGAAGTCGACGAGGGGGACCGCGATGTTGTCCGCAGGACTGCCGCACGGTGCCGTACCGAAACTGGAGCGGCCGGGCCCGCTGCGCGAGCGGGTGTACGAGGCTCTGCTCGAACTCATCACG
Source organism: Streptomyces boluensis (assembly GCF_009908195.1). Classification (GTDB taxonomy): domain Bacteria; phylum Actinomycetota; class Actinomycetes; order Streptomycetales; family Streptomycetaceae; genus Streptomyces; species Streptomyces boluensis. The sequence goes on along the minus strand of NZ_JAAAHS010000191.1, from coordinate 12,773 downwards.
ACCCGCGCGCTGCGCCCCGGCCAGCACCTGGTCGAGAGCGAACTCGCCGGGCATCTGGGGGTGTCGAGGCAGCCGGTGCGGGAGGCGCTGCAGCGGCTCAACACGGAAGGGTGGGTCGATCTGCGGCCCGCCCAGGGCGCGTTCGTGCACGAGCCCACTGAGGAGGAGGCGGACCAACTCCTCACCGTGCGCACCCTGTTGGAGGCCGAGGCCGCCCGGCTCGCCGCCGCGCACGCCGACTCCGCGGGCATCGCCGCCCTCGAAGAACTCTGCACGGCGGGCGAACAGGCCGTGGCCGACGGCGAGGTGGACACCGTCGTGGCCACCAACGCCGCCTTCCACGCCAAGGTCATGCAGCTCGCCGGCAATGTGGTCCTCGCCGAACTCGCGGGCCAGGTGGACCGCCGGGTGCGCTGGTACTACACACCGGTGGCCCGGCAGCGCGGCCAACAGTCGTGGATCGAGCACCGTCAGCTGATCGCCGCCATCGACGCCCGCGACGAACGGCGCGCCACGGAAGTCATGCGGGCACACACCGAGCACACCCGGGCCACGTACCACGAGCGCGGCAGGGACAGCCCGGCCGGCTGAACCCTCACGTCGCAGTCGAGTGCACCAACTCCACGTACTCGCACGGGAGTTGGTCGAACGTCAGCTTCGTAATGCTCACCGGTCCTGAGCTGTACGAGTCCTCGCCCTGGATCCGGCCCTCCCCGTCGACCGGCCACAGCAGCAACTGCCGGTTCACGATCAGGTAGTCCGCCGCCTCGTCGTCGACGGGGAAGCCGCGTCGTGCCGCGAACGAACCCGGGACCCGAACCGCCTTTGTCCTGTTGCAGGAAAAAGTCATGGGTAATTCCTGCGTAACTTCTTCCCGCCCCGAGCAGCCGCTGCTACGTTCCCCTCGAAAGCCAGCACAGCCGACGGCCGAAAACGGTCGGAGGTGACATGCCTGTCGATGGCGGGAGGGGCGGCGTGAGACGGATGACGGCTCGACCCGCGAACGCGCACCAGGCGCGACTGCTCCGTCTGCTGCGGGACGGCGGGCCCAACTCCCGTGCGCAGCTGGGCGATCAGGTCGATCTCTCCCGGTCGAAACTGGCCGTCGAGGTGGACCGGCTCCTGGACACCGGCCTGGTCGTCGCCGACGGACTCGCCGCATCCCGTGGCGGCCGCCGCTCGCACAACATCCGGCTGGCGCCCGGACTCCGCTTCCTCGGCGTCGACATCGGCGCCACCTCGGTCGACGTGGCCGTCACCAACGCCGAGCTGGAAGTGCTCGGTCACATCAACCAGCCCATGGACGTACGCGAGGGGCCGGTCGCGGTCTTCGAGCAAGTCCTCGCCATGGCCGCCAAGTTGAAGGCCTCGGGGCTCGCCGAGGGCTTCGACGGCTGCGGCATCGGGGTGCCGGGACCCGTCCGGTTCCCCGAGGGTGTGCCCGTCGCCCCGCCGATCATGCCGGGCTGGGACGGGTTCCCGGTGCGCGAGGCGCTCAGCCAGGACCTCGGCTGCCCGGTCATGGTCGACAACGACGTGAACCTGATGGCCATGGGCGAACAGCACGCCGGAGTCGCCCGCTCCGTCGACGACTTCATCTGCGTCAAGATCGGTACGGGCATCGGCTGCGGCATCGTCGTCGGTGCCGAGGTCTACCGCGGTACGACGGGCAGCGCGGGCGACATCGGCCACATCCAGGTCGAACTCGACGGCAGGCCCTGCGCCTGCGGCAACAAGGGCTGCCTGGAGGCCTACTTCAGCGGCGCCGCCCTGGCGCGGGACGCCGAGGACGCCGCCACGCACGGGCGCTCCCCGGAACTCGCCGCCCGCCTCGAGTCCCTCGGCTCGCTCACCGCCGTCGACGTGGCCGCCGCGGCCGCGGCCGGCGACGCCACCGCCCTGGAACTGATCCGGGAGGGCGGCAACCGCACCGGCCAGGTCATCGCCGGTCTCGTCAGCTTCTTCAACCCCGGCCTCGTGGTGATCGGCGGCGGTGTCACCGGGCTCGGTCACACCCTGCTCGCCGCGATCCGCACCCAGGTCTACCGCCAGTCGCTGCCGCTCGCGACCGGCAACCTCCCTATCGTCCTGGGTGAGTTGGGCCCCACCGCCGGAGTCATCGGCGCGGCCCGCCTGATCAGCGACCACCTGTTCTCACCGGCCTGACCGGCCCGTACCCGTACCCGTACCTGTACGGCACCACCGCACGTCCGCACCACCCGTACGGCACCACGCGCACGCGCACGACAGCACAGGCAGCACACCCGTACCCGTACAGCACCACCGCACCCACACCCCGCACAGCACCCTGCTCTGCCCTGCCCTGAAACCGGCCGCATCCGCCAAGGGGAACCACCATGGCACCAGAACCACCGCCGCTGCTCACCATGGACGGCATCACCAAGTCCTTCCCCGGAGTCCGCGCCCTCGACGGCGTCGACCTGGAGGTGCGGGCCGGTGAAGTGCACTGCCTGCTCGGCCAGAACGGCGCGGGCAAGTCCACCCTCATCAAGGTGCTCGCCGGGGCCCACCAGCCCGACGGCGGCGCGATCACCTGGCGCGGCGAGCACGTGACCCTCAAGTCACCGATCGCCGCGATGCGCCTCGGTATCGCCACCATCTACCAGGAACTCGACCTGGTGGAGGGCCTGTCGGTGGCCGAGAACGTCTACCTCGGCCACGAGCCCACCACCGCGGGCTTCGTCGTACGCGGCCGGGACGCCCGCACCGCGGCCGCCGCGCTGCTCCGCCGGCTCGGGCACACCGAGATCGACCCGGCCCGGCTCGTCGGTGAACTCTCCGCCGCCCAGCAGCAGATCGTCTCCATGGCGCGCGCACTCTCCCACGACGTACGCCTCATCGTGATGGACGAGCCGTCCGCCGCCCTCGACCCCGACGAGGTCGCCAACCTCTTCCGGATCGTCGCCGACCTCACCGCCGAAGGCGTCGCCGTCGTCTACATCTCGCACCGGCTCGAAGAGATCCGGCGCATCGGCGACCGCGTCACGGTTCTGAAAGACGGCCGTGCCGTCGCGAGCGGACTGCCCGCCGAGTCGACCCCGACCCGCGAGGTCGTCGCCCTGATGACCGGCCGCGACGTCGAGTACGTCTTCCCCGAACGGCCCGCTCAACTCCCGCTGGCTGAACCGCTGTTGACCGTCCGTGGGCTCACCCGGCGCGGCGAGTTCGCGCCCGTCGACCTCGAGGTGCGGCCCGGCGAGATCGTCGGCCTCGCCGGACTCGTCGGCTCCGGGCGCTCCGAGATCCTGGAGACGGTCTACGGGGCACGCAAGGCGGAAGCCGGTCAAGTCCTCGTCGACGGGCGCCCGTTGAAGCCCGGCAGCGTACGGGCCGCCGTGCGCGCCGGACTCGGGCTCGCCCCCGAGGAGCGCAAGGCGCAGGCCCTGCTGATGCTGGAGTCCATCACCCGCAACGTCTCCGTCTCCTCCATGTCCCGTTTCTCGCACGGGGGTTGGCTCGACCGGGGCGCCGAGTTCAAGGCCGCCCGCCGCGCCACCCGCGAGCTGTCCCTCAAACCCGACCTGCCCTCCGCGCCGGTGCGCACCCTCTCCGGCGGCAACCAGCAGAAGGCCGTACTCGCCCGCTGGCTGCTCCGCGGCTGCCGGGTGCTGCTGCTCGACGAACCGACCCGCGGCGTGGACGTCGGCGCCCGCGCCGAGCTGTACGCCGTCATCCGGCGGCTCGCCGACGACGGGCTCGGCGTGCTGCTCGTCTCCAGCGAGGTCCCCGAAGTCCTCGGCCTCGCCGACCGCGTCCTCGTCCTGCGCGAGGGCCACGTCGTGCACACCGCGCCCGCGCGCGAACTCGACGAACACCGCGTACTCGACCTGGTGATGGAAGGGAGCCCGGCGTCATGACGCAGCCAGCGACACCGGCCAAGCAGGAGGGACCCCTGCTCGACGGCGGCGGACCCCGGAAGTCCACGTCCGGCGACGGCGCCGGCCCCTGGAGCGGCCGACTCTTCCGGCCCGACGTACGCACCCTGTCCCTGATCGGCGTCCTCGTCGCCCTCGCCCTGATCGGCGGCGTCACCAAACCGGACGAGTTCCTCGCCACCAGCAACGTCCAACTGATCCTCACCCAGGCCTCGGTGATCGGCGTCGTCACCGTCGGCATGACCTTCGTGATCACCTCCGGCGGCATCGACCTCTCGGTCGGCGCGATCGTCGCGCTCGCCTCGGTGTGGGCCACGACGGTCGCCACCCAGGAGTACGGCTTCGCCGGCATCCTCTTCACCGCCGTGATCGTCGGCGTGGGCTGCGGCCTCGTCAACGGACTGCTCATCGCGTACGGCGGCATGGTGCCGTTCATCGCCACCCTCGCCATGCTGGCCTCGGCGCGCGGGCTCGCCCTGCAGATCACCGAGGGCAAGACGCAGATGGTCAGCATCCCGTCCGTGCTCGACCTCGGCGAACGCGACGCGTACCTGTTCGGCATCCCGCCGCTCGTTCTCGTCTTCGCCGCCGTCACCGTGATCGGCTGGCTCGTCCTCAACCGGACCACGTTCGGCCGCCGCACCGTCGCCGTCGGCGGCAACGCGGAAGCCGCCCGGCTCGCCGGCATCGACGTCCGTCGCCAACGCCTGTACCTCTACCTGCTGTCCGGGCTCTGCTGCGGCATCGCGGCCTTCCTCCTGATCGTGCTCGCGGGCTCGGGCCAGAACACCAACGGCAACCTGTACGAACTCGACGCCATCGCCGCCGCGATCATCGGCGGCACGCTGCTCAGCGGCGGCCGGGGCACCATCACCGGCTCCGTACTCGGCGTACTGATCTTCACGACGATCACCAACATCTTCGCGCTCAACAACCTGGAGAGCGCGACCCAGCAGATCGCCAAGGGCGCGATCATCGTCGCCGCGGTCCTGGTTCAACGTCGGACGTCGCACACCCCCTGACCTGTACTTCCCTGTGCAGCAACACACTTCCCCGTAGAAACCGGCCTTACGTGAAGGGTCCGCCATGCCTGAAACGCCACGCCTGTCAGCCGCCGCCACCCGCAGAAACCTCCTCTTCGGAGCCGCCGCCCTCTCCAGCGGAGCGTTCCTCACCGCCTGTACCAGCAACGAGCCCAAGGAGAGCACCGGCGGTCAGGCGGCCGACGCTCCCGTCGCCGACGACAAGCCGGGCAAGCCCGTCACCATCGGCTTCGCCGGGCCGCAGGCCGACCACGGCTGGCTCAACGCCATCAACGTCAACGCCAAGGAGCGCGCCAAGAAGTACAAGGACGTCACCCTGGAGATCACCGAGGGCTCCAACGACACCGCCGCGCAGATCGGCCAGATCGACACCCTGATCAACAAGAAGGTCGACGTCCTCGTCATCCTCCCCGCCGACGGCAAGGCCATGACCCAGGCCGGGCTGAAGGCGATGCGGGCCGGGATCCCCGTCGTCAACCTCGACCGGATCTTCGCCAACCCGCAGGCGTACCGCTGCTGGATCGGCGGCGACAACTTCGGCATGGGCCTCAACGCCGGGCACTACATCGGCGAGCAGCTCAAGGACAAGAAGAACGCCAAGGTCGTCGAACTCGCCGGACTCGACAACCTGGAGCTCACCAAGCAGCGCACCGAGGGCTTCGACGCGGCCCTGAAGAACTACCCGAACATCAAGAAGGTGGCCCGCCAGGCCGCCGAGTTCACCGTCGAGTCGGGACAGGCCAAGATGGCCCAACTCCTGCAGGCGCAGAAGAACTTCGACGCCCTGTGGAACCACGACGACGACCAGGGTGTGGGCGCCCTGCGCGCCATCGAGCAGGCCGGCCGGGACGACTTCTTCATGGTCGGCGGCGCGGGCGCGCTCTCCGCCATGCAGGCCATCGAGTCCGGCGACAGCGTGCTCAAGGCCACCGTCCTCTACCCGCCGACCATGGCCGCGTCCGCCATCGACCTGGCCCGCGCCCTCGGCCAGAACAAGGGCATCGGCGGCATGGCCGAGTTCGAGATCCCGTCCTCGATCACGCTCTACTCGGCCGTCGTCACCAAGGACAACCTCAAGCAGTACATGTCCACCGGCTTCAAGTGAGCGGCCTGGAACAAGGGTTGACCACACCCCCCACCGCCGTCGACGAGGAGGCATACCGCATGCAGCACAACGGGGAGCAGGGCGAGACCGAGCAGGCCGGGACAGGATCGATTGCGGGCGCGCGGCCGCGTCTCGGTGTCGGCATGGTCGGGTACTCCTTCATGGGCGCCGCCCACTCCCAGGGCTGGCGCACCGTGGGCCGGGCCTTCGACCTGCCGCTCGAACCGCACCTCGCGGCGATCTGCGGCCGGGACGGCGACGCCGTACGGGCCGCCGCCGACCGGCTCGGCTGGGCGGCCGCCGAGACCGACTGGCGGGCCCTGCTCGACCGCGCCGACGTGCAGCTCGTCGACATCTGCACCCCCGGTGACAGCCACGCCGAGATCGCCGTCGCCGCCCTGGACGCCGGGAAGCATGTGCTGTGCGAGAAGCCGCTGGCCAACTCCGTCGAAGAGGCCGAGGAGATGGTGGCGGCGGCCGAACGGGCGCGTATGCGTGGGCAGTTGGCGATGGTCGGGTTCAACTACCGCCGCGTGCCTGCGATGACCCTCGCTCGCCGCATGATCGCCGAGGGCCGGATCGGCCGCGTCCGGCACGTACGCGTCGTGTACCTCCAGGACTGGCTGGTCGACCCGGAGTTCCCGCTGACCTGGCGCCTTGACCGCGCGCACGCCGGTTCCGGCGCGCTCGGCGACCTCGGCGCGCACATCGTGGACCTCGCCCAGTTCGTCGCGGGCGAGCAGATCGTCGGCGTCTCCGCGATGACGGAGACCTTCGTACGGGAACGGCCGCTGCTCGCCGGAGCGTCCGCCGGGCTCGCCGGAACCGGGGGAGCGGAGCGCGGGCCCGTGACCGTCGACGACGCCGCCGTGTTCACCGCAAGGCTCGGCTCCGGGGCGCTCGCCACGTTCGAGGCCACCCGGTTCGCGACCGGGCGGAAGAACGCGCTGCGCCTCGAAGTGAACGGCGAGCACGGCTCGTTGGCCTTCGACCTGGAGCGGCTCAACGAACTGTCCTTCCACGACGGCACCGAACCCGCCGCGTCGGCGGGCTTCCGCCGCATCCTCGTCACCGAGGCCGACCACCCGTATCTGGAGGGCTGGTGGCCGCCGGGCCACGGCCTCGGCTACGAGCACACCTTCACGCACCAGGCCCGCGACCTCGTGCACGCCATCGCCACCGGCACCGACCCCGCGCCGTCCTTCGCGGACGGGCTGCGGGTGCAGCGGGTGCTCGCGGCGGTGGAGGAGAGCGCCGCGAAGAACTCCGCGTACACCCCGATCCCGGCAACCGCCCCGGCACTGGAGGTCTGAGGACCGATGGCACGTTCCTTCACACTCTTCACCGGACAGTGGGCCGACCTGCCGCTCGAAGAGGTCTGCCGGCTGGCCCGCGACTTCGGCTACGACGGGCTCGAACTCGCCTGCTGGGGCGACCACTTCGAGGTCGACAAGGCCCTCGCCGACCCTTCGTACGTCAAGGGCCGCCACCAGCTCCTGGAGAAGTACGGCCTCAAGTGCTGGGCGATCTCCAACCACCTGGTCGGCCAGGCCGTCTGCGACGCCATCATCGACGAGCGGCACCGGGCGATCCTGCCCGCCCGCATCTGGGGCGACGGCGAAGCCGAGGGCGTACGGCAGCGGGCCGCCGCCGAGATTGCCGACACGGCGCGCGCCGCGGCCGCTTTCGGGGTCGACACGGTCGTCGGCTTCACCGGCTCGGCGATCTGGCACCTCGTCGCGATGTTCCCGCCGGTCGTGCCCGGCATGATCGAGGCCGGCTACCAGGACTTCGCGGACCGCTGGAACCCGGTCCTCGACGTCTTCGACGCGCAGGGCGTCCGCTTCGCGCACGAGGTGCACCCCAGCGAGATCGCGTACGACTACTGGTCGACGAAGGAAGCCCTCGCCGCCGTCGACCACCGGCCCGCGTTCGGCCTGAACTTCGACCCCTCGCATTTCGTCTGGCAGGACCTCGACCCGGTCGGTTTCCTCTACGACTTCCGCGACCGGATCTACCACGTCGACTGCAAGGAGGCCCGGCGCCGCCTCGACGGCCGCAACGGGCGGCTCGGCTCGCACCTGCCCTGGGGGGACCCGAGGCGCGGCTGGGACTTCGTCTCCGCCGGGCACGGCGAGGTGCCGTGGGAGGACGTGTTCCGGATGCTCCGCTCGATCGGCTACGACGGGCCGGTCTCGGTGGAGTGGGAGGACGCCGGCATGGACCGGCTCCAGGGCGCCCCCGAGGCGTTGACCCGCCTCAAGGCATACGACTTCGAACCGCCCACGGCGTCCTTCGACGCGGCGTTCGGGGGCGCGGAATAGATCATTCCCCCGCACTTGAGCACTTTGTCCAGACTCAGGGGAAAGTCCAACTCCCGTTCTGTGCAAGGGCTTTCTATCGGGGACAAACGTGGCTACCTTCCCTGAGACGTAGGGAAACGAGCCTCTCCGGGGTGACGGCGCACTCCGGCGCACCGCACGTATCGCACACGCCAGGTACCACCGGCCGCATTCCGGAGGACATCCGTGCACAGAGACAGGCTCAGACTGCGCAAGACGCTCGCCCTGCTCACCGGCGCCGTCATGGCGACCGCGTCGCTGACCCTCGCCGCCCCCGCCACCGCCGTACCGGACGCACCGAGTTCGGGTACGGCACCGGTGGCGGACCAGGACCAGGACCGGGACCGGGACCTTACGAAGGGCAAGAAGCCCGCCGCCGAGGACTTCCAGCAGGTCACCCTCGCCAAGGGCGAGCCGGAGATGGGCGAGCCGATGACGCTCGACGTACTCCCCGACGGCTCCGTCCTTCACACCTCCCGTGACGGCACGCTCCGCCTCACCGACGCCACCGGCACCACCAAGGTCGCCGGCAAGATACCGGTCTACTCGCACGACGAAGAGGGCCTCCAGGGCGTCGGAGTGGACCCCGAATTCGCCCAGAACAGGGCCGTCTACCTCTACTACGCCCCGCCCCTGGAGACCCCCGCCGGCGACGCGCCCAACGAGGGCACCGCCGAGGACTTCGCCAAGTTCGACGGCGTGAACCGGCTCTCCCGCTTCGTCCTCAAGGACGACGGCACCCTCGACGCGGCCAGCGAGAAGAAGGTCCTGGACGTGCCCGCCAGCCGCGGCATCTGCTGTCACGTCGGCGGCGACATCGACTTCGACAAGGACGGCAACCTCTACCTGTCGACCGGCGACGACTCCAACCCCTTCGCCTCCGACGGCTTCACCCCCATCGACGAGCGTGCGAACCGCAACCCCGCCTACGACGCGCAGCGCAGCGCCGGCAACACCAACGACCTGCGCGGCAAGATCCTCCGCGTCAAGGTCGGCGCCGACGGCTCGTACACCGTCCCGGACGGCAACCTGTTCGCCAAGGGCACCGAGAAGACCCGCCCCGAGATCTACGCGATGGGCTTCCGCAACCCCTTCCGGATGAGCGTCGACAAGCCCACCGGCACCGTCTACGTCGGCGACTACGGCCCCGACTCCGGCACCGCCGACCCCAAGCGCGGCCCGGCGGGACAGGTCGAGTTCGCCCGCGTCACCAAGCCAGGCAACTTCGGCTGGCCCTACTGCACCGGCAAGAACGACGCCTACATCGACTACAACTTCGCGGACCAGACCTCCGGCGCCGCCTTCGACTGCGCCGCCCCGAAGAACGAGTCGCCGCACAACACAGGACTCACCGACCTGCCGCCCGCGCAGGAAGCCTGGATCCCGTACGACGGCGGCTCCGTGCCCGAGTTCGGCACCGGCTCCGAGTCCCCGATGGCCGGACCCGTCTACCGCTACGACGCGAACTCCGACTCGCAGGTCAAGTTCCCCGAGTCGTACGACGGCAACTTCTTCGCCGGTGAGTTCGGCCGCCGCTGGATCAAGCGGATCGCCCAGGACGACGCGGGCGCCGTGCAGTCCATCAACGACTTCCCCTGGACCGGCACCCAGGTCATGGACATGGACTTCGGCCCCGACGGCGCGCTCTACGTCCTCGACTACGGCACCGGCTACTTCAACGGCGACGCCAACTCCGCGCTCTACCGCATCGAGAACGCGACCGGCGGCCACTCGCCCGTCGTCGAGACCAAGGCCGATGTGACCAGCGGACAGACCCCGCTGAAGGTGCAGTTCAGCACCGAGGCCACCGACGCCGACGGCGACAAGCTGACGTACAAGTGGGACTTCGGCGACGGCGGCACCTCCACCGAGCAGAACCCCGCGCACACCTTCGAGAAGAACGGCGTCTACGCCGCCACGGTCACCGCCACCGACAAGACCGGCCGCACCGGCTCCGCCAGCGCCCACGTCACCGTCGGCAACACCGCACCCACCGTGAAGCTCGAACTGCCCGCCGACGGCACGCTGTTCACCTTCGGCGACAAGATTCCCTTCAAGGTCACCGTCACCGACCCGGAGGACGGCACGATCGACTGCGCCAAGGTCAAGGTCACGCACATCCTCGGCCATGACAGCCACGGCCACCCGGTGACCTCCGCCAACGGCTGCGAGGGCACCATCCAGACCTCCGCCGACGGCGAGCACGACCCGAACGCCAACATCTTCGGGGTCTTCGACGCCGAGTACACCGACAAGGGCGCCAACGGCCAGCCCGCGCTGACCACCCACGACCAGAACGTCGTCCAGCCCAAGCACCGCCAGGGCGAGCACTACGACGACTCCCAGGGCGTGTCGGTGGTGAGCCACACCCCGGCCCACGGCGGCAAGGCCGTCGGCGAGATCAACAACGGCGACTGGATCTCCTTCAAGCCGTACGTCCTCGGCAACGCCACCAAGTTCACCGCCCGCGTCGCCTCCGGCGGAACCGGCGGGACCCTGGAGGTACGGGCAGGCGCCGCTGACGGCAAGGTCCTCGGCACCGCGAAGGTCGACCCGACCGGCGGCTGGGAGACCTACGCCGACGTCACCGCCGACCTGAGTGGCGCCCCCGCCGAATCCACCACGCTTTTCCTGGTCTTCAAGGGCGAAGGCACCGACTCGCTCTACGACGTCGACGACTTCACCTTCACCACCAGCTGACCCACCTTGAGCAGCGAAAGGGAGTGACCGCAATGCGCACACGAGCCCGACTGCTCACCGCCACGGCGACGGCGGCCCTGCTCATCGGCTGTGTCTCCGGCCCGGCAGCCTCCAGGCCCGACCCGGACTCCGGCACCCGGCCCGGCAAACCCGGCAAGGACAGCGGACACGTCCTGGTCTTCTCCAAGACCGCCGGCTTCCGCCACGACTCCATCCCCGACGGCATCGCCACCGTCAAGGAACTCGGCGCCGCCCACGGCTTCACCGTCGACGCCACCGAGGACGCGGGCGCCTTCACACCCGGCAACCTCGCCAAGTACGACGCCGTCATCTGGCTCTCCACCACGGGGGATGTTCTCAACGGGGAGCAGCAGTCCGCGTTCGAGAAGTACGTCAAGGACGGCGGTGGCTACGTAGGAGTCCACGCCGCCGCCGACACCGAGTACGACTGGCCCTTCTACGGCGAACTCGCGGGCGCCTACTTCCAGTCCCACCCGGCGATCCAGCCCGCGAAGGTCGACGTCGAGGACCACGCCCACGAATCCACCGCCCATCTCGGTCCGGTCTGGGACCGCACCGACGAGTGGTACAACTACCGCTCCAACCCCCGCGAACGCGCCCGCGTCCTGGCCTCCCTCGACGAGTCCTCGTACACCGGCGGCTCCATGAACGGCGACCACCCCATCGCCTGGTGCCAGGAGTTCGAAGGGGGCCGCTCCTTCTACACGGGCGGCGGCCACACCAAGGAGTCGTACGCCGAACCCGCCTTCAAGCAGCACCTGTTGGGCGGCATCCGCTACGCCACCGGCGCCGTCAACGCCGACTGCCGCCCCGAGCAGGGTTACACCAAACTCTTCGACGGTACGTCGGTGGAGGGCTGGAAACAGGCCGGCCCCGGCTCCTTCGAGCTGAAGGACGGCACCCTCACCACCGTCGGCGGTATGGGCATGCTCTGGTACGCCGCCAAGGAGTTCGGCTCGTACTCCCTGAAGCTCGACTGGAAGATGTCCGGCGACGACAACTCCGGCCTCTTCATCGGCTTCCCGCCCTCCGACGACCCCTGGTCGGCGGTGAACAACGGCTACGAGATCCAGATCGACGCCACCGACGTACCCGAGAAGACCACAGGTTCGGTGTACGGCTTCCAGTCCGCCGACATCGACGCCCGCGACAAGGCCCTCAACCCGCCCGGCCAGTGGAACACCTACGAACTCCGCGTCGAAGGAGAGCACCTGCAGATCTGGCTCAACGGCGCGAAGATCAACGACTACACGAACACCGATCCGGCACGGAGCCTCGTCCAAGGACACATCGGCATCCAGAACCACGGTGACGGCGACGACGTGTCGTTCCGCGACATCCGGGTGAAGGAACTCGCCGAAGCGTCCGGCGACTGACAGCTCCGCTCGACGCCCGCGCCCCCAGGGGCGCGGGCCCTGATCGGCGGCGGGCGGGGGACGCCGGACCCCCGCCCGTCGTCTCCACCCACCCAGAGGAGGCTGTGCCGTGTCCCCTTCGTCCACTCCTGATCCCTCCTACGGCGTCTGGTTGATCGGCGCCCGCGGCTCGGTCGCCACCACGGCGGTCGCGGGATGTGCGGCGGTGGCCGCCGGACTCCACCCGGCGACCGGAATGGTGACGGAAACACCTCCCTTCACCGAGGCCGGACTGCCACCCCTCGGCTCCC
>NZ_JAAAHS010000190.1 GCF_009908195.1 Streptomyces boluensis | reverse complement strand
CACCCGCACAGGCACAGGCACAGGCACAGGCACCCGCACCAGCGCAGGCGCCCGCCCCGAACCCGTACACCCAGAACGCACCGATGTCCTCCGGCGGCACCTTCAGCTCGTTGCCGGTCGTCGACGACTCGCTGGCCGGCACCCGGCGCAAGCCGCGGCACGGTGAACCGCTCGTCGGCCGTGCCCTGCGTGCCGTACGGCGCACCGTGTCCTCATCGGCCGCGCGCGAGGTCGCCGAGGCGTCCCGTACCGCCGAGTTGCTGCAACAGCCGGTCGCCACCGGGCGCCAGATCGCGGTCACCTCGATCCGCGGCGGCGCGGGCAAGTCGACGGTCTCCGCGCTGCTGGGCCGGACCTACGCGCACTACCGGCACGACCCGGTGCTGCTCGTCGAGGCCGACCCGGCGCTCGGCACGCTGCCGTTCCGGCTCGGCGCGCCCTCGCTGCGCTGGACGGTGCGCGACCTCGCCGCGATGATCGAGCCGTCCATGTCCCTGCTCGACGTCACCGGCTACCTCGTCCAACTCCCGGACAACGCCTGGCTGTTGCCCGGCAGCAAGGGAGAGGTCGGCGCGATGATCGACACCAAGGCGTACGAGAAGGCCATGGTCGCGCTGCGCCGCTACTTCGGTGTGACCGTGGTGGACTGCGAGACGCTGCCCGCCGAGGTCGCCCGCACCGCGCTCATCGCCGCACAGTCCCGCGTCCTGGTCGCCCCCGCCACCTTCGAGGGCGTGGCCAGCACCCACTCCGTACTGAAGTGGATGTCGGGGCTGCCCCGGCAGGTCGTCGCGGGCACGGTCGTCGTCCTCACCGAGGCGGTGCCGCACGGCGGCCTCGACGTGGACAAGGCCGTCGAGAAGTTCCGCGGCACCGGCGCCACCGTCCACCTGCTGCCGTACGACCGGCACCTAGCGGCCGGCGGCGAGATCAGCACCGAACTACTCGCCCACTCCACCCGAGAGGCAGTGACCCACATCGCGGCGGAGGCTTTGGAGCTCTCGCTGAGGCAGGCCAGATCCAGCCCGTCCGGCGATTGAGGACGAGGCCGCAGGCCGAATGAAGCGGGGCCCGGGGGGCGCAGCCCCCGAGCCCCGTACGACCGTACGATCAGGCCAACGTGAACTACTTCCGGGCCCGAGCCACAGCGGCAGCGTCCCGCTTGAACGCCCACTCCATCTTCGGCTCCATCGCGAAGCGGAACGCACGCTGCACGGGCGGGGTGCACAGCAGCGTGACGACGGTCGCCGCGACCACGGTCACGAAGATCTCGCCGAGCGGCTTGTGCAGCCACTCGTACTCGTCGAACCAGCCCCAGAAGCGCGAGCCCTTGGCGAGGAAGCCGTGCAGCAGGTAGCCGTACAGCGTGCCCGCGCCGAGGACCGTGAACCACATCTTCCGCTTGGGTACCCAGGCGAAGAAGCAGGCCACGAGCACCAGCGAGCAGCCGAGCAGCGCGAGCGTCATCACGACACCGCTCCACCACGGCGCACCCAACTCCTGGGCGCTGTCGCGGTGGTAGAACCACGCCGACGTCATCCGCGGCCCGGCCCAGTAGGCGAGCAGCAGCGCGGCCCCGAAGATCGGCACGGAGAGCAGCTTCACCTCGCGCCGACGCGCCAGCTGGAAGTGCTCCGGCTTCAGGAACAGGCCGATCACGAAGAACGGCAGGAACTGCAGCACACGTTGGAGGTCGAGGTCGTCACCGATGTCCGGCGAGATCGAGGCGAGCACCGCGACCGCGATGGACAGCGGGATCGGCCAGCGCACCAGCTTCCAGAGCGGTGTTGTCATCCGCCACACGAACAGCGCCGCCAGGAACCAGGTCAGGTACCAGGGGTCGAGCAGACTGAAGGGCTGCGTCGGATCGTCGTCCGCGTACCGCTTGAACAGGGTGTACACGACCTCGAAGATCACGAAGGGTACGAGCACACCCGTCACCAGGCGCTTCAGCCGGTCCGCACGCATGTCGAAGCTGCGCGAGAAGTAGCCGGAGATCAGGATGAACGCCGGCATGTGGAAGGTGTAGACGGTCATGTACAGCGCCTCGGCGGCGCGGCTGTGATCCGTCAGCGGCTCCCACGCGTGGCCCATCGCGACAAACACGATGGCCAGGTACTTCGCGTTGTCGAAGAAGGCGTCACGCTGTTTGGCGGGCTTACCGCCGGGGGGAGCGTCCGTCGCGCCCTGCGGCGGCCTGGGGGTCGGCACCGCGGGTGCCGGTTCCCGGACCGGGGGCAGCGGGTTTCTTTGGTGGCCACTCGGGCGCAGCGAATTCGTCACAGGCCCTCCCACCACGTACTCGGGGAGTCGAACCGTGACCGCACTGCGCCTTCGGGGGAGGAGGCAGCGTGGAACATCTGAGGCACCCTAGCGGCGGATCAGTGCCCGCGTAAAACCCTCTCGGTACTCCCGGCTTGTTTTCCGCTTATCCCTGTCCGAAGGACCCCGCATACACACCCGCGTATACGCATCGTTGGGAAGTCGCCGCGTGCTTGTGCACATCAATACGGGCCGTTCGGCGGGACGTTATGCCCTGTCTCATCCTACTTAATTAGGGCATACCGCCCGCAGGCGACTCTGGTGAAATGTCCTCTTTCATTTACGCGATTCCGTCAGCAACTGTGCAGTCCGCCACAGTGAGTTGAATCCCTCGGTACGCGCGCTCGCGCACTTCGGATCATTCGATCTGTGTGCGCGCGACGACAATTCGAATTATCTGCGAACAGCCTGTGAGGCCCCTGTGGGTGACCTGGGCGTACGGCTGCGGGGGCGCCGGGACGCACAGGGAAACGATCAAGCCGAAATCGCCGCCCGCGCGGTGGCCGGAATTGCCACCGCCGCTCCACCTCGCGACCCGCGCACCCCAGACGCCGCAACCGTGCGCGTGCGTCCCGGTGGTACCCCGGAGTGCTCCCAAGTGCCCGAGTGGTGACCGCAGTTGGCCGACGATGTGTCACCCGCCGCATAGCCAGGGCCCGTTGGTGGCACGATGGTTCTGGCGGGGGTGTACGGGCCGTGTGCCTCCGAGTGGGAGTGCGGACCGAACCTAGGGTGTGATCAGTGTGGCGATTTCGCTGTCTGTGGTGCTGCTGTTGGCGATCATTCTTGTGGTGTTGATCCGCGGAGGCTCCATCAAACCGGGGCCGGCCGTGGTCGCCATACTCTTCGGCTTCTTCCTGGCCTCGACCGGCATGGCCGACGACATCCAGCGCTTCCTGAACTCGATAGCGGAGACCCTGAACTCCATCCAGTTCTGAACGGACGCGTAACCGGGGCGCACAGCGCACCAGTGACCGCACGGCACGGGCATCTCATGCCCGTCCCGCGGCACCGCACACCCACACGGTCCCGGAAAGCGATCAGGGCCAGGTCCGAGGAGTGATCCTCGGGCCTGGCCCTGAGTCGTACGGAGCGGGCGACGGGAATCGAACCCGCGTAGCTAGTTTGGAAGACTAGGGCTCTACCATTGAGCTACGCCCGCGTGCGCCGCAGGTCACGTGACCGCGGCACGAACAGCATCGTAGCGGGTCGGTCGGCCGCGACGCACACCCCCTTGTGGCGACGCCGTGACGGACGCGGCGACGGAGGGCGTGACAGACGCTCCCGCGGACCCTCCTGAAACCCCCGCCGAACCCTCGCCGTACCCCCATCGACAACGCGGGAGCCGCACGGTCGGCGGGCATGTACCCTACGTGTCGCACCGACGGGGTGTGGCGCAGCTTGGTAGCGCGTCCGCTTTGGGAGCGGAAGGCCGTGGGTTCAAATCCCGCCACCCCGACCACCAGTGTCCACACCCGTGGCCACCTGTGGTTCCACCGGCGATTCCCTCTGTGGAGCCGGGCGTGGGACCGGTCGGAGCGGGCCGCCAAGATCGCCTTTTGGGGCGCGTACCCGTTGCCGTTACTATGCAAGCTGCGCGCCCGTGTGTCTCACGTCTGCTGAAGTTCTCCCGGGCGACCCAATCCGCTGAAGCCCCTCTCCTCCGCCCAGTCGCGGCGGGGATCGGCCGAGGCAGACCCCAAGAAGTCAGCCACCAAGGAGACCGAACCGTGAAGAGCGCCGTGGAGACCCTGAACCCGACCCGGGTTCGGCTCACTGTCGAGGTGCCCTTCGAGGAGCTCAAGGACAGCCTCGACGCGGCGTACAAGAAGATCAACCAGCAGGTCACGGTGAAGGGCTTCCGTAAGGGCAAGATCCCGGCCCGGGTCATCGACCAGCGCTTCGGCCGCGGGGCGGTCCTCGAAGAGGCCGTCAACGACGCGCTGCCGAAGTTCTACACCGAGGCGGTCAACGAGGCCGAGCTCAACGTCCTGGGCCAGCCCGAGGTCGACATCACGGAGCTGAAGGACGGCGAGACGCTGAACTTCACCGCCGAGGTCGACATCCGCCCCGAGATCGAGATCCCGGACTACTCCGGCATCGAGGTCGAGGTCGACGCGGTCGAGGTCACCGACGAGGACCTCGAGAAGTCCGTGGAGCAGCTCCGTGAGCGCTTCGCCTCGACCTCCCCGGTCGAGCGCGCCGCCGCCGATGGCGACGTCGTGACGATCGACCTCGAGGCCAAGGTCGACGGCGAGACCCTCGAGGACGGCGTGGCCAGCGGTGTTTCGTACACCATCGGCTCCGGCGAGCTCCTCGAAGGCATCGACGAGGCCGTGACCGGTCTTGAGGCCGACGGTGAGGCCACCTTCACCTCGCAGCTCAAGGGCGGCTCCGCCGAGGGCAAGGACGCCGAGGTCACCGTCAAGGTCACGCAGGTCGCCGCGCGCGAACTGCCTGAGCTGGACGACGAGTTCGCGCAGCTCGCCTCCGAGTTCGACACGCTGGACGAGCTCAAGGCCGACAGCCGCAAGCGCCTCGAGAACATGAAGCAGTACGACCAGGCCACGCAGGCCCAGGAGCGCGTCCTGGAGAAGCTGCTCGAGCTGGTCGAGGTCCCCGTCCCCGAGAAGCTGCTCGAGGACGAGGTCCAGACCCGTAAGCACAACCTGGTCAACCACCAGCTCGGCCAGATGGGCCTCGACCTCGCCAAGTACCTGGAGATCCAGGGCAAGAGCGAGGAGGACTTCGAGTCCGAGACCCGCGAGCAGGCGGTCAAGGGCATCAAGACGCAGTTCGTCCTCGACGCGCTCGTCAACAAGGAGAAGCTGAACGTCAGCCAGGAGGAGCTCACCGAGCACCTCATGCGCCGCGCGCAGTCCTCCGGCATGTCCCCCGACCAGTTCGCCCAGGCCGTCGTCGAAGGCGGCCAGGTCCCGATGCTGGTCGGCGAGGTCGCCCGCGGCAAGGCCCTCGCGGTCGTCGTCGAGGCCGCCACGGTCAAGGACACGACCGGTGAGGTCGTCGACCTCTCGGACGAGGACGAGACCGAGTCCGCCACGGACGTCGTCGAGGCCGCCGAGGGCACCGAAGGTGCCGAGGCCAAGACCGAGGCCTGAGCTTCGCGCTCCGCGTAGCCCCGCACCGAGCCCCCGGAACCTTTGTAGGTCCCGGGGGCTCGGTCGTCCCTGAAAGGGGCGCGGGGAACTGCGCGCTCAGCCCCCACAGAGCCGCAGACGCGTCTGCCACGGGCTGTCCTGCGGCGAGTGCGGCCCGTCGCGGGCCGGTCGCGCAGTTCCCCGCGCCCCTGGATGGGCACCCGGCGCGCACCTTCCTGACCCGCCCCCGCGAGGTACCTGCGCTCACAGCGAACAGTTCCCTCTGCGGGATTCCCCGGAGGGACCCGCGCGTTAGGGTCCATAACTACGAGGGCAGGGGAGTCCCTCGACAGAGGCCCCTGGCCCACAGAAGACGTGAGACGGCCCGGCGCCGTCGCAAGACGAGCAGGTGGATACGTGACGAATCTGATGCCCTCCGCCGCCGGCGAGCCCTCCATCGGTGGTGGCCTCGGCGACCAGGTCTACAACCGGCTGCTCAACGAGCGGATCATCTTCCTCGGTCAGCCGGTCGACGACGATATTGCGAACAAGATCACCGCGCAGCTGCTGCTCCTTGCCGCTGACCCGGAAAAGGACATCTTCCTTTACATCAACAGCCCCGGCGGCTCGATCACGGCCGGCATGGCGATCTACGACACCATGCAGTACATCAACAACGACGTGGTGACGATCGCGATGGGCATGGCGGCCTCGATGGGCCAGTTCCTGCTCAGCGCCGGCACGCCGGGCAAGCGCTTCGCGCTGCCGAACGCCGAGATCCTGATTCACCAGCCCTCGGCCGGCCTCGCGGGCTCCGCGTCGGACATCAAGATCCACGCTGAGCGGCTGCTGCTCACCAAGAAGAAGATGGCCGAGCTGACGGCGTTCCACACCGGCCAGACCGTCGAGCAGGTCACCCGCGACTCGGACCGCGACCGCTGGTTCGACCCGCAGGAGGCCAAGGAGTACGGCCTCATCGACGACATCATGCCCACGGCGGCCGGCATGCCGGGCGGCGGCGGCACCGGGGCCTGAGCCCCGTAGCGCCCCCAGCCGACCCAGCTCACTTCAGGAGACCCCAGTGAACGACTTCCCCGGCAGCGGCCTCTACGACCGCGTGCGTGCCGAGCAGGCCGCCGGACAGTACACCGGCCCGAGCGCCGAGTCCCGCTACGTCATCCCGCGCTTCGTCGAGCGCACCTCGCAGGGCGTGCGTGAGTACGACCCGTACGCGAAGCTCTTCGAGGAGCGCGTGATCTTCCTCGGCGTGCAGATCGACGACGCCTCCGCCAACGACGTCATGGCGCAGCTCCTGTGCCTGGAGTCGATGGACCCGGACCGCGACATCTCGATCTACATCAACAGCCCCGGTGGCTCCTTCACCGCGCTGACCGCCATCTACGACACGATGCAGTTCGTGAAGCCGGATGTGCAGACGGTCTGCATGGGCCAGGCCGCCTCGGCCGCCGCCGTGCTCCTCGCGGCCGGTACGCCGGGCAAGCGCATGGCGCTGCCCAACGCCCGCGTGCTGATCCACCAGCCGTACAGCGAGACCGGCCGCGGTCAGGTCTCCGACCTGGAGATCGCCGCCAACGAGATCCTCCGGATGCGTGCGCAGCTGGAGGAGATGCTGGCCAAGCACTCCACGACGCCGATCGACAAGATCCGCGACGACATCGAGCGCGACAAGATCCTCACTGCTGAGGACGCGTTGGCGTACGGGCTGATCGACCAGATCATCTCCACCCGGAAGATGAACAACGCGTCGGTCGCCTGACCCGAGTACAGCAGTATCTGCGGCCTCTTGGCGCGGTTCGCACAGAAGTGAACCGCGCCAAGAGGGGCCCGAACGGGGGGCCCGGCAAGGTACCGTCGGATATGAGGCACCAGGAGCCGTCTTCACGGACGCTCCCAGGCGAAGGGGAAGCACCTCGTGGCACGCATCGGTGACGGCGGCGATCTGCTCAAGTGCTCGTTCTGCGGAAAGAGTCAGAAGCAGGTCAAGAAGCTCATCGCAGGCCCCGGTGTGTACATCTGCGACGAGTGCATCGACCTCTGCAACGAGATCATCGAGGAAGAGCTGGCGGAGACCAGCGAGGTCCGGTGGGAAGAACTCCCCAAGCCTCGCGAGATCTACGAGTTCCTCGAGGGTTATGTAGTGGGTCAGGAAGCGGCCAAGAAGGCCCTCTCGGTCGCGGTGTACAACCACTACAAGCGAGTCCAGGCCGGTGAGAACGGCGGGGCTCAAGGGCGCGACGACGCCATCGAGTTGGCGAAGTCCAACATCCTGCTGCTCGGCCCCACGGGCTCGGGCAAGACCCTCCTCGCGCAGACCCTGGCCCGGATGCTGAACGTCCCGTTCGCCATCGCGGACGCCACGGCGCTGACCGAGGCGGGCTATGTCGGCGAGGACGTCGAGAACATCCTCCTGAAGCTGATCCAGGCCGCGGACTACGACGTCAAGAAGGCCGAGACCGGCATCATCTACATCGACGAGATCGACAAGGTGGCTCGGAAGTCCGAGAACCCGTCGATCACGCGCGACGTATCGGGTGAGGGCGTTCAGCAGGCGCTCCTCAAGATCCTTGAGGGCACCACCGCCTCGGTCCCGCCGCAGGGCGGCCGCAAGCACCCGCACCAGGAGTTCATCCAGATCGACACGACGAACGTGCTGTTCATCGTGGGCGGTGCCTTCGCCGGTCTGGAGAAGATCATCGAGGGCCGGGCGGGTGCCAAGGGCATCGGCTTCGGCGCGACGATCCACTCCAAGCGGGAGCTGGAGGAGAAGGACCAGTTCGAGGACGTCATGCCCGAGGACCTGGTGAAGTTCGGGATGATCCCCGAGTTCATCGGCCGCCTCCCGGTGCTCACCTCGGTCCACAACCTCGACCGCGAGGCCCTGCTGCAGATCCTGGTCGAGCCGCGGAACGCCCTGGTGAAGCAGTACCAGCGGCTGTTCGAACTCGACGGTGTGGAGCTGGACTTCGAGCACGAGGCGCTCGAGGCCATCGCGGACCAGGCCATCCTCCGCCAGACCGGAGCCCGCGGCCTGCGCGCGATCATGGAGGAAGTCCTCCAGTCGGTGATGTACGAAGTCCCGTCCCGCAAGGACGTGGCCCGCGTCGTCATCACCCCGGACGTCGTCCACTCCAACGTCAACCCGACGCTGGTGCCGAGGATCGTGAAGAACGACGGACGGCACGAGAAAAGCGCGTAGTTGATGTAGTTCGCGTACGACGAAGGGGCCCGGCCAGTCGAACTGGCCGGGCCCCTTCGTCGTATCAACTACCGCCGTACGAGGCTCACTTGGCCTCTACGCGGACCTCGCTGCGGACCTTCGCGGTGATGTCGGCCACGGAGTCGAGCGAGGGGCTCTCACCCGAGAGGATGGCCTTCGAGTCCGTGGCGATGACCATGGCGAAGGTGCTGTGGTCGCTCCACAGGCAGATCGGCATCTTCATCGTCTTCGAGCTCTCGCCGCCCATGCTCGCGCCCGGGTTGACCTCGGTCGCCTGGCACTTCATGACGCCGTTCTCGAACCCGGAGGGGCTCATGTCCTGCGGCTCGCCGACCAGCTTGCCCTGGGTGGGGTTGTTCGACGCGTTCTCCTTCATGCTGGCGAAGGCCGCGTCGAGGAACGCCTCGGGGTCCTCGATCTCGCCGTAGGCGCCGTTGAACTGGATCAGCTTCTGTGCCATCGGGTTGCTCTCGTCCCCGGACTGGTACTGCGAGCCGACCTCCTTGCCGTTCTTCAGGCCCCACTTCTCCGCGTCGCGGAGGTCGCTGCCGCCGCTGTCGGTGCCGGGCTTCTTCTTGTACTCGCTGAGCAGCGTCTCCGGCGTCGTCAGCTCGTACGTCTTGCCGTCATCGGCGACCGAGCCGCCACCGCCACCGCCGCCACCGCTGCCGTTCGACGTGAAGAACCAGACGCCGCCCGCGATCAGGGCGACCGCCACGACCGCGGCGATGATGATGCCGGTCTTGCTGCCGCCGCCACCGCCCGGCGGCGGGGGCGGGACCTGGCCGTACGGGCCGGGCTGCTGCGGGGCGCCGTAGGGCTGCTGGCCCGGGTAGCCCTGCTGGGGCGGCACACCCTGGGGGGCCTGCTGCGGGTAGCCGTAGCCGGGCTGGGGCGCCTGCGGCTGCTGGCCGTACGGGCCGGGCTGCTGCGGCTGCTGACCGTACGGTCCGGGCTGTTGGGGCTGCCCGCCGTACGGGCCCGGCTGGTTGTAGCTCATCCTTCTGTCCCCTCCAGTGCTTATGCGTTCTGTACATCCTGACCGAAGGCCCCGGGGAGCGGGGCGTCGGGGGTCACACCGTTACCAACGAATCTGGTTTCGGTACGGGACCGTGACGGCCCTAAACTGTGCGTCGTGACCGAGAACACTCAGCAGCAGCACAGCGCCCCCGAGCCCGAATTGCCGAAGACCTACGCTCCGGCCGAGGTAGAGGGGCCGCTGTACGAACGCTGGGTAGACCGCGGTTACTTCGCCGCCGACGCCAAGAGCGAGAAGTCGCCGTTCACCGTCGTCATCCCCCCGCCGAACGTCACGGGCTCCCTCCACCTGGGCCACGCCTTCGAGCACACGCTGATCGACGCCATCACGCGCCGCAAGCGCATGCAGGGCTTCGAGACGCTGTGGCAGCCCGGCATGGACCACGCCGGCATCGCGACGCAGAACGTCGTGGAGCGCGAGCTGGCCAAGGAGGCCAAGTCCCGGCACGACCTGGGCCGTGAGGCGTTCGTCGAGCGCGTCTGGAAGTGGAAGGGCGAGTCCGGCGGTCAGATCTCCGGCCAGATGCGCCGCCTCGGCGACGGCGTCGACTGGGACCGCGAGCGGTTCACCATGGACGAGGGCCTGTCCCAGGCGGTCAAGACCCTCTTCAAGAAGCTGTACGACGACGAGCTGATCTACCGCGCCGAGCGCATCATCAACTGGTGCCCGCGCTGTCTGACCGCGATCTCGGACATCGAGGTCGAGTACCAGGACGACGACGGCGAGCTGGTCTCGCTGAAGTACGGCGACGGGGACGAGACCGTCGTCGTCGCCACCACCCGCGCGGAGACGATGCTCGGCGACACCGCCATCGCCGTCCACCCGGACGACGAGCGGTACCAGCACCTCATCGGCAAGCTCATCAAGCTGCCGCTGACGGACCGTTCCATCCCGGTCGTCGGGGACACGCACGTCGACCCGGAGTTCGGCACCGGCTGCGTCAAGGTCACCCCGGCGCACGACCCGAACGACTTCGAGATCGGCCAGCGGCACGGCCTGCCGTCCATCGCCGTGATGGACGAGCACGCCGTCATCACGGCGCACGGCCCGTTCCAGGGCCTCGACCGCCTGGAGGCCCGCTCCGCCATCGTCGCCGCGCTGCGCGCCGAGGGCCGGATCGTCGCCGAGAAGCGGCCGTACACCCACTCCGTGGGCCACTGCTCGCGCTGCAAGACGACGATCGAGCCGCGCCTCTCGATGCAGTGGTGGGTCAAGGTCGGCCCGCTCGCCAAGGCCGCCGGTGACGCGGTCCGCGACGGCCAGGTCAAGATCCACCCGCAGGAGATGGAGAAGCGGTACTTCGACTGGGTCGACAACCTCCACGACTGGTGCATCTCGCGTCAGCTGTGGTGGGGCCACCGCATCCCGGTCTGGTACGGGCCGGACGGCGAGGTCGTCTGCGTCGGACCGGACGACGAGGAGCCCACCGGCGAGGGCTGGACGCAGGACAGCGACGTCCTCGACACCTGGTTCTCCTCCGGCCTGTGGCCGTTCTCCACCCTCGGCTGGCCCGAGCAGACCGAGAGCCTCGCGAAGTTCTATCCGAACTCCGTCCTGGTCACCGGGTACGACATCCTGTTCTTCTGGGTCGCCCGGATGATGATGTTCGGCCTGTACGCGATGGACGGCACCCCGCCGTTCCACACGATCGTGCTGCACGGCATGGTCCGCGACCAGTTCGGCAAGAAGATGTCGAAGTCCTTCGGGAACGCGGTCAACCCGCTCGACTGGATGGACAAGTACGGCTCGGACGCCGTCCGCTTCACGCTGGCCCGCGGCGCCAACCCCGGTGTCGACGTGCCGATCGGCGAGGACTGGGTCCAGGGCTCGCGGAACTTCGCGAACAAGATCTGGAACGCCACCCGCTTCGCCCTGATGAACGGCGCCACGGTCGAGGGTGAACTGCCGCCCGCCGAGCGCCTGTCGGCCACCGACCGCTGGATCCTGTCCCGCCTGAACGCGGTCGTCGCCGAGGTGGACGCGTACTACGAGGACTACCAGTTCGCGAAGCTCTCCGAGGCGCTGTTCCACTTCGCCTGGGACGAAGTCTTCGACTGGTACGTCGAGTTGACGAAGACCACGTTCCAGGAGGGCGGTCAGGCCGCGGAGGACACCAAGCGTGTCCTCGGCGAGGTCCTCGACGTCACGCTGAAGCTGCTCCACCCGGTCGTCCCGTTCGTCACGGAGACCCTGTGGACCACGCTCACCGGCAACGAGTCGCTGGTCGTCGCCGACTGGCCCACTGATTCGGGCTTCCGTGACGAGGCCGCCGAGCGGGAGATCGAGACGGTCCAGCAGGTGATCACCGAGGTCCGCAGGTTCCGTTCCGACCAGGGTCTCCAGCCCGCGCAGAAGGTTCCGGCGCGGCTGACCCTGGACGGCACGCAGCTCGCGCCGCACGAGGCGGCCATCCGCCAGCTGCTGCGGCTGCAGCCGGAGGGCGAGGGCTTCGCGGCGACGGCGACGCTGCCGGTGTCCGGTGCCACGGTCGCGCTCGACCTGTCCGGCACGATCGACGTGGCCGCCGAGCGGAAGCGCCTCACCAAGGACCTGGCCGCGGCCGAGAAGGAGATCACGGCCGCCAACGCCAAGCTGGGCAACGAGGCGTTCCTCGCCAAGGCCCCCGACCACGTCGTGGACAAGATCCGCGGCCGCCTCACCAAGGCCGAGGCCGACATCGAGCGCATCAAGGGCCAGCTGGACGCCCTGCCCGCCGCGTAAGGCTTTCGCGTAACGCGCGTACGGCATACGAAGGCCCCGGAACCGTCGCGGTTCCGGGGCCTTCGCGCGTACGCGGGTGGTTCAGGCAGTGCGCAGGCCGAGGCGGACCAACTCGGCCTCCGCCAGGGCGTCCAGGGTCTCCGGGTCGCCCTCCCGCCAGCCCTCCGCGAGGCTGCCGGGGGTGGCGTCCTGGAGGGTCGTCGCCGTACGGGCCAACTCGTCGAGCGGGCGCATCAGGGCGCGCAGGGCGAGGAGTTCGCGGCCGTCCTCGGAGGCGCCGAGCTCGTGGGCGGCGGCCGCCTGCCGGCTCCAGCGCAGCCGGCGCGGCAGCCACAGGGCGAGGACGAGGCCGACGGGAAGCAGGAAGACGCCGGCCGCGCCGACCGCGGTGAGCACCTCGACGACGGCCCGGCTGCTGTCGCCGGCCTGGGCGAGCCGGTCGCCCGCGCCCGCCATGTCGCGCAGCGCGGCATCCAGGCGTTCGCCGACCAGCGGCACCTTGGCGGCGGACCTGCCGACCTGGCCGAAGCCGGAACCGGAACCGGCGGAGCCGGGCCCGAGGCCGTGCCCCGCCCCGGTGTTGGGGAGTGGGCGGAAGACCATCTGCGCGAGCCGGTACGCGATCATCGCGACCGCGGCCCACAGGGCGGTCCAGAGCAGGACCGCTCCGTCGCCGAGCAGCTGCCGCGTCCTGCGGCCGGAGTTCTGGGCGTACCACATGCACCGATTGCACCCCTGGCGCATGCCGGGGCCCGCAAACCGCGCCGAGGCCGGGGCGGCCGGTCCCCGGAACGGTCCAGTCCGGCGGAGAGCCTTTCCGGCGGAGGGCCTGGAGAGCCTGGAGAGACCGAGCACTGAGGGCGCCAGGGTGCCGTAAATCACAATCATCCGGACGGAAGTCCAGTGGATCGGGCCAAAAGACCCCGGATGATGGAAGACATGTACATACGGTCCGCCCGGGAGGCGCTCGACGGGTGGGTGGCCGCGGGCCGTCGCCTCGCCCGGCGCTTGCCGGACTGGCCCCATTCGCTCGACCTGCTGACCGCGCTCAGCTGCCTGGGCCTGATGGCCCTCGACGTGCCGGGCCTCGCGGCGGCGGACAACTCCCTGAACTCGCACCTGGAGGCCGGACTCGTCCTCGCGGCGGGCGCGTCGACGCTCCTGGTGCGGCGGCGGGCGCCGTGGGCCGCGTATCTCGTGGGGCTCGTGCTGCTCGGCTGGCTGCACGAACTGACCCTGGTGCAGTTCGCGCTCTACTCGCTGGGCCGCTACCGGGGCCGCCGGGCGGGCGTGGCCGCCGCCGTGTTCTACGTGCTGTTCGCGTACGCGCTGTTCAACCTGCCGGGCTGGCCGGTGAACCGGGGCGCGACCGTGGCCGACTTCCTCTCCCTCGTCGTACCCATCGGGGCGCTTGCGGTCGGCGTGGGCATCGCCGCCAACCGGCAGGACCTGGTGCGCGCCCTGGAGAAGCAGCGGGCCACGACCGCGGTCCTGGAGGCGGTGCACACCGAGCGGGCGCGGGTCGCTGGGGACGTGCACGACTTCGTGGGGCGGGAGTTGACGTTGCTTACGGTGCGTTCCGAGGTGCTCGCGCGGCGGGCGCGCGGGGAGACGTACCAGCAGGACTTCGAGGAGCTGTCGGAGACCGCGCGCCGGGCGCACCGGGTGCTCAACGAGATCATCGTGCAGCGCGGTACGGACGGGGCGCCCACGCCCGGACTCGACGGCCTCACGGAACTGGCGGAGCGCAGCGGGCAGGCGGGCAGCGCGGTCGACCTCGACGTGCACGACGCGGCCCTGCGCCTCTCCCCGCTGCGCCAGGCCGCGGTCTACCGCGTCGTCCAGGAGTGCCTGACCAACGCGGCGAAGCACGCGCCGGGCGAGTCCGTCACCGTCCGCATCGGCGTGGCCGACGGCCTGTCTCTTATACACAA
>NZ_JAAAHS010000019.1 GCF_009908195.1 Streptomyces boluensis | reverse complement strand
CCGCAGACACGACGCGCCGTCGCTACGCGACGGGTGAATTGCCGCGCTCCGCGCGGGAATTCAGGCTCCGCCTGAATTCTTCCCGGTCAACTCCGTTGCCCGGGGCCAGAATTGCTCCGCAATTCTGGCCGAGGAATTCACTCCGTGAATTCCTTGAAGGCGCTGGCTGGTGAATGGGGGTCGGTTGGTTTTTAACTTCCCGTTCCTGACCGGATCTCAGTTCCGGTCTGCCTTTGGGGAGGGGTGTGAACCGAGCAGGTCCTCTTCCGAGGCCTGAAGTCCCCTCCGGCTGCTGGAGGTTGAGCAAACCGGTGAACCATGCGAAATCCATCCGACCTGACCGGTCGATACAGCTCATACCCACCAACCCGTGTGCGTCAAAAATAGAGCCCAGCTAGCTTCTGGAATAGACACGCACACCCATACAGACGGACCGGCTCCGCTGAGGCCTCCAACTGGTCATCACCATAGCCCGGCTGAAACACCCTCAAGAACCCTATGGAATACCGGAACAGAAGCACCATCAAACCCCGGCCAGGGCAAGCGAAACCACGATGCTTGGGTGACAGCGGCCACGTGCGTTCAATCGCGATGCACCCTATGAACGCTGACGGCATAGCCGCCGCCCTCATAGGCGTGAGCATCCCACGTCGCGAAACGGTCGACGAAGGTGAGGCCGGCCTCGGCGCAGTAGGCGTCGTACTCCGGCAGGGTGATGCTGGGTGGTACCGGCAGATGGGCTCGGTCCAGGCCGAATCCGGCGACCAACAGGCCGCCCGGGCGCAGCGCCGCGGCCAGGCGGCCGACCACCGTGGCCTCGGTGCCCGTCGCGAGGAGGGGGAAGATGTTGCCGGCGGCGACCACGAGGTCGAAGCCGGCGCCGCCAGGGAGGTCCGCCGGGTTGAACGTGGCCAAGTCGGCCTGGATCCAGGGGAGTTCCGGTGCCTGCCTGCGTGCCACGGCCAGCATGGACTCGTCGAGGTCGACCCCGACGCAGTCGTACCCGAGCTCCGCCAACCGGATCATGACCCGGCCGGTGCCGCACCCGGCGTCCAGCACCCGCGCCCCGGCGGGCACCAGCCCGGCGCAAAACCGTGCCTCACCGTGCATGTCCTTGCCACCGCCGGCCAGCGCCGCGAACCTGGCAGCGTAATCCTCTCCGGACGTCCCACCGGTCAACTCTTCCCAACGGCTCATGGCGGACAGGGTAGGTGAACAGCACGAATGCTCGCTTCGTGACCGCCCGAGCAGAGCCGCTCCGACAGGTATGCACCCGTGTCGTCCATGTCTGCTGTCATAAGGGCAGACCAACCCCCGAGAGTGTTCGGGCTCGCGTGCGAGTGCCTTCCGGGTGAGCCTTCCCAAGGATCAGGTGAAGGCCGGCCGTACTTCTGCTTCGAGGGCGTTCGACAACGGGTCGATAACTAGAGGCTGCGCTGTTTCTCGCTAGCAGGATTTGCGAGCCCGGCAACTCGTCCGCCGAGGTCGAGTCTGCGTCACTTCACTCGGCCCTCATTTCCGGTTGGAGAGGGTGCCTCGAACGCGGGCGGCGACGTGCTGGTGCGGCTCGATGAAGGCGGGGTCAACGCCGCCCCTGGCCCGCGCTGCCGCCCTCGCGCTGACCGCAGTGTGGGCGGTCACGGAGGACGAGGTCGGCCGGGTCGAGAAGCTTCCCGCGCCGGAAAGTCGTGGCAGGCCCCCGATCAGGTGACCTGTCCGCTTGGCGTGCCTCGTGGGTGCGCTTCTGGCGTTCAAGATCGCGATCAGGGTCCGGTGTGCGGGCCGCTGTTCGAGAGGGGTACGCATCCGTGAAGGTCCTGCCGAGCCTGGCCGTTGTTGTCCTGACCGCCTGTTCGAGTTGGTGTCTGGCCCCCGGCGCGCAGTCCGCCGACGCCCTCTCGTCACCACGGGTGGCCAAGGCCGCGGACCGGCCGGCGTTCTACGAACCGCCGGCCACCCTGCCCACACGCAACGGTGACGTGATCCGCTCCGAGCGGGCGGCCTTCCACCTGGACCCGCTGAAGTTGATCAAGGCCGACGCGAGCGTCGAGCGGATCATGTACCGCACCACCGACCACACCGGGAAGCCCATCGCGGTCACCGGCACCGTACTCACACCGAAGAAGGCCCACCCCGGGCCGCGGCCGATCGTCGCCTTCGCCCCCGGCACGCAGGGGCTCGCGGACAAGTGCGCGCCGTCGCGGCAGATGGCCGAAGGCACCGAGTACGAAGCGCTGCCCATCAAGCATCTCCTCGACCAGGGCTGGGCCGTCGTGGTGCCCGACTACCAGGGCCTGGGCACTCCCGGAGTCCACACCTACATGGCCCGCGAGGCGCAGGGACGTGCGGTCCTGGACTCCCTGCGGGCGGCCCAGCGGCTACAAGGAGCCCACCTGCCCAATGCGGGGCCGGTTGCCCTCTACGGGTACTCCCAGGGCGGCGGCGCCAGCGCCGCCGCGGCCGAACTCGCGCCCTCCTACGCCCC
The DNA here is from genome assembly GCF_009908195.1 of Streptomyces boluensis. Taxonomy (GTDB): domain Bacteria; phylum Actinomycetota; class Actinomycetes; order Streptomycetales; family Streptomycetaceae; genus Streptomyces; species Streptomyces boluensis. Next base: position 40,001 of record NZ_JAAAHS010000019.1, on the reverse strand, counting down.
GGAGCTGAAGATCAAGGGCGCGGTGGTCGGCGCCCCGCCCGCGGACCTCGACGCAGTGGCGGCCAACCTCGACGGCTCCGCCTACGGGGCGTTCTTCAACTACTCCCTGTCCGGGCTCGGTGCCGCGTACGGCATCGACATCGAGCCCTACCTCACACGGCACGGGAAGCGGGTGACGGGCGACCTTCGGGACAACCACTGCACGACCCAGGCCATCGCCAAGTACCCGTTCCTGCAGTCTCGTTCCCTGACCATGGACGGCCGGCCGCTGACCGAGCGCCTCAAGTCCGCGCCCTGGAAGAAGATTGTGGCCGACCAGCGCCTCGGCACCCAAAGGCCCGCCGTGCCGGTTCTGGTGTCCCACAGCCGCCTCGACGATGTCGTCCCCCACAAGGTCGGCGAGAAGCTCGCCTCCGACTGGTGCCGGCTCGGCGCCACGGTGAAGTACACCAGCAACCACGTCCCCGGACACATCGCCGCCGCTGCCGCGACCAGCAGCACAGCCGCCCCCTGGCTCAAGGACCGCTTCACCAACAAGACAGCACCCAACACCTGCTGACCACGAAACCGTCCCACCGCACGACCCCGCCCGCCAGCGGCAGGGGCGACCGTCACCGCGACTGACGCCGATTTCGAAGAGAAGGTGCTGAAGAGCACCAAGCCCGTCCTGGTGGAGTTCTGGGCGGAGTGGTGCGGGCCATGCAGGATGATGGCGCCTTTTCACTGGAAGCGATCGCCGCAGAGCACGGCGAGAGGATCACTGTCGTCAAGCTCAACATCGATGAGAACCCTGCTACCGCGGCCAGGTACGGCGTGATGTCCATCCCGACGATGAACGTCTACCAGGACGGCAACGTGGTACAGACCCTCGTCGGCGCCAAGCCCAAGGCCGAGCTGGAGCGAGAGCTCTCTGCTTTCCGATGAACAACGAACTCGCGGCCGTCGGCCTCTCCACGGCCTTCGGTAGAAGCGGCCATGGTGCAGGACGTAGGCGGTCTGCTTGACGGGGTCGGCATCCATGGGGCCAGGGCCTGCAGGGTCGGCTTTGAGGTGGGCGTGAGCGGCTGCTCGGTGGTCGACACGATGTTGTCGAGCAGGGAACCGTAGTTGTAGAGCCCGAACTCGCCGGTCGTGCACAGCAGTCGGCTGGCCGGAGTGGTACTGATCGACGAGGCGAACGGGTCGCGCGGTCCGTCCTCGTGCTGTCGGTGGAGCATGGTCTGGCGTGCGGTCACCACCGTGAGATCCGCGGTGATCAAGTGAGTTTGATCTTCGGCCCCGGTTGCGGCGAGCGTCCCATCGGCCAGGACGCACAGGCTCTTGGCCCACCACATGCCCATCTGGGCGATCAAGTTCGAAGCGCAGTTCGTTCGCGTACCTGTCGCAGGGCGCCTTCGGTGTGGAAAGGCCGTCCCGGTAGCCTCCGGCCATGGCTGATCTTCATCCTGCGGTGTACGAGGCGTACTTCACGCGCACGCCTTTTCAGTTGCTGGGAGGCGCGGGCTGGAAGCGTCTGATCGCTTTTCGGGTCGACGGTACGGGTGTGCTGCTCGGGGGCGCACCGGCCCGCTATAAAGCCCAGACGGCGTTCGTGCCGTGGGAGGACGTCACGTCGGTGGTCGTGTGGCAGCAGCGCATGGCTGGGCCGTCAATGGACTACGTCGGCGTTCATCGCCGCCCCGGAGCGCCGCGTCTGGCGGGTATGAACAGCGCGCTCGGGCCCGACAAGACGGCCGAACTCGCTCCCCATGTGGAGCACGAGCTCTTTCTTGCCAGTCGGCCCGTCAATCTCTGGCGACTCGACCTCGAGCGCCTGCAACGCGCCGTGGACACGTTCGCCCCTCACGTGCCGGTGCTTGCGTACCAGCAGCACGAAGCCCCGTAGGACTGTGGGTTGCGGAGCGACGTCACATCTCGATGGCCGCAGACTCACCAGCCGAACTACCGTGACTTCACTGCGCGTACGTGTAGTTCGGCGAGGAAGGTCCGTACTTCTGCCGCTGTTTGACGCGGGGCCGGTCTCGGGCCGGAGGTGATGACCGGCTGGGCTGTGACGGTGGCCGCGTGGTTGCCCCAGATGCAGCGTGAGCTGGTCGTGTTGGCGACCTCGTACCGCACGCAGCGCAGCTTGCCTCCGATGGGACCGGGGTCGTAGCTTTTCGCCTCGCCCGATTCGACGGAGGTGCCGAGGAGCGCCGAGACGGCATCGTCGCCCTCGCCTGGATCTGACATGTCGATGGACGGGTCGAGATCCAGAGTGATCATGAAGGATTTCCTGCTGTCCGCGCGCACATAGGTTGCATGCGCGGTCCTTGACGACGGGTCGAGGTTCTCACCCGTACCCGTCTTGTCCCAAAGGGATTGGCCCTGGCCTGCGAGTCGATAGTCAGCGAACTCGGTCGGCAGCTCGGCCGTGTGCTTGATCGGCTGCTTCTTTTCGTCCCCCGCGGTGATCCAGGTGCCGATCGATACGGCGGCGATCAGGGTGGCTCCGGCAGTTCCGCCGATTATTCTGCGTCGCTTGCGGAGGCGATCCTTTCTTTCCCTGACGGCCGCCCAGTCGATGGGTGGCAGAGGCCGATCGTGGGAGTCCGCTGATGCGCTCGCCTGCGGCATCGCATCGGCGGGTGGCACATCGTTCGGCATTCGGCTTCTCCTCGGTGCCAACGGCGGTTGGGCAGAGTGTTTTTGGGCGTTCAGATCGCTGGTGAGGGCAACAGGAGACCATCAACGCTCCGCGAAAACAGCGGCGGTGATCAACCGTTACACAGTCGCCTGCTCAAGGCCGGGCGTGGCAGGTTCACCTGCCGGGGCGGGTGGCCGGACAGCCTGAGGCTTCGCGGAGGGTGGACGGGCCGGTGCCGCTGGCGGGGTCGGTGGGCCAGGGCCATGCCTGGGAGTCGAGCGGCGCTACTGGCGGCAGGACGGGGGTGATGCCTCGGCGTGCCGCTTCCTTCTCGATCACCTGCCGTGTGGCGTCGCCGAGGATGTCGGCGTCCTTCATCGCGTGGTGGTCGCCGAAGAAGGTACGGCCCAGTTCCCGGTCGGAGTGCACACGCGCCAGGAGGTCGAGCATCTCAGCGGGGGTGCTTGTGAAGTTCGAGGTCTCGAAGAGCAGCAGCCGGTCCCCGATGGCTTCCTCGCCCATGAACTGCGCGAGGAGCGTGAAGAGGATGTTCTGCTGGCGGGTCACGTAGAGGGTGTTCACGACGGCGTGCACGTGTGTCCAGGAGTCCGCCAAGGTGCTACGCCAGTGGTCGAGGCGGGCCATCCAGTGCGAGACCTGGGTCTCGGCGGCCAGGTCGATCAGGTCCAGGAGGTCGGGGGTGGACGCGCGGGCGTACGCGGCGAGCTCCGCCCGGACCGGGACGTCCGGGGTGGTGGCGTGTTCGAGGAAGTGGCGGTTGCGGTGGAGCACCGAGGCGAGTACGCCCTGTTCGGCAGTGGCCAGGCCGAGTTCGGTGAGCCGGTCCAGGGCCAGGTGGTTGGCGTCACCGAACGCGTCGAGCGCGGGGCCGAGGGCGCCGGGGTCGTCACCGTGGCGTTCGACGATCTCGTAGATGGCGAGGGTGCTGTGGGCCACGGACTTGAAGTACTGGTAGCGCACCGGGACGGGCGGTGCCTCCTCCACGGGCTGCCCGGGACGGTAGAGGCGCATGCGGCCGCCGGCTCCGTCGAACAGTCCCAGGATCACCGGGGTGGTGGCGAGCATCCGCTCGTGGTGGACGGCCAGTGCGTCGTCGTAGACCTCCGTCATCGCGGTGTTGAGGGCGAGGACGGCTTCGCCGCTGACGGGTGCCGGTTGGGCAGCCGCCGTCGCGTGGGCTCCTCGTGTGTTCGCTGCGTCCGTCACGTGCAGTCCTCCGATCCCGGTCCGGGCACCTATGAATGTGCCGACGCTAGGCCTGCCGGCCCCGGGTCACTGGACGATTCGCCGAGAACGGCTTGCCGGCACCGCATGACCTCGGTGTTCCAGCCGAAACCAGCTCCTGCCGGCTCCTGCCGGGCTGCCTTGATCGACTCGCGAGGCCGCAGGGCCCGGACTACCGTCGATGGGGTGAGCATTTCCGTTCACCGCTGACTCTGAGCTGCAAGCAATCCCATGGCGGACCCCGACTCCACACCTGTGCAGAAGGCCGGCGAATCCCCGGAGCGGGGGCGCGGCGGTGGGATCGCGCTTCTCGTCATCGCCTCGTGTCAGCTGATGGTGGTCCTCGACATCACCATCGTGAACATCGCCCTTCCGCACATCCAGACCTCGCTGGGCTTCTCCACCGAGAACCTGTCCTGGGTGATCAACGCCTACACCCTGACCTTCGGCGGTCTGCTGCTCCTCGGCGGTCGTCTCGGCGACATTCTGGGCCGCCGGAGAGTCTTCATCGCCGGCATCCTGATCTTCGTCCTGGCCTCCCTCCTCGGCGGGCTCTCGCAGGAATCCTGGCAACTGCTCGCGGCGCGCTCGCTGCAGGGTGTCGGAGGTGCCATCGCCTCCCCGACCGCGCTTGCTCTGATCACCACGACGTTCCGTGAAGGACCTGAGCGGAACCGGGCGTTCGGCGTGTTCGCCGCCGTGTCGGCGGGCGGGAGCGCCATCGGTCTGCTCGCGGGCGGACTGCTCGTGGAGTGGCTCGACTGGCGCTGGGTTCTCTTCGTCAACGTGCCCATCGGCCTGTTGATCGCGCTGGCGACGCCGCGCTACATCCGGGAGTCCGAGCGGCATCCGGGCCACTTCGACCTCCTCGGCGCGCTCACCTCCACCGTGGGGATGGTGTCTCTCGTCTACGGTTTCATCCGCGCGGCGTCGGACGGCTGGCTCGACGGGGTGACCCTCGCGGCCTTCGGCGTGGCGGTCGCGCTCCTCACCGCGTTCCTCGCGATCGAGCGCCGGTCGAAGCAGCCGATCACGCCCCTGTGGATGTTCAGCGACCGCAACCGCGCCGGCACGTACGGGATGATGCTGAGCCTGGCCGCGGCGATGTTCGGGATGTTCTTCTTCCTGACCCTCTTCGTGCAGAACGTGCTGCACTTCAGCCCGCTACGGGCCGGTCTCGCCTTCCTCCCCGTGAGCGCGATCATCGCGCTGGGCGCGGGGTTCGCCTCGCAGTTGCTGCCCAGATGGGGCCCCAAGCCCTTCATGCTCGGGGGCGCGATCCTGGCGGCGCTGGGGCTCGGCTGGCTGACGCTGACCGATGTCGACAGTACGTACGCGGGGAGCCTGCTCGGCCCCATGCTGGTCTTCGGCTTCGGCATGGGGATGCAGTTCGTGTCGCTGACGTTGATGGCGGTGTCGGGTGTGGCGCCGCACGAGTCGGGGGCGGCCTCCGGAGTCCTCAACGCCACCCAGCAGGTGGGCGGTTCACTCGGCCTGTCCATCCTGGTCACGGTCTTCGGCACGGCCAGCCGCAACGAGGCCGAGGACCAGATCCCCCAGTTCCTCGCGGAGGCGACCCCGGCCCAGAAGCTCGCCTTCCAAAGGACCGGGGACCTCCCGGCGCCTTGGAGCGATCACGTACTCACCGCGGGTGTCTCCAGTGCGTTCGTCGTCGCCGCCATCCTCGCGGTCATCGCCGCTCTGATCGCCCTCCTGGTCATCCAGACACGAGCCAGCGACCTGGAACGCCTCCAGGGCAACGGCACCGTGTTGTGAGCGGTGCCCCGGTCCAGGACGTTGATTACGGGGGAACCCTTAGGCTCGTCCCCATGGCCGATGGGGATATGCGCAGCGGACGTTGTGGGGCGTGCGGCGGTGGTGAGGTCCGCTGGGGGGAGTACGTGGCGCAGGCCGGGCTGCGTCGGCCGGGGGCGGGGAAATTCGGGGCGCGGAAGCCGGTGTTCGACGCCTATATCTGCGTAGCCTGCGGGAATACCCAATTGCATCTGCGCCTTGACGCGCAGATGTCGTCGTTCATACGGGGCAAGCTCGACCGGATATGGCCGCAGCGGGGTAAGGGCTGAATTTCGTCCTCGTGCAGGAGCTGGGACAGCTTCGTTCAGGGCAGGCCCGTACCGCTACGTCGTAGATCGAACGCCTCGAACTCGGTGGCCGCCGGCCCCGGTGCCGCCCCAGGAGCTCCATGAGTAGTCAACGGCCTGAAGACCCGATGCGTACCCGGAACGGCGGAGCGAAGGCGCGGCTTGTCACCGCCTGGCTGACGCAATTCGTGGTGGGGACGGATCTCTTTGTCGTCTCACCGCTGATGCCCCGGCTTGAGCAGCATTTCTCCGTGTCGGCCGGGGCGGTGGGGATGACGCTGACGGCGTTCTCGCTGGCCTACCTCGTGACGGCGCCGCTGCTCGGCAGGTTGGCCGACCGTGTCGGTCGTCGGCGGGTGCTCGTTGTCTCGCTGCTGTTGTTCAGCGTCGCCAATGTCGCTACGGCGTTGGCGCCGAACTATCCGCTGCTTGTGGTGGCGAGGGTCGTCGCGGGTGTGGCCGCGGCCGGTACGGGGCCGACGGTGTACGCGCTCGCCAGCGCCACGGCTCCTGCGAACCGGCGTGCCACTCACCTCGCGCTTGTGGGTTCGGGGCTGCTGTCCGCGCTGTGGGCGGGTGCCCCGCTGGGTGATGTTCTCGGTCGTCATCTGGGGTGGCAGTCCGTGTTCGCTGTTCTTGCCTTCTCCACGGTTCTGCTCGCCGTGGCGAACTGGCGGGTGTGGCGGGAGGTTCCGGTACCGAGCAGCAGTGCGGAGGCGGCTGTTGGTCAGCGGCGCGGGGCGGGGAGGCCGCGGGGTGGTCCGGTGCTCGTCGTGATCACAGCGCTGTGGGCGCTGGCCGTGTATCTGCTGTACACCTTCCTCGGCACGGAGTTGACGAGCCGGGGCGACAGTACGGCGGTGCCTTTGACTCTGGTGGCTTACGGGGTGGGTGCGGTGACCGGAAGCATGCTGGGTGGGCGGTTGGCCGACCGGCTCGGGCCTGCCCGGCTTGCTACGGGGTCTCTGCTTGCGGCCGCCGTGGTGGAAGCGCTCGCCGCCTGGGTCTTCCACCTCGACCGGGCGTGGCTTTTCGCGCTGGTGGTGCTGTTCTTCGCGCTGGCCGCCTATGCGACCTTCCCGGCTCAGCAGCGGCGTCTCTTCGACCGCTATCCGCAGAGTGCGGGGGCGTTGATGGGCTGGAACAACAGCGCGCTGTTCTGCGGGATTTCGGTGGCCGGAGCGGTGGGCGCGCCGTTGAGTGACGCTCTTACGTTCTCCGGCACGTTGCTGATCGCCGCGGGCATCGCAGCTCTGGCTGCCGTGGCCAGCGGGGTGGCCGGGGCGCGGGCAGTGGCGGGGGCCGGCGCGGTTGCCTCGTAGGCCTGCCTGAACGGGCCCCCGTGCTCCTCATATTGGGAAACTCTATGCGCCCGCATTTGGTGTGACCTGGGTCACATCCGGTTCTATTTGTGGGCGCTACTGTCTTGTCAGCTCGAAAGGGCAAACCCGAAAGACAATCCCCGAATTATTGAGGAGAATTGCTATGGGCTCTCTCAAGATGGACGAGATCGTCAACTCCGTCATCGGCCAGATCTCGGCCGAGGACGTCACCGAGGCCGCGGCCGTCAGCGAGAACCTCGAAGAGGACCGCATGACCTTCGGTCCGGTTCAGATGTTCGCGCTCGACGCCAAGGTCTGAGCGACAGTCTGACTGCCCTTCCGGTGCGGCTCGGCCTGGTTTTGGTTGTGACCAGGGCGGGCCGCACGGGGCCGATCACCGTTAATTCGCCCACTCACCCACCACGAGGACAATCTCAATGATTTCCCTGAAAGGCCCGCAGAGTGTTGTTGAGACTGCCTATGTGGTCTCCTCCGCTCACGCCAGCAGGACACAGCAGCAATTCCCGGTCGCCGAGAGCCAGTTCGACGCCCTTCGCGCCGGTTACCAGCTCATGATCAGCGATATGCAGCCGGTGCTGCGCGATGTCTTCGAGGCGGCGGGTGAGTACCCCGTCGCCGTGATCGACGGCAAGGAGCACGAGGGGCTGCGGAACGCCTTCCTCAAGGGCATCGCGGAGGAGGCGTCGGTCGACTACGACATCTTCCGTGAGCAGCAGGTGTTCGGCGCGGAGGAACTGGCCGCCAAGCGGCGGCAGATCACTGACGCGCTCGAGGTCGTCGGTGAGAACTGGCCCGAGTTCCGGGCCCTGTACGAGCTGCTCGTGCCCGTGCTGCTCTACGCGCCGGACGGTGGTCTGGCCGGCGGTACGTCGAGCACGGTGCTCGGTGTGCTGTGGCTCGCGCCCAAGGAGCACTGGAACAGCATCGATGTGCAGGAGTTTCTGCTGCACGAATTCATTCACCACACGCTGTTTCTCGAGGAGCGCCGTTTCGGTTTCTACCGGAACATGGATCTCCTGATGGAGGATCAGTATCTGACCCGGTCCGCTATTCGCAAGGACCGGCGGCCGCTCGACAAGGTGCTGCACAGCATTGTGGTGGGTACTGAGGTTCTCCTTGCTCGTCAGGACAATCGTATTCCGGGCTACGCGGACACCGTGCTCAGTCTGCATCCGCAGAGCGATGAACTCCGTGACGGTGTCGCGGCGAGCCTCGACGAAGTATTTGAACTCCCCCTGGAGAAGCTGCTTCAGCCGCGTCCGATCGAGATTCTTGAGCTGTGCCGGAAGCGGCTGGCCGAGATCTCGGCGTAGGACCGGAGTTCCGGAACGGACGCAACGGAATCCTCTGGAAAGGGAGTTCTCATGTACCACCTCGAGGGAAGCCAGGAAGTGCTGCGGAACTCCGCCGTGCTCAGTCATCCGTATCTCGAGGGCGAGGGTGCGGTGACTCAACAGTCGCTGCGCGCCGCCTACTTGAAGCTGCTTGTGGCGCTGGCCCCCGCGGGCGCGTATGCGGACTATCTGCGGACGCGTATATCGGGAGATCGGGTGGACGGTCCGCCCGTGACGCTGTACACGGACACGTCGCCGGAGATCGATGTGCTCGGTGCTGTCTTCGGGCATGCGGATACGGACCGTCCGGCCACGCCCGCCTGGCAGTTGGACCGGTGCCGTGAGGGCGCCGCGTTCATCGCCGAGCGTGACGCCGAGCTCGCCACGCTGATGTCGCTGCTCACCCACACCGTGTTCACGATGTCGGCCGCGTGGGCGGGTTCCATGTCGGAGCGCAACGCGATCGGCGCCACCCTGATCGTTCCTGACGAGCACTGGCACACGAACGATGTGGCCGAGGCGTATCTGCACGAGTTCACGCACACGGCGCTGTTCCTCGACGAGCGGGCCAAGGGCCACTTCCAGGCCGGCGCGGACCAGGTGCTGCTGCGGTCCGCCATCCGTAAGGACGAGCGCACCCTGCCCGCGGTGGTGCACAGCCTTCTCGTCGCCACCGAGATTCTGACGTGGCGTCACCAGCATGGTCTGGAGGCCGGGTTGGAGTACCGGCTGCACGGTTCCACGCAGTCCATGCTGGACCGGGCCACGGAGTCGTACGACGCGCTCACCACCCTGCCCACGTGGCAGGAGGACATCGTCAAGGACCGGATGTTCCAGCTCGTCGAGTCCGCGGGGAAGCGGCTCGCGGCGCTCTGATCCGGCCGTCCACCCAGGGGAATCCCGTGGTCACCTCGCTTCGCAGCGACAGATTCAACAGTCTTGCCATCCTGGTCTTCACCGCGGTGACCAACCTGGCCGATGGTGTGCTCAAGGTCGTTCTTCCGCTGATGGGCGCGGGCCTCACCGCCTCGCCGATGGCGCTCAGCACGCTGTCGGTGATGCTGATGCTGCCGACGCTGCTGCTCTCGTTCCATGTCGGCGTGCTCGTGGACCGGCACGACAGACGCTCCCTGCTGCTGCTCTCCAACGTGGTCAGGATCTCCTGCCTGGGTGTCCTGCTCGGCTACGCGTCCATCGGCGGCGCGACCCTGCCCGTCCTGTACACCCTGGGTTTCGTCCTGGGGGTGGCGGATGTGGTCGCGGCCACGGCCATCAGCGCGCTGATCCCGTCCGTCGTCCCGAAGTCCGGGTGGGAGCGCACCAACGCCTGGGTCACCGGGATCGAGACGGTGGCGCAGGAGTTCTGCGGGCCGGTCGTCGGCGGTCTGCTCATCGCGACCGGCACGAGTGTCGCGGTCGGCACCACCGGGGCCGCGTATGTGTTCGCCGCGCTGACCGTGCTGTTCCTGGCCGGGGCCACGAAGGCGAAGCGGCACGGCGGCGGTGGTGCCGAGCCGGTGCGCCGGCAGATCGTCGAGGGGCTGCAATTCCTGTGGCGGCAGCGGACGTTGCGTCTGACGTCGGCCGTTCTCACGGTGCTGTGCGCCTGTTGGGGTGCGTGGCTCGCGCTGATGCCGTTGATCGCGGTGCATGAGATGCGGCTCGGCTCCGAGGAGTACGGGGTGCTGCTCAGCCTGCTCGGTGTGGGCGGTCTCGCCGGGGCGGCGTGCGTCGCCTGGCTGAACCGCCTGGGCAATCGGCGTTGGGTGATGTTCTCGGACCTGGTCGGAACCTTCGCGATGGTGGTGGCGCCGCTGCTCTCCGCCAACATCTGGGTCGTCGGCGCGGCCGCTTTCGCCGGCGGGTTCGGCGGGGTCCTGTGGTCCGTCAACGCCCGCACCATCAGCCAGTACTTGGTGCCGGACGGCATGCGCGGCCGGTTCAGTGCCACCGCCCGGGTGTTCTCCCTGGGCGCGATGCCGGTGGGCGCCGGGGTGGCGGGGGTGCTCGGTGAGCTGATCGGGCCGCGGGCGGCGCTCGCGCTGTTCGCGCCGCCGATCCTGCTGCTCGTCGTCCCGTTCCTCAGCACGCTGACGCCGAAGGTCCTCGACGGGATCTTCGGTGACCTGACGAAAACACCACCCGACGAGGAAGCACCCGCCGCGGAGCCGGCGACTGCCGAGGAGAAGGCCGTATGAACCAGGACACCGCGCCCCTCACCCCGGACGCCGCGCCCCTCACTCAGGACGCCGCGCCCCTCACCAACGAGCAGCGCCAGATGATGCGGCGCATGCGCGACTGCCCGTACCCCACCTCGTACACCACCGTCGTGCGTCTGGAGCTGACCGGTGAGCTGCGGCCCGAGGCGCTCAAAGACGCTCTCGACGGGCTGATCATCCGTCACCATGCCTTGCGCAGCCGCTACTTGGCCGGTGGTGACGGGCCGCCGCAGCAGGTGGTGGACGCGCCGCGGCCGGCCCGGTTCGAGCTGATCGATGTCACGGAGCTGCCGGTGGCGGAGCGCGCCGACGCGGTGCGGCGGCTCGCCGAGCGGATGAACGGGGAGCCGTTCGACATCGAGGAGGGCCATCTGCTGCGTACGGCGCTGCTGCGCACGGACGCCGACGTGTGGCATCTGTTTCTCGCCTACCACCACATCGCCGTCGACGGCTGGGCGCTGCGCGTCATGCTGGAGGAGCTGGCCGTGCTGTACGCGAACGGCCTGGGCGGCGGGGAGCCGCGCGCGTTGCCCGAGCCGGTGCAGAGCGCGGACTGTGCGCGGCTGCAGCGCACCGAGGACGCCGAGCGGCGGGCGCGGGACAACATCCGTTACTGGCGTGACGTGCTGCGCGGGCACACCCAAGTCCTGGATCTGCCCGGCGAGTTGCCGCGTCCGGAGGGTTTCATCGGGGCCGGTGCCACGGAGCCGGTGCGGATCGGCCGGGACGTGTACCAGGCGCTCCGGAAGACGGCCGCGGCGTGCGGGGCGACGGTGTTCGTGGCCGCGGCGTCGGCGGTCGCGGCGTTCCTGTCCGGGCTCACCGGGCAGCGCGACCTGGTGCTCTCCGTCCCGTTCTTCAACCGTTCCGCGGCCGACGACCGGGCGGTGACCTGCCTTTCGGGGCCGATCCTGCTCCTGGTGGAGATCCGCGAGGGCGACACGTTCAAGGCCCTGGTCGAGCGGACGGCCGACCGGTTCTTCGACGCCCTGGAGCACACGGAGCTGCCCGTGATGGACCTCCTGGACACGTTGGTCGAGGAGGACGGCTGGACCACGACGCGGCCGCCGTGCGCGGCCGTCGCCATGCAGACCTTCGACTTCGACAAGGTGGCCGGCCTGCCCGGTGTGTCGGCGCGGTTGCACTTCGAGTCGGTGCAGGTGGCGTTGACGGATCTGGTGCTGACGCTGACCGAGTCCGACGACGGCATCGACGGGTTCGCGCTCTACCGCCGTGACCTGTTCCGCCCCGAGATCATGCGCCGCTGGATGGCCGATTTCACCGAGCTGACCGCGGCCTTCGCCCTGCAACCCGACCTGCCGCTCGGCACGTTGGTTCCCGACCGGGCACGGGCCTGACGGCCGGGCCCGACACCTTGGAGTACGCCGTGGACCAGTCCGCCTCCCCGACGACGCCCCTGCTGCGGGTGCCGGTCACGGAGTCCCAGCGCAGCCTGCTCGTCGTCGACCAGCTGGTGCCGGTGGGCCAGTTGTACAACAGCGTCTTCGAGCTGGAGCTGGCCCCCGGTACCGGCCCGGACGCGGTACGGTCCGCGCTCGCCGCCGTCGTGACGGTGCAGCCCGCGCTGCGCCAGACGTTCCACGGTGCGCCGGAACCGCACGCCCGGGTCGCTCCCGTACCGGATGTGTGGAGCCTGCCGTTCGAGTCCGGTGCCGACGCGTCGGACGCGGCGGTGGCCGAGGCGGTGGCGAAGCTCGGCGCGCACACCTGGGACCTGGCGCACGGGCCGCTGTACCGCTTCGCGCTGCTGTGTTCGCCCGCGCGGACGGTGCTGCTGTTCGTGGTGCACCATCTGGTCTTCGACGCGATCTCCGTACGTCCCTTCGTACAGGACCTCGAAGAGGCCCTGGCCGGGCGGCGCACGGCCGCGGACGTCGCCCGGCTCGCCCGCCGCAGGGCCGACGCCCTGGTGCGGGAGGCCGAGGTGCAGCGGCGGGTGAGTGCCGAGCCGGAGACGGCGGCCGCCGCCCGTGCCTGGGCGGCGGAGCTGCCGGGCACCGCGACGGTCCTCAACCCGGTGCCGCACCGCCCCGCCGAGACCTCTTTCGCCGGGGCGCGCCGCGAGTGGCTGCTCGACCCGGCCGAGACGGCCGCCCTGGCGCGGGCCGTGAAGGAACTGGAGCTGACCGAGTACGAGTTCCTGCTCGCCGTCTACGGCGCGGTCGTCGCCCGGCACGCGGCCGCGGAGTCCGTGGTGATCGGCAGCCCGTTCACGGCCCGCAGGACGGTGGGGTCGTTCGAGCTGTGCGGGTTCTTCGTGAACACGTTGCCGCTGGGGCTCGCGGTCGACTGGGACCGGCCGTTCGAGGCGTACGCCCGCGGCACGGTCCGGCCGGTGGTGGCGACGGCCCGTTCGCGTTCGGCGGTGAGCTTCAACCAGATCGTCGAGCACACCCAGCCGGACCGTTCGAGCAACCGCAACCCGGTGTTCTCCAGCATGCTCGCCATGCAGGACGACCTGTCGCCCGCGCCGGGCGGGCAGGTCGTCGCGGTACGTGAACACGGCAACGGCACCGCCAAGTTCGACCTCTGGCTGGGGGTGACGCCCGTCGGCGAGGGCCGCCGTCTGGAGCTGGAGTACGACACGGAGCTGATCCCTCACGCCGTGGCGGACGGCCTGATCGCCTCGCTGCGTACCGCACTTGTGCGCGCGGCCGAGCGCCCCGCCGCGCCGGTGTCCGCGCTTTTCGACGACGCCCCGGTGCCGGTGCCGGCCGCGCCCGCCGAGGGCGCGTGGCCGGTGCCCGCGGCCGGTTCACTGACGACGTGGCTGCGGCAGGCCGCGCTCGCCGCGCCGGACGCCGTCGCCGTGGAGGGGCCCGAAGGCAGCCTGACGCATGGGGAGTTGGAGGACGAGGTGGCCCGTCTGGCGGTGGGGCTGCGGCGGGCCGGGGTGCGTCCTGGCGAGGTCGTCGGGGTCACGTCCGGGAGTGCGGCGCGGACCGTCGCGGTGATCCTGGCGGTGCTGCGGGCCGACGCGACGTATCTGCCCTGCGACCGCGGCCTGCCCGCGGACCGCATCGCGTACATGCTGGACGCGGCCGGGTGCCGGCTCGTCGTGTCGGAGGACTCAGGGGATGCCTTCGGCGTACGCACGGTGGCGCCCGCGGAGCTCGCGGCGCTCGGCGAGGGCGCCGGACCCCAGGACCACGCGCTGCCGGAGCGTGCCGAGGACCGGTCCGTGTACGTGATGTTCTCCTCGGGTTCGACGGGCCGCCCCAAGGCCATCGACATGGGCGAGGGGCCGCTCCTGAACCTGACCGCCTGGCAGCTCGACGCGCTGTCCATGGACGCGTCGACCCGGTTCCTGCAGTACGCGCCGATGGGCTTCGACGTGTCGTTCCAGGAGATCTTCCCGACGCTCGCCGCGGGCGGCACGGTGATCTCGCGGGGGGACGCCGACCGCCGGGACTTCCCCGAACTGGTGGCGCGCGTCGAGGAGTCGGCGGTGACCCATGTGTACCTGCCGGTGGCGGCGCTGCGGCCGTTCGTGCAGGCGGCCGCCGACCGGGACATGCCTCTCACCCGGCTGCGGCATGTGTGTGTCTCCGGTGAGCAGCTGTTCGTGGACGACGTGGTGCGCGCGTTCTTCCGCTCCCGGCCGCACCTGGAATTGGTCAACCTGTACGGGCCCACCGAGACGCACGCCGTGACGACGCACCGGATGGCGGCGGACACCGACTGGCCCGCGCATGCGCCGATCGGCCTGCCGATCACGGGAGTTCACGGCTACGTCGTGGATGTCACCGGGCACCTCGCGCCCGCCGGGGTGCGCGGGGAACTGCAGTTGGGCGGGGTCTGCCCGGCGAAGGGCTATCTGGGCGCGCCGGAGCAGACCGCCCGCGGTTTCATCGCGGACCCGCGCGTGCCGGGCGGCCGGGTGTACCGGACGGGCGACCAGGTCGTCCGGGACGAGCACGGGGTGCTGCACTTCCTGGGGCGTACCGATGAGCAGGTGAAGATCCGCGGGTACCGGGTGGAGCTCGGGGAGATCGAGACGTCCGCGCTCGCCGTCGACGGTGTCGCCAAGGCGGTCGCCGCGGTGAAGGGCACGGCCTCCGGGCCCGAACTGGCGCTGTTCCTGGTCGCGTCGGACGGTGCGCACCCCGAGCGGGTGCTCGGCACGGTCAAGGAGGCGCTGGTCGGCCGCCTGCCCGACTACATGGTGCCGCGCTGGATGGTGTGGGCCGACGCGGTCCCGATGACGCCCAACGGCAAGGTCGACCGGGCGGCGCTGCTCACCCGCCACGAGGCGGAGTTCACCGCCGCCCGTACGCCGGGTGGTACCGCCGGGCCCGCCGTGGTGCACACCGATGCGGTGGAGCGCGGGCTCGCCGCGATGTGGGCCGAGCTGCTCGCGGTGGAGTCGGTGGAGCGCGACGCGTCGCTCCTTGAGCTGGGCGCGCACTCGCTGATGGTGTTCACGGCGCTGTCCCGCGTACGCGAGGAGCACGGGGTGGAGATCGCGCTCAGGTCGTTCTTCCGCAGCCCCACGATCGCGTCGCTCGCCGAGCAGATCCGGTCGGCGGGCGCGGGCGGGCAGGGGGGCCGGTGACGATGAGCCTCGCACCCAGCCTCGCACCCGCGCTGAATTCGCCGCTGCCACCGCCGGAAGCGCTCCCTCAACTCCCGTACGTATCAAGGCTGCTGCGCGTGGCTGACCGGAGCGAGCCGCTGGTGCTGCGGTCCGGGGAGAGCCTGGAGCGGGTCGACGTCGCCTATGAGACGTACGGGTCGTACGACGGCACCAATGCCGTGTTCGTCTGCCATCCGCTGACCTGCGACGCGCATGTCGCCGCGCACGGTCCGGGTGACCGGCCGGGCTGGTGGGACGCGATGGTGGGCCCCGGACGCACCATCGACACGGACCGGTACTTCGTCGTCTGCGCCAATGTGCTCGGCGGCTGCTCGGGCACGACGGGGCCCACGTCACCGCGGGCGGACGGCCGGCGGTGGGGGCCCGGCTTTCCCGCCGTCGACATCGCCGACATGGTCGCGGTGCACCGCAGGCTCCTCGACGCGCTCGGCGTGGGGCGTCTGCACGCGGTCGTCGGTCCTTCCATGGGCGGCAGCCAGGTGCTCCAGTGGCTTCTGGACCGTCCCGGTGACGCCGCGACGTTCGTGGCCGTCGCCGGGACGGCGCGGCTCTCGGCGGACAACCGCTGCTGGAACGCGGTGGCCCGGTCCGCCGTGCGGCACGACGCGGACTTCCGCGGCGGCCACTACGCGCCGGGCGCGGGCCCGCGGTCCGGCCTTGCGACGGCCCGGATGATCGGGCACCTCACGTACCTCTCGGAGCCCGAGCTTGAGCGGCGCTTCGGCCACGAGGTGTCCGGGCCGCGCTCGGGTCCTGCGGCGATCGCGCCGTATCTGGACCATCAGGGCGCCAAGTTCGTCGACCGGTTCGACGCCAACTCGTATCTGACTCTGCTCGACGCGATGGACCGCTTCGACGCGTTCGCCCGCCCCTCGGTGCTCGGCCGCGTTCCGGAGGTTCCGGGTGTCCTGCTCGCCAGTCTGCGCGGGGACCGGCGGTTCGGCCGTGAGCACAGCGTGCACATGGCGCGCGGGCTCGCCGAGCGCGGCGTCCGCGCCGAACACCACCACGAAACCGAGACGGAGGCGGGGCACGACGCGGCGATCCTCGAGCTGCCCCAACTCGCGGCCCGTATCGGCGCGTTCCTGAGCGCCGCGCCCCAACTCCCCAAGGACGGAAGGCGACGGTCATGCACGGTCGGATAGTGGTCATCGGCGGCATCGTCGAGATCCTGCGGGCCGCCCACGAGGCGGGGCTCGAGGTGGTCCTGGTGCACAACCCCGGCGGGGCCGCACCGGGGTCGGAGAAGTACTGCACGGAAATCCTCGAAGCCGACTTCAAGAACGACTACGAGACGGTTCAGCGGCTCGTCGTGGAGCGGCACCGGGAGCGCCCCTTCGACCGGGTCTTCTCCCTGACGGAGAACGGCCTCGTGCCGGCCGCGCGGCTGAATGCGCTGCTCGGCCTCGGCGGGAACTCCGTGGAATCCGTGCGACTCCTCAAGGACAAGGCGGCCATGCGGCGCAGGCTCGCCGAACGGGGCGCGGGCACCGCCGTACGCCACCGGGTGGTGCGCAGTTGCAGTGAACTCGTGCAGTTCTGGCGGGAGTTGGACGGTCCGGTGTTCGTGAAGCCGACGGACTCGGCGGGCAGCATCGGCGTGTTCCGGGCGGCGGACCTGGACGGGATCCGGGAGGGCTGGGCGCGGCTGCGGGCCCTGGGCCGTGGCGAGGCGCTGGCCGAAGAGTTCCTCGAGGGGCCGGAGTTCAGCGTCGAAGGGTTCCTCTGGGAGGGCCGGCATCATGTCGTCGCCATCACCAACACGCTGCTCAGCGACGGTTTCTACGAGCTGGGCCACTCCATGCCGGCCGCTCTGCCACCCGAGGTGACCGGGCAGATCCACGAGGTCGTCGCGGAGCTCCTCGACGCGGTGGGGCTCACCGAGGGCCCCACCCACTCCGAGGTGCGGCTCACCCCGTCCGGGCCGCGCATCATCGAGTCGCACAACCGCATGGGCGGCGAGCGCCTCCACGAGCTGATGGAGATGGCGTTCGGGCTCGACGTCACCCGGCTCTCCGTCACGGTGCCGCTGGGCATCGAGCCGCTGCCCCGTATGACGGACCTGGGCACGCGCGGTGCGGCGATCCGGCACATCCTGCCCGCGCCGGGCCGCGTCGTGGCGATCTCGGGCGTCGAGGAAGCGACGGCGGCCGCGCCCGAGCTGCGGATACGGATCGGCGCCGAGGTCGGCGACAGCGTCGGCGCCGTCGTCGACGGGGTCACCCGTGACCGGGTCGGCTGCTACGTCCTGGCCGCCGGCGCGGATGTCGCGGCGGCGGAGGAGGCGTGTGCGGCGGTGCTCGACACGGTGCGTATCGACACGGTGCGCGTCGACTCAGTGGGCGTCGACGCGGTGGGCATCGACACAGTGGGCATCGACGCGGGGCCGGGCGCCGGGGTTCCGGGGCCGCGCCTGTCCGTGGACGGCTCCAAGTCCCTTGTCCCCACCGGGAGTTCACATGGCTGACTACTTCAGGTTCGAGGAGTACGCGACGTTCCGCGCCGACGCGGTCGCGGATGTGCTGCGCGGCGATCTGCTTGGCGTGGTGTTCCGCGGGGCTGTTCCCGCCGCGGTCTGCTCGACGATCGCGGAACGCTTCCGTACGAGTCCCGGGCGCAGGGTCAGAGGGGCCGACGCACCGGGCCACTACCTGGGCGCCTACCACTACCACAAGACCACGGCCGGCTATCTGGACGAGTCGGCGGCCCACCGCGCGGAACTCGACCGGGTCCTCGACGTCCCCGGCGACCCGCTCACCCTGATCCGTTCGGAGCTCGGCCGGGTCCTCGCCGAGGACGGTGTGACGTTCCGGCCGGCCCGGCACGCGGGCCGTGAGGCGGGCGCGGCGCTCATCCGGTCCTGGCACGGGCGCGGGGAGTTCGCGCTCGCCCCGCACGAGGACCAGGCGCAGTGCACCGAGCCGCGGCAGGCCGACTTCGAGATCCAGCAGGTCGTCGGCCGTCCCATCGGTGCGATGAACGTGTGCCTGGAGAACGGCCGCGGCGGACGGCTGCGGATCTGGGACACCCGCCCCGACGACGCCACCCGGGACCGGCTCGGGCTCACGTACACCGGATCGCCGTACCCCCTCGCCTCGCTCGACGGCGTCGAGACCTGCCACCTCGACATCGGTCCCGGCGACATCTACTTCTTCAACGGGGCGCACGTGCACGCCGTGGAACCGGAGCGTGACGCCACGGCACGGCGCACCACGCTGTCCGGAATGCTCGGATTCATCGACGAGAGGACCGTGGTGTCGTGGACCTGATCCTGGCTCCGCCCTCGGCGGAGGCTTTCGTGACCGGCCTCTTCGGGGTCATCGACGGGCGCCGGTGGGAGGAGCTCGGCCGGGTCTTCACCGACGACTGCACCTATCAACGGCCGGGCTACGCGCCGTTCGTCGGCCTGCGCCGGGTCGAGCGCTTCTACCGCGAGGAGCGCCTCATCGCCTCCGGCCGCCACGAGGTCCACCAGGTCGTCGCCGAGGGCTCGTCGATCGTGTGCCGGGGCCGCTTCCGTGGCCTGAGCCGGACCGGGGTGCCCCTGGACGAGGGGTTCTGCGACCTGTACTCGCTCGCGGGCGACCGTATCCGCACCCGTCACACCTACTTCTTCCGCGCCGCCATCTGAGCGGCGGCTCCGGGGCCCTTTCGCCCCGCGCGACCTCTGGGACCGAGATGACGACCACCCCGCCGCTGCTCGCTGTCGTGGACCCGTACGGGCCGGGGGCGCTCATCGCGCCCGCTTTCCGGGACCTCGGCTGGTCGTGCGTGGCCGTGACCACGGCGAGCGAGCCGCCTGCGGTCCTTGCACACACCTGGCGGCCGCAGGACTTCGACACCGTTCTCCACCACGAGGGCACTGACGGGACTGACGGGACTGAAAGTTCTGACAGTGCTGACGGCGACGGCTCGGCCCTGTGCCGGGCGTTGCGGGCCGCGGGGGTGTCGGGGGTCGTGACCGGTATGGAGACCGGTGGCCCGCTCGCCGACCTGCTGTGCTCCCGGCTCTTTCCCGGCCGGGCCAACACGCTCGGCCTCGCCGAGGCCCGCCGCGACAAGGCGCTGACGCACCAGGCGCTCGCCGAGGCGGGCCTGCCCCACCTGCGGCAGGTGCGGACGGACGACTTCGGCCGGGTCGAACAGTGGCTGGCCGCCACCGGACTCGGCCGGGCCGAGGCCGTGATCCTCAAGCCCGCGCGCAGCGCCGGCACCGACTCCGTCCGGCGCCTGCGTCCGGGGCCCGGACTCCGCGCGGCCTTCGCGTCCATGGCAGGCCGCCGCAACGCGCTCGGGTACGTCGAGCGGGAGGTCCTCGTCCAGGAGTACGCGGTGGGGACGGAGTTCAGCGTCGACACGTTCTCGGTCGACGGCGTCCACGACGTGTGCGGCGTCACCCGGTACGCGAAGAGGTCCGTCGGGTCCGTGGTCGGTATCTACGACTCGGTCGAGTTCCTCGGCCTCGACGACCCGGTCTGCGCGGGCCTGGTCGGCTACGCACGGGACGTACTCGACGCGCTGGGCGTCCGGTTCGGGCCGATGCATGCCGAGATCATGCTGCGCCCGGACGGCCCGGTCCTCATCGAGCTGAACGCCCGTGCGGCCGGCGGGCAGATGCCGTTCCTGTCCCGGCTCGCGACCGGACGCAGTCAACTCGACCGTCTGACGGCCTACTTCGGCGGGACGTACGACCACGCCCCGGGCTACGGCCTGCGGCGCCATGTGATGTCGGTCTTCGTCACCGCGCACCGCTCGGGTGTCCTGCGGAACCCGGACCTCCTGGCGGACCTCGGCCAACTCCCCACGGCGGCCCGCTCGACCGTGGAGGTTCCCGCCGACGGCCGGGTCGCCGAGACGTCGGACGTGTTCTCGGTCCTCGGGCGCGTGGTGCTCGCCGGGGCCGACCGGGACCAGGTCCAGCGGGACCGTGCGCGTGTCAAGGAGATCGAGCGGGGCCTGCAGATCGTCTGATCCGGCGCCACCCGCACGCGACCCGTCGAATTCGCCAGTGGCGCGGGGCCGATCGAGGTCACGGCACGAAGCGGACAGCCTCCGCCCGGTGCGCGGCGGCACGTACGCCCCAACAATCGACATCGACGCACGGGGCCTTCGCACGCACTCCCCGACTTCCGCGCAATCGCGTCAGGTCGACGTACGTGATTTCACCGAGGATTCATCGAGGTTTTTTCGCCGAGGTTTTTCACCGAGGATTGAGGTTGCCATGCTTCGTTTCCGGTTCGGGATTCATGTCGGGGTTCATGCCGGGGTTCGTGTCGGGGTTCATGCCGGGGTTCATGCCGGGGTTCATGCCGGGGTTCATGCCGGGATTCGCATCGAGGTTCCCGTACGCGGCGCGGACGTGGTCTGAAGGATGAACATCAAGCATCTCAGCGCGTTTCTGGCGGTCGCCGAATCCCGGAGTTTCACGCAGGCCGCCCGCCTTCTCGGGCTCGCCCAGCCGACGGTCACCACGCGGATCAAGTCGCTCGAACAGTCCCTGGAGACCCCGCTGTTGGAGCGCACCGCCGAGGGCGCCCGGCTCACACCGGCGGGCCGCCGCCTGCAGCGTTACGCACGGCGCATCGTGCATCTCAGCCAGCTCGCCAAGGAGTCCGTCTGCGACTCCGCCGACGCCCCGCCCACGCTGGTGGTCGGCGCCGCCGAGTGTCTCACCACGTACCGGCTGCTTCCGCTCATCGAGCATCTGCACCTGCGCCACCCGAACCTCGCCCTGACCCTGCGGGCCCTCGACGACGACCCGGTGGCGCTGGTGCGGGACGAACAGGTCGACTGCGCCTTCTTCATCGGGCCCCGTACGGAGCTGCCCGCGGCGTCGTCCGTGCACCACCGGGTGCTTCGCCCCGAGCGGCTGGCCCTGGTGGCGCACCCGGCGCACCCGCTGACCGGGGTGCCGATCGGCTCGACCCGTGATCTCGCCGGGCACACCCTGGCCTGCGCGCATCGCAGCAGCGGCTACCAGCGCGGCCTGGAGGCGGAGTTGGCCGCGGTGGGTGCGGAGCCGGGCTGCGTGCTGGGGCTCGGCTCGGTCGACGCGGTCAAGCGCAGCGTCGGCGACGGCATCGGCATGGCGCTGCTGCCCGAGGTCACGGTCGCGGAGGAGCTGCGGCTCGGCCGGCTGCGGCGGATCGCCTGGCGCCCGGCGTTCGAGGTGTACGCGCAGTGTGTGTGGCGCCGTGGCCTGGACGACGACACGTTGTTCCACACGGTGCTCACCACGGCGCGGCAGGTGATGACGGAGCAGGACGGGTACGAGGACGGTTACGAGGTCGGCCACCGGGGCGGGTACGAGGGTGCGCGCCAGGGCGCGTACGCCAACCGGCCGTTGCAGGCCGCCGGTTGAGCCGGGCGACCCGGTTGAGTCGGGCGTGCGCCCGGTCAGCCGGTGGCGGTCGCCGTGGTGGTGGCCTGCTTCGCCGCGTACCTCCTGGCCTTGGCCCGGTTGCCGCAGATCCGCATCGAGCACCAGCGGCGGCTGCGGTTCTTGGACACGTCCCAGAAGACCCAGGCGCAGGCGTGTTCGGCGCAGCGTTTGAGGCGGGCGGCGTCGCCGGTGACGACCAGGTCGCTCCAGGCGACGGCGACCTCGGCGAGGGCGTGCCGGGCGGGTGTGAGGTCCGGGTCGGGGGTCAGGGCGCTGTGCCTCGTACCGCCGCGGACCGTGATGTACACGGGCAGTTCGCGCAGTGCCTCGTCGGCGTCGGCGAGGTGTCGCGGGTCGGCGGTGTCCCCGACATGGACGCCGAGTTCCTCGCGGATGCCGGCGCGCAGGCGCAGGGCCAGGGCGTGGTCGGCGGCGGTGACGCGGCGGCCGCGGTCGAGGAGGCCGCGGTCGGTCAGCCAGGCGGAGAGCTGAGTCGCCGTGTCCAGGTCGTCGGTGCCGAGCTCCACGTCGACCGTGTTGGCGAAGGCCTCGACCAGTCGGGCCGATGCCGGGGCTTCGGTCATGAGCCACCTCCTCGTATCCGACTCGTATCTGAACTCGTATCTGACGAGCCTACACCCGATGTAACCAGCTAAACGGTTTGCCGGGTAGCCAAGTGAACCGGACCCGTGCCACACTCATGCCCTCGGTCTCACCAGTAAAGCCATTAGCCGGTTAGGGGAACTTGATGAGCGACCAAGCCGTGAAGACCGCGGGAGCGCCGGCGGGGGACGCGCCGCCCGTCGAGGCCGCCCCGGTGCCGGTGCCGGTGCCGGGCATGGCGAAGCAGACTCCGCGCGGTACCCGCAACACCGTGGTCCTGCTGGTGTTCACCGCGGTCACCAACCTCGCGGACGGCGTCACGAAGGTCGTCCTGCCGCTGCTCGCCACCCAGGCCTCCGGCTCCCCCGCGCAGGTCGCGGCCGTCTCGCTCAGCCTGTCGCTGCCCTGGCTCCTCGTCGCCCTGCACGTCGGTGTCCTGGTCGACCGCGTCGATCGCCGCCGGCTCCTGTGGGGGGCCAACGCGCTGCGGCTGCTCGCCGTCGGCACGCTGATCCAGGTCGCCCTGTCCGGGACCTTTTCCATCACCGTGCTCTGCGCGGCCGGTGCCGTTCTCGGCGTCGCCGAGGTGATCGCCCTGACCGCGGCCGCCGCCCTGATCCCGGCCGTGGTGCCGCCCGCCGGACGGGAACGCGCCAACACCTGGATCGCCGGTGCCGAGACGGTCTGCAACGAGTTCTGCGGTCCCTTCGTCGGCGGCCTCCTGCTCGCCGCGGGCGCCGGTGTCGCCCTCGGCGTGACCTGGGTGTCCTACCTCGCCGCGGCCCTCGTCCTGATCCTGCTCACCGGGCGCTTCCGGGCCGCCCGGAACGCGGCGGGCGGCGCCGCGCCCGAGACCGTCAACTCCCAGATCGCCGACGGCCTGCGCTATCTGTGGCAGCAGCGGCTGCTGCGCACCATGGCCCTGATCCTGACCGCCCTGTGCGCCTGCTGGGGTGCCTGGCTGGCCCTGATGCCGCTGTTCGCCACCCGGACCATGGGTCTGACACCCAGCGAGTACGGCACGGTCCTGAGCGCTCTCGGCATCGGCGGCCTCGTCGGCGCCACCACCGTCACCTGGCTGAACCGCTTCTTCGGCCGCCGCTGGGTGATGTTCGCCGACCTCGTCGGCACCCTCGCGATGATGGCCGTGCCCGCGCTGACCACCAGCCTCTGGGCCGTCACGGCCGCGGCCTTCGCCGGCGGCATGGGCGGCACCGTATGGACGGTCAACGCCCGCACGATCGGGCAGCGCCTTGTGCCCGACGCCATGCTGGGCCGCTTCAACGGGGTGACCCGGCTGTTCAGTTGGGGCGCCATGCCCGTCGGCGCCGGCCTGATGGGCCTGCTCGCCGAATGGCTCGGCATGCGCACCGCGTTCCTGCTCTTCGCCGCGGCGGCCGCCGTCACGATCGTGCCGTTCCTGCGCGTGGTCACGCCGGGCACGCTTGCGGGGGTCTTCGAGGACGAGCGGGGGCGGGGCGCCGCCTGAGCGGCGCGCCGGGCCGCGGCATGAACGTGGCGGCGACGAGTCCCGCGTACGAGGCGGGGCAGCCGCGCTCCAGGCTCAGGTACAGGGCGGGCTACGTTGCGCAGCCGGTGAAATATGGGCCCACCATGTGCGTCCGGAATTGCTCCGTCAGGTCCTTGTCGCTGGGTAGGGATGGCGGAGTCTTCTGTCGCTGGGGCGGCTTGTCGGTGATGGTCCAGGTGTTACGAGGGCTCTCCTGATCCTTGAAATCCAGCCGGGCCGGAAACTTCAGGGTGTACGGGGAGTTGGGTTGCTCGCCGGGGATGTCGAACCCGGCCAGAGTCCATGTCTGGCAGGAGGGGACCAGGCCCACCTTGATGAAGTAGCCGTCCTTGAAGCGGACCGTCACGTCTTCGAGGTCGAAGGAGTTGCGGTTGATTACGTGCAGTACCTGCGGGTTGGCGTAGTCCTGCCGCCAGAAGCCAACCTTGATCGCATCTTCGTGTTTCTTGGCTTCATTGGCGTCCTTCGCGGCTTGTCGAGAGTGGTTGAAGCTCACCAGAGACACGACCAGCGCAAGCACAGCGACTGCCACCGTGATCCAGTCCGCCCAGCTGCGTCCGGCTTGTCGTTGCTGGCCAGGGGGAATCGGCTCGCTTGGAACACCCATAGCCTCACTATCGGGCCGCATCCGCAACGGCGCCGTCGGAGCTGCACTGGTGGAGTGATCAGAGGGGAATGGTGGGTGTGTGGGTCCCGGCTATGCGGGCAGGGCCCAGCGGGTGCCATCGGGGATGTGCCAGGCGTAGGCGCTTCCGTCGGCTTCACGGGCGTACCCGAAACGGTCCTGTGCTGGGCGGCCTGCGTCGTTCCACCAGCGCCATGCGGCCTCGGCTTGCTTCCAGAGTTCGGTGTCGCCGCCGTAGGTGACGGTGCCGGTATCGCCGGTGGTGGGGATGCGGGCCCATGATCCGTCGGCCTGCTGGATCTGGATGGACATGCCGCCGTCGTCGTTGACGTGGTAGACGAATTCCACTCCGGGCAGGTGGAGGGCGAGGACGAGGCGGAACGGGTAGTTGCCGCGGATGTCCGTGGCTGTGACGGCAGTTGGCCGCGTGGCCGCTTCCGGAGCGTGTTCAGGGCGTTGGAGTGTCAGGTAGGTGCGTTCGTCGGTGCGGGCGGCCATGAAGCGGCCGGCCGTGGTGGTGAAGTGGCCGAGGGCACGGTGTTCTTCGTCGACGGCGAGGCGGACGAGTCCGCCCTCGATACCGAGGGCGATGTCGGTGACGAGGATCGTTCCGGGTTTGCTCTGCTCGATCCATGCAGCGGGGATGGCGGGAACGGAGCAGGTGGCGATGATCCGGTCGAACGTGTCGCCTGTGGGGTAGCCCTGGGTGCCGTCGTGCGGGACGAGTTGCGGGGAGTGCCCGGCGTCGGCGAGGCGTTGTTGTGCGGCTTGTACGAGGGCGGGGTCGACGTCGACGGAGTGCACGAGGTGTTCGCCGAGCCGGGCGCTCAAGAGGGCGGCGTTGTAGCCGGTTCCGGTACCGATTTCGAGGACCCGGTCGCCGTCCTCGACGGAGAGGTCTTCGAGCATTCCGGCCATGAGGCTCGGCAGGGTACTGGATGAGGTGGGCACGCCGGTCCATGCCGTCTCGTCGACCTGTTCGGCGGTGGCCGGGTCGAGGGTGGTCACAAGCGTGTGGTCGCGGTAGATGGTGGCGAGGCCGTCGTCGGTGGTGGCGCGGTGTTCGCGCCATACGGTGATGCCCTTGTCGTTGGTTGCCTGCTTGAACCAGCGAGGGACGAAGACGTGCCGCGGGGTGTTCGCGAATGCCTCGGCCCACGGGCGGGTGCGGATGGCACCGGCTCGGCTGAGATCGTCGGCAAGGGCGGTCATGTACGGGCGGGCCCGGTCGAGGGTGCTCATGCGGGGGTTCCTCGTAGTTCGTCGGCGATGGGCAGGCCGGTCTTGTGCTCGATCCAGTCCCATTGACCGCACGGGTTCGCCTCCAGGAACGTCCATTCACCGTCGGGGCTGACGATGAAGTCGAACGCGGCGAACCGGAGGTCGAGGTGGCTCAGGTAGCGGCGTACGCCCTCGGCGACAGGTTCCGGGACTGTGGTGGCCCGATAGGTCAGCGAGTTGTAGTCGCTGCGCCAGTCCGCGTGTGCGGCGTCGCTGCCGGCGTGGATCTCGGCGGCGAGCAACTGATCGCCGACGGCGGTGAGTCGTACCTCGTATGCCTTGTCCACCCACGCTTGGAACAGGTGCGCGGTGGTGTCGATACCGCGTAGGTCGTCGAGGTCGTCCTCGGTGACGCGGCGCGTGTACGTGATTTTGAGTTGGTCGTCTTCGATGAACACGGGGGTGGCTACCGGCTTGCAGACGATGGGGGCGCCGACGTCCCCGGAGAACGTGCGGACGGCGTCGGGGCTGTTCGTGATGAGCGTGGGCGGGACGGCCAGGCCGCAGGTACGTGCGGTGGCGAGTTGGAGTGGCTTGTACTCGGCGCGGGACATGGCGGCGGGATGGCTCACCCACCGGCAGTCAAGTGCGGTGATGATGCCGCCGAGGCCGGCACGGGCCTGGGCGGCGGCGAACCGGCGCTCGGGTTCGGACATGGTCACGGGAAGGTCGAACGGGTTCGGGGCGCGGTAGTAGACGGCGGAGATGTCGGCGAGGTCGACGGCGCGGTGAGCGGTGGTGAGTCCACCGGACCACCCTTGCCGGGCGTCGAGTCGCCCGGCAAGGGTGAGTTCCTGGGGGAACTCGGCGGTGTCCATGCGGAACACCTCCGCTCCACCGTCCGTGAGGGCCTTCACGACGCGGTCGGTCGGCCAGTCATCGCGTGCTGCGATCACGAGAACGGTGGGCATGGGGGCATCAGTCCTTCGCGCCCTCGTCCAACGGCGGCGGGTTTCCTGGGTTGCCGTCGGGGATGGTGGGGCTGTGGGTCTGCATGTAGGGCAGCGGGCCGTCGTACAGGCCGCGGGACATCTGCAACTCGTTGTCGTAGACGGCCGGCGGCTTCACGGTCGCGTGGGCGGCGTCGGGGACGCGGGCGAATCGGAGAATCCATGGACGGGAGTCCGGCGCGCTCGGGGGCGCGCTGCTGTAGGTGATGCGCCCGCCCTCGGGCGCGAGCGGGAAGACTTCCCGCGGGTGCACGATAGCTGTGCTCATTCTGCATTCCTCCTGGGACAGGGACGGCCGCGCCTGGGTGGCATGGCCTCGGTTGGGTGGTTCAGCCGGCGGTCATGGCGACGGGCTGCGGGGAGAGGGCACGGGACGTGGCACGTTGGCAGGTGCGACGCTCGCGCTGAATTCGGCGCAACTCCTCAGCGGCGCAAGCTTGTTCGTGGGCGCGGACGTAGGGACGTACGAGCGTGACGGCGTGACCGTCCAAGGACTGTCGACGTGCGATCACGTGGGGCGGGATGGGCCGTCGGCGTTCCGCCTCGGCGGCCGGTCGCAACGGTCGGCGGGTCGCCATCTCGCAGGTGCCGGTACGGATGGGGCGCGCAACTGGGTGGTCGCGAGCGAGCCGCTTGCTGGTGCCTGCGCATCGACATGTCACAGCGGACTCGGCAAAGGCCTATGCGTTCCGGCTTGCAGCGGCGAGGCGGAAGACGGCCCAGACGATCTTTCCGGGGCCGTCGCGCAGTGAGGTGCCCCAGTCGTCGGCGAGCGTCGCGACGAGCAGCAGGCCGCGGCCACGGGCGTCGTCCTCGGCGGCCTCGCGTACCTGCGGCGTACTGTCGCTGGCGTCGTGCATTTCGAGGCGCAGCGTGCCGCGCGTGATGGTGACGCAGACCCGTAACACCCTTCCGGGTGGGGTGTGTTGGAGTGCGTTCGTCGCGAGTTCGGACGTGCAGACGAGGATGTCGTCGGCGCGGTCGTCCGGTACGTGGTCGGTGATCGCCTCGCGTACGAAGCGGCGTGTTTGCGGGACGGCCTTGCGACTGCGCCTGAACGTCCGCTCAATGTGCACGGTTGGCCTTGTGCGGGCAGGCACTGGTGTGGCGAGGGTGGTCGTCATCCGAAGTGCTCCCTTGCTCGGTGGGACCGCGTTCACTGTGCCCATGGGTCACCCTGCTTCCCGTGATCGGCTCTGACGGGACCGTAGAACGCGCTACAACTGGGGTGGGCACGCAAAGTGCGTGCCCTGTCTGGGGGCCAGCTCGTGGACACTTCCGGCATCGGCCGACGCATCGCCTACTGGCGGGACCGGCGCGGCTTCACCCAGACCGAGTTCGGCCGCCTCATGGGGCAGACGAAGCGATGGGTACAGGACATCGAGGGCGGGAAGCGGCAACAGGATCCACGCCTGTCGGTACTGGTGCGCGCGGCCGAAGCCCTGCGCATCCCCCTGGAGCAACTCTTGTCCGACCGCGCGCCCGAGCCACCCCCGGGCAGCACCGCACCGGCCGATGTACTGAGCGTCGTGGACGCCCTTTACGCAAGACCGGTGTCGACAGACCCGCCGACGATCGCCCTCCTGAGACGAAGGCTCGGCTATTGCTGTGAGGCGTTCCAGGCATGCCACTACGCCGCGCTCGCCCGTGAGTTGCCCCTACTCGTCGTCGGCGCCATGCAGGCCGCGCACAGTGCGCCGGAGGACCGGCAGTCGGAGGCACAGGCGGTGCTCTCCCGCGTGTACCAGTTGGTGACGTCGTACCTGCACAAGTACGGGGCGGCGACCGCGATTCAGGCCGCACTCGCCGCCGACCGTGCGCTCGCCGCCGCCGAACGGTCGGGGGATCCTGTGCAGATCGGAGCGTCGTCCCGACACGTCGCCAAGAGCCTCGTCCACCAGAAGCACCCACAGGCCGCTGTCGCGTTCGCCACGTCCACGGCCCGCCGCCTGGCCGATGGACTGACCGAGCAAGGCACTCTCGGCCTGTCCACGCTCGGAATGCTGTACCTGTCGGCAGCACTGGCGGCGTCGGATCAGGAACGCACCACCGCTCGTCTGAACGCTGCAACAGGATTTGTGGATGAGGCGAAGGACGTCGCGGATCGGCAGGGAGCAGATCTCAACGAGGACTGGACGATGTTCGGCCCGACCAACGTAACCCTGCACCGTGTCGACATGCTGGTTCGTTTCGAGGACGGGTGGTCCGCTCTCGAAGCCGCCAACGGCGTGGACGGGGCGGCGTTGGCCGATATGACGCGGGAGCGGCGGGCCGGCCACCACGTCTCCATGGCGCGCGCCGCACTTCTGACACGACGCAGGGAAGCCGCCACCACCGAACTTCTCGCGGCAGCCGAACTCGCACCCGAGGAAGTCGAGGGGCGACCGGACGCGGTGAACCTGGTCAAGGACGTGGTGGGCGCGACCCCGAGACCCGACGGGCAGTTGCGTGCACTGGCGCAACGCTGTGGACTCCGGGCATGACAAAGCCCGTTCTGTACCTGATCGCCTGCGCCGCCGGCCCCACGCAGTACATCGACGACGGTGTGTGCGCCGCCCAGGACGACGGGTGGGACGTGTGCCTGGTCCTTTCGCCGTCGGCGGCCCGCTGGTGGGAGCCGCGCATGGGCGAGTTGGTCGAGCTGACCGGGCACCCGGTGCGTTCGCAGTACAAGTTGCCCTGGGAGTCCGACGCGCTGCCGAAGGCGACGGCGATCCTCGTCGCGCCGATGTCGTGCACGACGCTGAACAAGTGGGGCGCGGGCATCAGCGACACGCTCGCGATCGGCCTGCCGTCCGAAGCGGCCAACATGGGAGTGCCGGTCGCGGCGATGCCGTACTTCAACCAGGCCCAGGGCGCACAACCCGCGGTCGCCCGGTCGATCACGGCTCTCCGCAGCCAGGGCGTTCTCGTCCTCGACGGGCCGGACGGGTACGTGTCGCACCCACCGAAGCACGGGAGCCCGGAGGCGTTCCCCTGGCGGAAGGCCCTTGACGCAACCCGACGCCTGACGTACCGGGCCTGAGAGGGGATGGACTGTGCGTTTGGGGATCACCGGGCACCGTGGACTGTCCGCCCGAGTTGAGCAGATGGTTCGCGACGCCCTCGACAAGGAGTTGCAGCAGTACGAGGCCACCGAGCTGTGCGGGGTGTCGTGCATCGCCGACGGGCCGGACGCCTGGTTCGCCGAGGCTGTGCTCGACGGCGGAGGCCTGATCGAGGTCGTCGTGCCCGCCGAGCAGTACCGCGACGGACTGCCCGAGTCGCACCGTGCCACCTACGACAGGCTGCTCGCGCGAGCCGGCGAGGTGCACCACACGGGCATGCGCGAGTCGACATCGCAGGCGCACATGGCAGGGAGTGAAATCCTCGTCGGCCTGGTCGACCGGCTGGTCGCGGTATGGGACGGACAACCGGCTCGCGGCTACGGCGGAACGGCCGACGTCGTGACCTACGCGAGGCGTACCGGCGTACCTGTCGACGTGGTGTGGCCTGAGGGCGCGACTCGCGACTAGCTGATAGCAAACCCTGTTCAGTACGTGAGAGGTAGACCGTGACCACCATTGCCGTGACCGGACACATGGACCTGACGCACGAGTCCGTGCCGCTGGTGCGTGCCGCACTGGCTGATCTCCTCAAGGCCTACTCGGCCGACGAGTTGACCGGGATTTCCTGCATCGCGGCAGGTTCCGACTCCCTCTTCGCCGAGGCCCTGCTCGAAGCCGACGGGCGGCTCGTCGTTGTGCTGCCCTCGCAGGACTACCGGCAGGCCAAGGTCAAGCCGGACCACGCCGAGACCTTCGACCGACTCGTAGAGGTGGCCGACGAGGTGCTCGTCATGCCGTACGAGACGGCGAACCGGCAGGCGTACGAGTCCGCGAACCTAACGCTGCTTGAGCGCGCCGAGCGACTCGTCGCGGTGTGGAACGGGGAACCGCCGTCGGGGAAGGGCGGCGGCACGGCTGACGTGGTCGTCGAGGCCCGGAACGCCGGCCTTCCCGTCGATGTGGTGTGGCCGGAGGGCGCGGCCCGGCGGGGCTGAAACGACGACCTGGCAGGTCCTGTCCGACTGCGCCGCTGCCTGGCGATTCGTGTACTGCCGCCATGTGGAGTGCGCCCGTACAACCTCAGCAATCGGCGCAGGACAGTGCCATGACTTCAGCCCCGTCGTACAGAATTCTCTATAGGGCTAATCGAGAACATCGAATACCGAATTCGCCCCGCCATTACGTTAGTTGATGGCTCCGCAAATCCTCCGTTGACCGCTCTTTCGCCTTTCCTGAATCATCCAGCGGGCGTCATGAAGAGTGACAGCTGCCCGAGGAGATCTGCGTAATGAGCCGTACGGACGAAGCGACCGGCAGTGACATCGATTCGGTCATCACCCGGCACGTACGCGTGCCGTTCGTGGACACCTCTCCGCTCGCCGAGGTCGGCCTCGACTCGCTGTCCGTGCTGCGGATCGCGGGCGAGCTGATCACCGATCCGGAGCAGGAGATCGACCCCACGGGTCTGGCCGCCGTCCGTACCGTCGCGGATCTGCGGCAGTGGCTGCACGGTCTGCTCGTACCGGCGCAGGGCGTCCGGTGACGGCGGCCGCGCCCCCGGCGCCGCTGCTTATCCCGCTCGCCCGACGGACGGGACCGCTGCCCGCCGTCCTTATCCATCCGGCCGGTGGCGGGCTCAGCCAGTACCTGACCCTGGCCGGGCGGCTCGCCCGGCACGGGTCCGTGCATGGCATCCGGGCCGCCGGGCTGCTGCCCGGTGAGGAGCCGCAGGACAGCGTCACGGCGATGACCGACGACTACCTCCGGCTGATCGCCGGGCTGCCGGAGCGGCCGCGGGTGCTCGTCGGCTGGTCCCTCGGCGGCGTACTCGCCTGGGAGCTGGCGGCCCGGCTCGCCGAGGACGGACCGGCGCCCGCCGTCGTCCTCGTCGACAGCTTCGCCGCCCTCGATGCCGCCGACGACGGCGTACGGGCCGGGGTGCTCGCCGAGATCGAACGGTCCGTCAGCACCCTGAGCGGGCAGGACGCCGACCGGGCCCGCGCCACCGCCCACGCACACTTCACCGCGAGCGCCGCCCACCGCACCCGGGTCCGCTGCGCCGCACCCGTACTCCTGGTCGCCTGCGCGGGCTCGCGCCGCGAGCAACAGGTCGCGCACTGGCGGGAGTTGGCGGACCGGCTGACCGTACGCGACCTGGACTGCGGGCACTTCGAGGTGTTCGACCCCGGACCTCAGCCGGCCCTGCTCGGGCACCTGGACGCGTTCCTGGAGACGTTCCGGGACGCGTTCCTGGCCGAGCTTGTCGACCTACCCCGTGGGGGCTCGCTCGTCGACGTATCCCGTGAGGAGACGACTTCATGACCGCCGCAGGCCCGCTCGCCGTCGTCAGCGGCGGCACCCGCGGCATCGGGCTCGCCCTGTCGCGGCGGCTCGTCCGGCTCGGGCACCGCACCGTCGCCCTCTACCGCGTCGACGAGGACGCGGCGCGGGCGGCCGCCGCCGAGCACGGTCTGATCGCCGTACGGGCGGATGTCGCGGAGCCCGGATCGGTGCGGCGGGCGGCCGAGCGGATCCTCGCCGAGCACGGCACCCCGCACGTCCTTGTGAACAACGCCGGCATCAACATCGACCGCCCCTTCCTCGACCTCACCGCGTCCGACTGGCAGCGCGTCCTGGACACCAACCTGTCCGGGCCCTTCCACCTCACCCAGGCGCTCGCCCCGGCCATGCTCGCCGCAGGCGGCGGCAGCGTCGTCAACATCGGTGCCACCACCGGCATCCGCCCCCGCGCCAACGGCGTCAACTACGCCGCCGCCAAGGCCGGACTGCTCCAGCTCACCAAGTGCCTCGCGCTGGAGCTGGCGCCCACGGTCCGGGTCAACTGTCTGATCCCCGGCATGACCGAGACCGAGGAGCTCATCACCCGATTCCGCCTTGACGACCCCCAGCGCCGGGCCGCCGTCCTTTCCGAGATCCCGCAACGGCGCATCGGTTCCACCGAAGACATCGCCGACGCCCTGGAATACCTCGTCGGCCCGCTCAGCGGCTACGTCACCGGTCAGAAACTGATCGTCGACGGCGGCCAGTTCATGTGGTAGGAGACTCAATGTCCGAGCACATAGACGACATACTCGCGTCCGCCCGCGCAGCCGTGGCGGCCGCTCCCCCGACCGGCGACCCGGCGTACGCGCGCTACTGCCACGAGCTGGCCGCGCTCCTGGCCGAGCACTGGCCGACCGTGCTCAAGGCCAACGCCGACGACGTCGCACACGCCGAGCAGCGCGGCCTGCCGCCGGTGCTGCTCGACCGGCTGCGGCTGACCGACGCCCACCTGGACCAACTGCGCCGCCTCACCGCGACGGTGCACGCGGAACTCGCCGAGGTGACCGCGCCCGGCCCGGGTGTGCCCATCGGCGACTGGGGGGTGCGGCGCCGTGCGCCCAAGCCCCTCGGCGTGGTGTTCATGGTGTTCGAGGCGCGGCCCACCGTGACCGTCGAGGGCGCGCTGCTGCCCGTCGCGGTCGGCAACGCCGTCCTCCTTCGCGGCGGCAAGGAGATCGCCCGCACCAACGCGGCCCTGGCCGCCGTGGCGCGCGAGGCCCTGGAGGCCGCCGGGCTCCCGGCCCACCTGGTCACCGTCCTCGACGACCCGGACCGCAGACAGCTGCGGGCGCTGCTCAAGCGGCCCGACGCCGTGGACGTCCTGGTGCCGCGCGGCAGCCCCTCCCTGATCGACTACTGCCGGGGCGCCAGCTCCATCCCGGTGATCGCCAGCGGCGGCGGCGTCAACCACGTCTATGTGCACCGCAGCGCCGATCTGACGCTCGCGGCCGAGGCCGCCCTGGACAGCAAGCTGCCGGAGCCGACGGCCTGCAACACCGCCGAGCTGATGCTCGTCGACGAAAGCGTCGCCGCCGGCTTCGTGGCCGAGGTCGTGGCCGCCGCCGAGCGGGACGGCCGGCCGGTGACCGTACGGCTCGACGCGCGGGTGCCACGGCCCGAGGGCGAGGGCGAGGGTCACTGCTGGCGCGTCGAGGCGCTCCAGGAGCACGACTTCGGCCGGGAGTTCCTCGACGCCACCATCGGCGTGTACCCGGTGGCGGGCCTGGACGAGGCGGTCGCGCACATCCGGCGGTACGGCTCCGCGCACACCGAGGGCGTCATCGCCGCCGACACCGCCGTGGCCGAGGAGTTCACGCGCCGCGTCGACGCCGCCGCGATCGTCGTCAACGGCTCGCTGCGGCTGCACGACGGGCCCACGCTCGGCCTCGGCTCCGAGATCTCCATCAGCACCGGGCGCATGCACGTACGGGGCCCGGTCACGCTCGGCGCCCTCATCACGCACAGCTGGGTCGTCGAGGCGCGCGGCACGCTGCGCAGTTCCGTCCCCGCACCCCGTTCCTGAACCCCGACCCCTCCTGGAGGAACCCATGCTCACCGGCCTTGACCGTGCCGCGGTCACCGAGTCCGTCAAGCGCGTGGTCATCGCCGAGTCCCGGCTCTCCCTGCAGCCGTCCGACATCGCCGACCACGAGCCGCTCAGCGGGGAGATGCTGCGCGTCAACTCCCTCGGTTTCGTGGGCATGTTGGTGCTCCTCGAGGACGAGCTCGACATCGTGCTGCCCGACGACCTGTTCGTCGGCCGCAGCTTCCACACCGTGCAGGACCTGATCGAGGTCGTCCTCGCCGGTGCCGAGGTGTCCCGATGAGCGCCGCCGAGCCGCCCACCCGCTGGCGCAGCGTCCTGCCGCACCTGACGGAGCCGCTGCCGCCCGACCACACCCCGCAGGCCGCCGCGGGCGGTAACGGTGTGCAGGTCAACCTGCCCATGGAGCTGGTGCGGCAGAGCGTGCAGCGCAAGGAGTTCTGGGACATCCCGGCCGAGGTCGTGGACGCCTACCGGGCGTTCCGGCCCACCCCGCTGTGGCGGGCGCGGGGCTTCGAGCGTGCGGTCGGCGCGCGGGTGCCGGTCTACGTGAAGTACGAGGGCGGCAACATCTCGGGCAGCCACAAGCTCAACACGGCGCTCGCGCAGGCCTATTACTACGCGCGGGCCGGGGTCAAGGAGCTGGTGAGCGGCACCGGAGCGGGCCAGTGGGGAACCGCCCTGGCCGCGGCGTGCGCGATGTTCGGCATGAAGTGCACGATCTTCATGGTGGGCACCAGTCTGCGCCGCAAGCCCTACCGGGGCACCCTGATGCGCACCCTCGGCGCCACCGTGCACGCCAGCCCTTCGGGTCTGACCGAGGTGGCCCGGCAGGCCGACGCCGGGGTCAACAGCCTGTCCCTGGCGATAGGTGAGGCCGTGGAGTACGCGGCCCGCACCGACGGCGCGGCGTTCTGCATCGGCAGCGGCGAGACGTACAGCATCCTGCACCAGTCCGTGATCGGCCTGGAGGCCGCCGGCCAACTCGCCGCTCTGGACGCCGAGTTCGACGCGGTCGTGGGCTGTGTGGGGGCGGGCTCCAACTTCGGCGGGATCGCGCTGCCGTTCTTCGCGGCCGCCGCCGAGGCCGGCACCGAGCCACCGCTCCTGGTGGCCGCCGAGTCCAGCACGACGCCCAAGCTCACCCGGGGTACGTACGCCTACGACCGTACGGACGCCACCGGCACCGGGCCGATGGAGGCGATGTACACCATCGGCAGCTCCTACCCGATCCCCGACTCGCACTCGGCCGGTCTGCGCTTCCACGGTGCGGCCAAGGTCATTTCGGCGATGCGGCACCGCGACGAGATCGCGGCCACGGCCGTCGGTCAGGTCGAGGCGCTGGACGCGGGCCGGATCTTCACCCGGGGCGAGATGGTGCTGCCCGCACCGGAGTCGGGGCACGCGCTGGCCGCGGCGGCGCGCCTGGCGGGCGCGGGCGCCGAGGGCAACAGCGCCAAGGGAAATAGTGAGGTCCTGCGCGCCGAGAAGGGCGTGGTGGTGTGCGTCAGCGGTCACGGCTATCTCGACCTGGGGGCCTATCAGCAGCTGATGGACGGCGAGTTGAGCGACGAGGCGCCCGATCCGGGGGCGCTGCGCCTGGCCATGGGCGACCTGGACCGGGTGGAGCGGCTCGCTGAAGTGGGCGCCGGAGCCGGCCATGTCCGTTGACTTCGCGGCGGACGCCACCGGCACGGTGGACGGCCGCCTCTTCGACTGTGTCCAGGTCAACCTGGCGGTGCTCGCGGACCGTTGGCACGGGCCCGGCACCCATCTGCGGCTCGGCGCCGCCCTGCGTTTCCGTCCCGCTCCGGGGACTGGCTCGCTGCCCACGGTGGAGGAGCCCGCGGCCGTCCAGCTGGAGCGGGCGGCGGGCGCGCTCGGCCTGACGGTGCGTACGCGCCGTACGGCCGGGGCGGGCGAGGTGCCGGCCCCGGCCGAGGGCCGCTATGTGGTGGCCGACGCCTTTCACCTGCCGTGGGTGCCGTACTTCGGGCAGCGGCACATGGACCACAGCTTCCTGCTCGAACCGGCCGCCGACGGTGGCGCCGTCGTCGTGGACGGCTACCACAACGAGACTCCCTGGGGCAGCGCGCGGCCGGTGCGCCGGCCGCTCGACGAGGCGGGCGTGGCGGCCGCCGTGCCCGCGGGCGCCCTTGTCGTCACGTTCGCCCCCGACGCCCTGCCGCCGAGCCCGCACGAGCCCGAACTCGACCTGGCGGACGAGGAGTTGACGGGTCAGTACGTGGCCGCGTACGCCGAGCACGAGGACCGGGTGGCCGCCCTGCACCGGCTCACCCTGGAGACCTGGCTCCTCGCCCGCGCGCGCAAGCTGCACGCCCGGTTCCTCGCCGGGCGCGGCGCGCTGCCCGACGACGCGGCGGCGCACGCGCACGTCCAGGCCTGGGAGACGCTCGCCGAGAGCATCTACCTCGGCTACCGGCGGGCCGAGCGGGGCCGGCCGGAGGCGCGGGACCTGACCGTGCGCCTGGCCGAGCAACTCCACCACGACCGCGAGGTGTTCGGCTCCGCACCGGTCCGGGTGCCCGAGCGGAGCGCCGCCGCCCCGCACGCCCCGGTGCCGGACGCGCTCCGGGCCTCGGTCGCGGCCGCCGCGGGCGCGGTGCTCCGCGCCGACCCGGTGGCGCTGCTCGACGGGTACGCGCTCGCGGACG
The DNA here is from genome assembly GCF_009908195.1 of Streptomyces boluensis. Taxonomy (GTDB): domain Bacteria; phylum Actinomycetota; class Actinomycetes; order Streptomycetales; family Streptomycetaceae; genus Streptomyces; species Streptomyces boluensis. Next base: position 3,033 of record NZ_JAAAHS010000019.1, on the reverse strand, counting down.
TGCCCGGCTTCACCTCGTTCCGCGTGGTGGAGATCGTCGAGCGCCTCGAACGCGAGCTGTCCCTGGAGTTCGACGCGGACGACCTCGTCCCGGAGAACCTGCACCACGTCGACGGCATCTGCCGCATCGTCCTGCGCGCCCGGACCGCGGCCGCCGCCCGCCTCGGAGGGATCTGATGTCCACCCACACCACGCTGCTGCACGAGCTGCTCGACCGGGCCGCCGGACAGTGGCCCGAGCGGCCCGCCGTGACCAGCGGCGAGCACACCCTGACGTACCGCGAACTCGACGCCGCATCCCGCCGGTTGGCGGCCTGGCTGCACGCGGGCGGGCTGCGGCGCGGCGACCGCCTGGTGATCTGCGCGCCCGGCCATGTCGCCCTGCCCGCGCTCGTGTACGCGGCCTCGCGCGCCGGGGTGGCGTTCTCGCTGCTGCACGAGCAGGTGCGCGGCATCCAGCTCGACCATGTCCTCGACGACTGCGAGCCCGCGCTGCTCGTCACCGACGACCCCGACGCGCAGGCCGCCGCGCAGCGCCGCGGGGTGCGCACCGCGACCGTCGCGGCGGTGGCGGCGCTCGCCTCCGCCTCCGCCTCCGCCTCCGCCGCCGGGTCCGCGACCGCGCCGCCGCCGGGTCCGCTGGCCGTGGACGCCGTCTGCCTGATCTACACCTCGGGCACCACATCGCTGCCGAAGGCCGTCGTCACCACCCACCAGCAACTGGTGTTCTCCGTGGCGGCCATCCGGTCGGTGCTCGGCTACCGCCCCGACGACGTCGTCTACAGCCCGCTGCCGCTCTCCTTCGACTACGGCCTCTACCAGCTGTTCCTGGCGACGGCGGCGGGTGCGCGGCTCTGGCTCGGCCGTCCCGCGGAGGTCGGGCCCGCGCTGCTCGGCAACCTCGTACGGGCCGGGGCCACCGTCCTCGCGGCGGTGCCCGCGGTGGCCGACGCGCTGGCCCGGCTGCTGCGCAGGGCCCGCGCGGACCGGCCGCCGCTGCGCCTCCTTACCAACACCGGTGCGGCGATGCCCGGTGAGACGCTGCGGGCGCTGCGCGCTGCGCTGCCCGGTCTCTCGGTGCAGTTGATGTTCGGCCTGACCGAGTGCAAACGCGCCACGATCATGCCGCCCGACGGGGATCTGACCAGGCCGGGCTCCAGCGGTGTCGCGCTGCCGGGCACTGAGGTCTTCGTCGTCGACGACGAGGGCCGGCGCCGGCCGCCCGGCGAGATCGGCGAGATCGTGGTCCGCGGCCCGAACGTGATGTCCGGCTACTGGCGCCGCCCCGAGCTCACCGCGCAGCGCTTCCACCGCGCCGAGGGTCTCTTCCCGCAGCTGCACACCGGCGACTTCGGCTGGGTGGACGAGGAGGGCTTCCTGTACTTCGACGGCCGCCGCGACGACATCTACAAGGAGAACGGCTTCCGCGTCAGCGCCACCGAGGTCGAGGCCGCCGCCCGGCGGGTGCCCGGCGTCGGCGCGGCCGCCGTCCTCGCGCCGCAACAGGACGCGCCCGCACGGCTGTTCGTGACCGGCGAGGTGTCCCCCGCCGAGGTCCTCACGGGCTTGCGCGAGCAGATCGAGGAGTTCAAGATCCCCCGGCGCTGTGTGGTCGTCGACGCGCTGCCGCTGACCGGCAACGGCAAGGTCGACCGCAAGGCGCTGGCCGCGACGGCACAGGAGGCCGACCGTGTCCGAGTCCGGTAGTTCCGTGCTGCCCGCCCCGCCGGTACCGCCCGAGGTGCTGCCCGCCCCGCCGGTACCGCCCGAGGTGCTGCCCGCCCTGCCGGTACCGCCCGAGGTGCTGGCGGCGGTGCCGACCCCCGCGTACGTGTACGACGTGGCCGAAGTGCGCCGCAACCAGGACGCGTTGCTGGCCGCCCTGCCCGCGGGCTCCGGCCTGTACTACTCCCTCAAGGCCAACGCGCACCCGGCGCTCCTGCGGGTGCTGCGCGAGCGCGGGGCGCTGCCCGAGGTGTGCTCGACGGGTGAGCTGGACGCGGCGCTCGCCGCGGGCTGGCCCGGCGCGGACGTGCTGTACAACGGGCCCGGCAAGCGGGACGAGGAGATCGACGGGGCGCTGCGCCGGGGTGTGCGGCTGTTCTCCGTGGACTCCGCGTACGCGATCGAGCAGCTGGACCGGGTCGCGGGCGCCGCCGGTGTCGCCGCCCGGTGTCTGCTGCGGATCAACGACGACCAGGCGGTGCCGGGCCAGGGCCTGGCGATGACCGGGGTGGCGTCGCAGTTCGGGGCCGACACCCGCTGGGTCCTGGACGAGCCGTGGCGGTTCGCGAGCCGTACGCATGCCGAAGTGATGGGCCTGCACCTGTACATGGGCACCAACCTCGGTGAAGTCGACGCGCTGGTAGGGCAGTTCACGCGCTCGCTGCGTACCGCCCGTACGCTCGCGGCGGCGCTCGCGGAGCACGGGGTGCGGCTCCGGGTCCTCGACCTGGGCGGCGGGTTCGGCGCCCCCTTCGCCACGGCCGGTGAGCGGATCGACCTGAGCGGGCTGCGGCCGCGGCTCACGGCGCTCCTGGAGGAGGAACTGCCCGTACTGCCCGGGGGTGAACGGCCCCGCGTGGTCTTCGAGTCCGGCCGCTACCTCGTGGGCACCGCCGGTGTCCTGGTGACGGGCGTCCTGGACGTGAAGCGGTCGCACGGCAAGGACGTCGTCGTCCTGGAGTCCGGCATCAACCACCTCGGCGGCATGTCCGGGCTCCGCCGGCTGCCGCAGCTCAACCCGCACCTGGTCTCCGGCAGCGCGCCTTCGGCCGAGCCGGAGCTGAACGCCCTGGTCGCGGGGCCGCTCTGTACGCCCCTCGACACCTGGGCGCGGGCCGCGAAACTGCCCGCGCTGCGCCCCGGCGACATCGTCGCCGTACCGAACGTCGGCGCGTACGGGCTCAGCGCGAGCCTCGTCGCCTTCCTCGGCCATCCGCTGCCCGCCGAAGCCGTGATCGACGGCGACCGGCCCGGGGCTGCTCCCGCCGTGACCCGTCTGACCTTCGACCGCACCCCCGTCCCCGCCCCGC
>NZ_JAAAHS010000189.1 GCF_009908195.1 Streptomyces boluensis | reverse complement strand
CCCCGGCCCCCGTCAACTCACCCGGGCAGACGCCCGACTCACCCAGGCAGACGCCCGACCGCGAGCCAGCTCCGTCCCGCACCAGGACGCAGCGGGTCGAAGGGAGGCGGGACCGGGCGGCCGTACCGCGCCGTGATCTCCTCCAGCGCGTGCACCTCGGGCTCCCAGCCGTGGCGGGCGAGCCAGCGGCCGGGGTCGTCGTCCGTGGGGCCGCCGTGCCACATGTCGACGAGCTCCTCGGAGAGCGCGGCACGGGCGCCGCGCAGCAGGTCGGAGTCCTCCTGGTGGTCGAGCGCGACGGTGCTGCCGGGCGCCGAGTTGGCGGTGACGCGGTCGAGGAGCAGGTCGGCGGCGTCGGACGTCAGGGCGTAGAGGAGGCCTTCCATGAGCCACGCGGTCGGCAGGCCGGGGTCGAAGCCGGCGGCGCGGAGTGCGGACGGCCAGTCCTCGCGCAGATCCGTCGGCACTTCCGTCCGCCGGCAGCCGGCGGTGATGCCGTGCTCGGACAGTACGGCCGCCCGGTAGGCGAGCGTGTCGGCGAAGTCCAGCTCGAAGAGGTGCGTCGTGGAAGGCCAGTCGAGGCGGAACGCCCGCGCGTCCATGCCGCACGCGAGGAGCACCGTCTGCGTCGCCCCGGCGCGCGCCGCGACCTCCAGTTCCTCGTCCAGGAAGCGGGTACGGACGGCCACTTGGTCGGCCATCAACGTGAACAGCTCGGGCGTGGCGTCCGTCTGCGTTCCCGCCGCGGGGATTCCGGCGCCCGCCGCGTCGAGGAAGTGCTGTGCGTACGGGTCGGTGAAGAGGCGGTCCGCGCGGCGGTGTTCTCGTGCGCGGATCGCGGTCACCCCGAGCGAGGTGGCGGCGACCCCGGCAAGCGTGGGGGCAGGCGGCGAGTTGGTGGGCAGTGAGTTGCTCGTCATTGCGTTCCTCCGTTGTTCGGTCGCGGTCCGGCCGACCTGCGGCTGCCCGGCGACACTGCGGGCGCTACGGGTGCTACGGGTGCTACGGGTGCTACGGGTGCTACGGGCCGTGCTCGTACGGCGATGCGAGTAGGTCAACTCCCGTACGGGAGTGGGTCAACTCCCGTACGCAGACGTGAAGTTGGTGGCGGTTCCGCCGGTCGCCATCCAGGCGCGGATGTGCCGGACCCGTCCGGCAGAGATCGCGGGCTCCGGCAGTCCGCCGCGGCGCGGCCCGGCCGCCGGTGGCCGCAACCCGTCGAGGTAGATGTCGAGTTGGCGATGTGCGAGCGCCTCGTCCTGAGAGAACCCAGCACCGGGCATCGGGCGCGCCAAACGGACGATCATGAAGACGATGTCCCCGGTCACCACATCGGCGCGCAGCAGTCCCGCCTTCCGCGCCCGTGCGATCAGTCTGCCGAGAGGGCCGACGGCATCCCGCTCCTCGTCGAAGAGACCGCCGCCCTCGACCCGGCCGAAAAGCGCCGGCATGACAGCTGCGGCCTTGCTGTCCAGGGCGGTGTGCGTGAAGCGGCGCAGCGCCTCGAACGGATCGCTCTCCCGCTGCGCCGCGTCCGTCGCCGCCTCGTACAACGCCTCCATGACGTCGGCCGCCACCGCGCGGATCAGCGCCGCGCGGCTCGGGAAGTGCCGGTAGAGCGTGGCGATCCCCACGCCCGCACGCCCGGCGATCTCCTCCAGCGGTACGCCCGGCCCTTCGTCCACGCACGCCTGCCGCGCGGCCCGCAGGATCCGAACACGGTTGTGCCGCGCGTCTGCACGCATGGGACGCCTCCGAGGTACGTGAAGTCCGGCCGGAGACGGAGGATTTCCTCCATCTGCGGAACACGGTAAGGACACCGGCGGAGGAAGTCCCCGACCCGAGGGGAAGTGAGAGTCGATCAGCGCTCGCACCTCCGGGAAACGCTTCGCGACGTGTGTTCGGGACGGGTCACCTCCGGGACGACGCCTGCGGCGACCACCGAGGACGAGGCCGCCGCCCTCGCCGCTGCGAGCCCGTACGGCCTCTCCCTTCCGACCCCGGACGCAGAGCCCGGAGATCTGCTGCTCCGGCATCCGGATGCCGCTGGCCATCGCAGGCCTCAGCGGCCGTGGTGGTGCATGACGTGCTTGGTGCGCGAGTAGTCCTCCCGAAGGGAGTGCGCCGACACGGGCAGTGGTACTTCGGCAACACTGGAGACATGGACGCTCGCAGAGGCTTCCGTAGGCCCTCGGGACAGCCGGCCCGTCCGCAGGACGGAGGGCAGGGCCCGCGCCGCGGGCCGGGGCGGCGTCTGAGGTCCCTGCTGAGTGTGCGCACCGTCGCCGGCCAGGTGTTCCTGCCGCAGCTCGGGATCGTGCTGCTCCTGGTCGCCGCCGCGGTCGTGGCTCTGCTGCTGCAGGCCCGTAGGGACACCAGCGAGGAGGCCCGCAACCGGACCCTCGCCGTCGCCGAGACCTTCGCGAACGCCCCCGGCACACTCGATGCGCTCGACGCCCGCGACCCCACCGCCGTACTGCAGCCACGGGCCGAGGAGACCCGGAAGCGATCGGGCGTCGACTACGTCGTCGTATGGAACCCGGACGGCATCCGGTACACCCACCCCGACCCGGCGCTGATCGGCAAGCACGTCATCGGCCCGTACCAGGCGACGCTCGCCGCCGCACGGGCCGGGCGCCCGTACACCGAGACCTTCCAGGCGAGCACCGGCCCCACCGTGAACTCCGCCGCGCCCGTCACGCGGCCGGACGGTTCCCTCGCGGGCATCGTGTCGGCGGGCATCACCGTCAAGCGGGTCGAAGACGTGGTCGGCACCCAGCTGCCGCTCCTCGCGGGCGGCGCGGCGGGCGCCCTGGCCCTGGCCGCGGGCGTCTCCGTCCTGGTCAGCCGGCGGCTGCGGCGCCAGACCCACGATCTCGGGCCGACCGAGATGACCCGGATGTACGAGCACCACGACGCCGTTCTGCACGCGGTGCGCGAAGGCGTGCTGATCATCGGCGGCGACGGCCGGCTGCTCCTCGCCAACGACGAGGCACGCCGCCTGCTCGACCTGCCCCCGGACGCCGAACAGCGCCCGGTCACCGACCTCGGTCTGGACGCGGGCGCCGCCGAACTGCTCCTCTCCGGACGGGCGGCCACCGACGAAGTGCACCTGGCCGGAGAGCGGCTGCTCGCGGTCAACCTGCGGCCGGTCGGCCAGAGCGGCAGCCAGGCCGGCAGCGTGGCCACCCTGCGGGACACCACGGAGCTGCGCGCCCTGGCCGGCCGGGCCGAGACGGCACGCGAGCGGCTGCGGCTGCTCTACGACGCGGGGGTACGGCTCGGCACCACACTCGACGTGGTGCGCACCGCCGAGGAACTCGCCGAGGTGGCCACGCCGCGGTTCGCCGACTTCGCCACCGTCGAACTCCTCGATCCGGTGCTGCGCGGCGACGAGCCGGGCGACAGCAGCACGGTGATGTGCCGCGTCGCGATCCGGGGCCTGAGCGACCCTCCTCCGTTCATCCCGGTGGGTGAGCGGATTCCGTGGCTTCCCAGCACCCCGATGGGCGTGGGCCTGGCGAGCGGCCACCCCGTACGCGAAGCCGATCTCGCCGCGGCCGACGGCTGGCGGGACCAGGACCCCGAGCGGGCCCAGCGGCTCCTCGACCACGGAGTGCACTCGCTGATCTCCGTGCCGCTGCGGGCACGGGGCGTACTTCTGGGCCTGGCCAACTTCTGGCGCTCCGAGCAAGATCCCTTCGAAGCGGAGGACGTGTCGTTCGCCGAGGAACTGACGGCGCGGGCCGCCGTGGCCGTCGACAACGCCCGCCGCTACACCCACGAACACACGATGGCGGTCACCCTGCAGCGCAGTCTGCTGCCGCGCACGCTGCCCGAGCAGTCGGCGGTCGAGGTGGCCCATCGCTATCTGCCGGCCCAGGCGGGTGTGGGCGGCGACTGGTTCGACGTGATCCCGCTGCCGGGCGCCCGGGTGGCACTGGTCGTCGGCGACGTGGTCGGACACGGGCTGCACGCGGCCGCCACCATGGGCCGGCTGCGCACCGCGGTCCACAACTTCTCCGCCCTCGACCTGCCGCCCGACGAACTCCTGAGTCACCTGGACGAACTCGTCACCCGCATCGACCAGGAGGAGGGCACCGAGGACGGCCGCGTACCGGTCATCACCGGCGCCACCTGCCTGTACGCGATCTACGACCCGGTCACCGGGGTCTGCACCATGGCGCGCTCCGGGCATCCGGGACCCGCGCTCCTCGACCCGGAGGGGACCGTCACGTTCCCCGACGTGCCGGTCTCCCCTCCGCTCGGCCTGGGCGGCGGCCTGCCCTTCGAGTCCGCACAACTCACCCTGCCCGTCGGCGCCCAACTCGTGCTCTACACCGACGGGTTGGTCGAGGACCGCGACCGGGACCTCGACACCGGCCTCGCGATGCTCCGTACCGCGCTCACCGGCGTGGAAGGGGGTCCCGAGCAGACCTGCGCGGCGATCCTCGACGCGCTCCTGCCACCGCACCCCGGCGACGACATCGCCCTGCTCGTCGCCCGCGCCCGCGTCCTCGATCCGGACCGGATCGCCGAGTGGGAGGTGCCCAGTGATCCGGCCGTGGTGAGCCGGGTCCGCTCCGATGTCACCCGGCGCCTGGAGAACTGGCACCTGGAAGAGGCCACCCTCACCGCCGAGCTGGTGGTGAGCGAACTGGTCACCAACGCCATCCGCTACGGCATCCCGCCGGTCCGGCTCCGCCTCCTGCACGACCAGGACAGCCTGATCTGCGAGGTCTCCGACGGCTCCAGCACGTCCCCGCACCTGCGCCGGGCGACCACCACCGACGAGGGCGGGCGCGGCCTGTTCCTGGTCGCCCAGTTCGCCGAACGCTGGGGCACCCGCTACACCGCCCGCGGCAAGGTCATCTGGACCGAGCAGCCCGTGCACGGCCAGGCCGCGGAGCCCGACACCACTCCGGAAGATCTCCTGGCCCAGTGGGGCGACGAGGAGTTCTGAACCGGATCAGCGCTTGTTCAGGGTTCGGGACACTCCCGCGACGACGGCCGTGGTGAGCACCCAGCCGGTGGCGATCAGCGCGTAGGCCAGCCACTGGGCGCCGCTGTCCGTCCAGTACCAGCCGGCGCGCTGGCCGAGTCCGCCGATGGGGATGAGGAGGTCGAGGGTGTACACGAACGGCTGGAACGGGGCGCCTTCGCCCGCCTTCACCGGTGTCGGATCGTGGGTCGCGAAGACCCACGTGCCGAGCAGGGCCAGCGTGAGGAGCCACATGCCGGCCAGCCACGGGCGGTAGCCGTAGCCGACGGTGACATCCAGCAGATGACCCCATACGCGTCCGGCCGGGGGCAGTGCGCGGCGGCGGTGGCGCTGCTTCGCCAGGAGCACCCGGCGCGCGTCGCTGTCGTGGCCGATCTGCCGGTACCAGGCCGCGAGTTGTTCGTACGGCTGCGGGGCGTAGCCGGGGTTGCGACGGATCCACGCCAAGCGGCGTGCCACCTCGCCCCCCGTGGTCGCCCTGTCTCGTTCGGGCGTTCCGTCCTGGCCCGCGGCACTGTCCTCCGCGCCTGCCGTCTCCCCGAAACGGATGGAGCCGTACGTGAACCCGTCGAGCAGCACTTCCTCCGGCCAGCCCTGCTCGCTGTCCTGGCACCAAGTGACCTGAGCGGACCGGAGATCCACTGTTCCCGAGGGCGGTGCGGCAGGTCTGAAGTCGAAGTCCCCCACCTGCATGGCCTTGCCGGCCAGTGCGACGCCGCCGGGGTTCTCAAGGCGCGCGCCCAGCAGGAACAGGCCCCTGGGCAGCTGCGCGCCGGGGAGCCGCAGCCCGCCCCGCGTACGGAGTCGATGGGCGAAGAAGCCGCCTTCCATGGCGAGGCCACCCGCGTGCACCGCCCACTCTCCGGGGGCCGAGACCCTGGCGTCGGTCAGGATCAACTCACCGGCCAGCCGGGCGTTGGTGAGGATGAGCGGGCCGCCTTCGACGGCCACTCCTTTCAGGTGGAGGGCGCCCTCGATCCGGGCGAGCCCGGCGTCGATTCCGGGAACCCAGCTGTGCGCCAACCTGATCGTCCGGGTCGTGGCCCCCCACAGGCTCACCTTTTCCTCGAGCCGGCAGCCCTCGAGTTGGAACGCGTGGCCGATCTCCGCGCCGTCCAGTTCGAGGCGACCGGTGATCCGCGCACCCGCGAGCCGCAGGGCGGCAACGGACCCGGACCGCTCGTCGTTCGCACCGAGCAGCAGCGCCGCGAGGACGGCCGCGCGAACCGAGCGTTCCGGCCCCCACCGGTCACCGGCAGCGGGGTCGTCCGCCTCGGGTATGCCCGTACGCAGGTCCACTCGACGCCCCTCGGGAAAGGCGTCCCACAACTCACGTTCCGGCGGGGTCAACTCATCGTATGACAGCACTCGTTCAGGGTAAGGACCTGCTCGCCCTCGATGCCGTCCCGGCCAGTGGTCCAGGGCGCTCGCCGCCGAGGGCGCCCACGTGGTCGGGATCGACCTGTCCGAAGCCCAACTCGCCGCAGCGGCCCGCGAGATGGGAGCGGCCCGCTACCCGCTGGTGCAACGCGCCGCCGAACAACTCCCCTTCGCCGCCGACAACTTCGACCTGGTCTTCTGCGACTTCGGCGGGCTCAGCTGGGCACCCCCGCACCTGGCCGTCCCGACTGGGCACACCGCTGGCCCGCGGAACTGCTCTGGGTAACCCACAAACCGTAGGTTCCGCCGCGCCGAGACGTGCAGGCATCCCCTCGCCGGACAGGACCTAGGAGACGTCCCCTAGGGGGCGTCTCCCCCTAGCCCCGACACCCCTCCAGCAACCGCAGCCAGACCTCACTGATCGTCGGATACGCCGGCACCGCGTGCCACAGCCGCTCGATGGGGACCTCCGCCGTGACCGCGATCGTGGCCGCCTGGAGGAGTTCGCTCGTGCCGGGGCCCACGAAGGTCGCGCCGAGGAGGGTCTGCTTGTCCAGGTCGACGACGATGCGGGCGTGGCCGCGGTAGCCGTCGGCGTACAGGCCCGCGCCCGCCACCGACGCGAGGTCCACGTCGACGGTGCGGATGCGGTGGCCCGCTTGTTCCGCCGCGGCCGCGGTGAGGCCGACCGCGGCGACCTCCGGGTCCGTGAAGACGACCTGCGGGACGGCGGCGTGGTCGGCGGTGGCGGCGTGGGCGCCCCAGGGGTCGGTCTCCAGGATCGGGGTGCCGGACGCGCGGGCGGCAATGGCGGCGCCCGCGATCCGGGCCTGGTACTTGCCCTGGTGGGTGAGGAGCGCCCGGTGGTTCACGTCGCCGACCCCGTACAGCCAGTCGCTGCCCAGCACCCGGCAGCTGTCGTCCACGTCCAGCCAGCCGCCGGGGGTGAGGCCCACCGAGGCGAGGCCCAGGTCGTCGGTGCGCGGGGCGCGGCCGGTGGCGAAGAGGACCTCGTCGGCCTGGAGCTGGGTGTCGTCGTCGAGGGTCAGGGTGACCGTGTCCCCGGTGCGGGCGACCCGGGTGACGGAGACGCCGGTGCGGACCTCGGCGCCCGCCTCGCGCAGCGCGTCCGCGACCAGTTCACCGGCGAAGGGCTCCATCCGGGGCAGCAGGCCCGTACCGCGTACGAGCACGGTGACCTGGGCGCCGAGGGCCTGCCAGGCCGTGGCCATCTCGGTGCCGACGACGCCGCCGCCGACGACCGCGAGCCGCCCCGGTACGGCCTTGGCGCTGGTCGCCTCGCGGCTGGTCCAGGCGTGGGCGCCGGACAGGCCGGGAACCTCGGGCAGGACGGCGCGGCTGCCGGTGCTGACGACGACCGCGTGCTTGGCGGTGAGGGTGTGCCGTTCGCCCTCGGGCGTCGTGACGGTGACCCGGCGCGGACCGTCGAGGCGCCCTTGTCCCCGGTAGAGGCGTACGCCGATGGACTCCAGCCAGTCGATCTGGCCGTCGTCCTTCCAGTGCGAGGTGTACGTGTCGCGGTGGGCGAGGACGGCGTCCGCGTCGAGAGGGCCCTGGACCGCCTGGCTCAGGCCCGGCACGCGGCGGGCGTCCGCGCGGGCGATGACGGGGCGCAGCAGTGCCTTGCTCGGCATGCACGCCCAGTAGGAGCACTCGCCGCCGACGAGTTCGCTCTCCACGATCGCGGTGCTCAGGCCCGCCGCGCGGGTGCGGTCGGCCACGTTCTCGCCGACGGGGCCCGCTCCCAGGACGACGACGTCGTACTCGATGGCTGCTGATGCGTGTGGCTGTCCCATGGGTTCCAGTCTTCCCGGATGTGTGCGCGCGGGCCACAGGGGCAGGGGGACGGGTGTCCTGTGTTCCGGGGGCCGCGAGGGTGCCGGAATAGGGAGCTGACCCGCACCGTTGTGCGGGGCAGTACGACGCACCCGACCGCGAAGAGGTAGGTCAACTTGAGCACCCAGGAACTCACCAAGGAGAACTTCGACGAGATCGTCACTGGGAACGATTTCGTCCTCATCGACTTCTGGGCGTCCTGGTGCGGCCCTTGCCGCCAGTTCGGCCCGGTCTACGAGGGTGCGTCGGAGCGCCACCCCGACCTCGTCTTCGGCAAGGTCGACACCGAGGCGCAGCCGGAGCTCGCGCAGGCCTTCGGCATCCAGTCGATCCCGACGCTCGCGATCATCCGCGACAAGGTCGCGATCTTCGCCCAGCCGGGCGCGCTGCCCGAGTCCGCCCTCGAGGACGTGATCGGTCAGGCCCGCAAGGTCGACATGGACGATGTGCGCCGGCAGATCGCCCAGGAGCAGGCGGGGCAGCAGGGCGAGGCGCCGTCGGAGGGGTGATGGCGTGGCCTCGGGTGCCGGGTCCGGAGCGTTCCGGGCCCGGCACTCGCGCGTTCGGGGGGCGGTACGGGTACGTCAGAACGGGTACGTAGCCGCGTCCCCCCGCACCGTCGTCCAGCGCAGCTCGGTGAACGCCTCCATGTTGGCCTCGCCGCCGAACCGCGCTCCGGTGCCGGACGCCGCGATGCCGCCGAAGGGCGCGACCGCCTCGTCGTTGACCGTCTGGTCGTTGATGTGCGCGATGCCGGTGGGGATGCGGTCGGCGAGGGCCAGGCCGCGTGCCGTGTCGCGGGTGACGATGCCGAGGGAGAGGCCGTACGGGCTCGCGGCGGCGAGGGCGGCGGCCTCGTCCTCGGTGGCGAAGGAGCGTACCGGCGCGACCGGGCCGAAGACCTCCTCGCGGTACGCGGGGGTGTGGTCGTCGACGTCGGCGAGGACCGTGGGCCGGTAGCAGAGGCCGACATGGCTGCCGCCCGCGGCGAGCCGGGCGCCGGACGCGGTCGAGGACTCCACCAGGCCGTGCACCTTGGCGAGTTGGCCGGCGTCGATGAGCGGGCCGAGGTGCACCTTGTCGCGGTGCGGATCGCCCACGGCGAGCGAGTCGGCCTTGGCGGCGAGGCGTTCCACGTACTCGTCGTAGAGGGAGGCGTGCACCAGGTGGCGGCCGGTCGTCATGCAGATCTGGCCCTGGTGGAAGAAGGAGCCCCAGGCGGCGGTGGAGATGACCGCGTCGAGGTCGGCGTCCGCGAGGACGACGAGCGCCGAGTTGCCGCCCAACTCCAGGTGGGCGCGCTTGAGATGGCGTCCCGCGGCCTCGCCGACAGCGCGTCCCGCGGCGGTGGAACCGGTGAAGGATATGACCGGTACGCGCGGGTCGGCGACGAGTGCCTGGCCGGTCGCGGCGCCGCCGGGCAGCACATGCAGCAGACCCTCCGGCAGCCCCGCCTCGGCGAACACGGCACCGAGCGCGAGCCCGCCGCAGACCGCGGTGCGCGGGTCGGGCTTGAGGAGTACGGCGTTGCCCAGGGCGAGCGCCGGGGCGACCGAGCGGATGGAGAGGATCAACGGGGCGTTGAACGGTGCTATGACGCCGGTGACGCCGACCGGGACGCGGCGCGTGTAGGACAGGCGCGGGGCCTCGCTGGGGAGCACCTGGCCGGTGGGGCGGGAGGCGAGGGCGGCGGCCTCGTAGCACTCCTGGGCGGCGACGTGCAGTTCGAAGTCGGCCTTGCCGGGCACGGAACCGGACTCGCGGACCAGCCATGCGCGCAGCTCGTCGGCGTGCGCGGTGAACAGGTCGCCCGCGCGGCGCAGCACCGCCGCCCGCGCGAAGTGCGGGGTGGCCGCCCAGGCACGCTGCGCCGCCTGGGCGGCCTCGGCCGCGGCCGTGACGTCGTCGCCGTCGGCGAGGGTGAGCGTCCCGAGGTCCTCGCCCGTCGCCGGTTCGATGACGGTGTGCGCACCGCCGCGCAACGCGTGGGACTGCCAGGTCTTCGGGTCGAGCAGGGGCATGCCGGGTCTCCGTTCGAGGGGCGACGGTTCGAGGGGTGCGGCGTGTGCGACGGGGCCACCCAGAGACCCACCCCAATTAGTTCAGCGTGCAACATCTTAGCCATCGGGGCACAGGAGTCGACCCTGAACACGCCCACTCCGCGCGGCCAACTCCCGTACGGACAACGGCAGTTACCGTTCCAGGACCAGCGCGATCCCTTGGCCAACGCCGATACACAGAGACGCCCCCTAGGGGCCGTCACGTGGAGTCGCGGGGCACGGCCTCGGCGCCGAGCAGCGGGTGCACCTCGGGGGTGCCCGCGGGGTCGCGCACCGCTCGGTCGACGAGTTCCGCGAGCACCTGTCCGGACGGCAGGTCGAGGCGGACGCTGCTCAGCCGGGGCCGGAGCAACCTGCCGAGCAGCAGGTCGCCGGCGCCCATCACGGCGACGGCGCCGGGCACATCGACCCCGGCGTCCTGGAGGGCGCGCAGCAGCAGCATCGCGTACTCGTCGTTGTACGCGAACACCGCGTCGAGCCCCAACTCGGGCCAGCGTGCAGCCAGTCGGTCCGCCGAGCGTTCCTCGTAGCGCAGTTCGAGGGGGACGACGCGGGCAGCGGTGCCCTCGGCGGCGGCGCGGATCCCGGCGAGCCGGGGCGCGGAGAACGTCTCGAAGCCCGGTTCGCCCGGCACGACCACGCCGATGCCGGTGCGGCCCCGGTCGAGCAGATGGACGCCCGCACAGTGGCCGACCGCGCGCTGGTCCATGAGCAACGCGTGCGCGCCGTCGACCCGTTCGGGCCCGATGGTGAGCACCGCCCTGGCCCCGGACCGCTTCAGCACGTCCACCCCGCGCGGGGTGAGGGTGCCGTCGCCGGGCGCGAGGACGGCGACGGGGCGCAGTTCGGCCCAGGCGCGGGCGGCGTCGTCACCGCTCATGCCGAGGCTGCCGAACTGCACCACGGTGTAGTCGAGTCGGCGCAGGGCCCACTGGAGTTCGTTGAAGAAGTGGCTGTAGAGGGCGCCCACGGGAACCGAAGGGGCGGGCATCAGGACCATCCGGCTGTGGCCCGCGCGCAGGCTGCGCGCGGCGGCGTGCGGGACGTACCCCAACGCGTCGGCGGCCTCCTGGACGCGGCGCCGGGTGGGCGCGCTGATCCGTACCGCGGTGGTGTTGTTCAGGACGTACGACACGGTGGCGCGGGAGACCCCGGCGAGCCGTGCCACGTCGGCGCTGGTCGGCACGGGCCGCACCCGTTCCGCATCCCGCCGCGCCGACTGCTCCGGGATCCGCCGTTCCGGTATTTGCACCATGACGTCCGCATCTTCGCAGACACCCGCGCGCCCGCCGCGACCGGCACCCACCCGCCGCCCGGCACCGTGCCGACCTGCGCCAACTCCCGTACAGGCATACCGAATCCGGCCGCTCACCGCTAACGTTCGTGCGTACGAACGAGTAACCCGAGTGGCATCGCCACGACCCCTCCGAGAGGTGCCCCCATGACCCCCGACCGCTCCGCAGGTCTCGCGCGCACCGCGCGGGCGCTCGCCGACGGTGACGTGACCTCGCGGGAGCTGGTCGAGCGGGCCCTTGCCCGGATCGAGGCGACGCGGCCGACGCTCAACGCCTTCCGGCTGCCGCTCGCCGACGCGGCGCTCGACGCGGCCACGGCCGCCGACGCGCGGCTCGCCGCGGGCGAACGGCTGCCGCTGCTCGGGGTGCCCGTCGCGGTCAAGGACGACATGAATGTCGCGGGCGCCCCGACCGCCTTCGGCTGCGCCGGTGACTTCCCGCCGGCCACCGCGGACGCGGAGGCGGTACGGCGGCTGCGCGCGGCCGGGGCGGTCGTCGTCGGCAAGACCAACAGCTGCGAGCTGGGGCAGTGGCCGCACGCCGAAGGGCCCGCGTTCGGCGACACCCGCAACCCGTGGAACACCCGCCACACGCCCGGCGGTTCGTCCGGCGGTTCGGCGGCCGCGGTCGCGGCCGGGATCGTGCCCGCGGCGCTCGGCTCGGACGGCGCGGGCTCGGTGCGCATCCCGGCGGCCTGGACGCATCTCGTCGGCATCAAACCGCA
This sequence comes from Streptomyces boluensis, assembly GCF_009908195.1. Taxonomy (GTDB): domain Bacteria; phylum Actinomycetota; class Actinomycetes; order Streptomycetales; family Streptomycetaceae; genus Streptomyces; species Streptomyces boluensis. Next base: position 2,039 of record NZ_JAAAHS010000189.1, on the reverse strand, counting down.
GCGCGGCCGGATCTCGTCCTGGCCGCACCCCGAGGCGTTCCAGGGCATCACCGTCGACGGCCCGCTCGCCAGGACCGTCGAGGACGCGGCACTGCTGCTCGACTGCGCGAGCGGCAGCCACCCCGGCGACCGGCACCGGCCGCCCGCGCTGCGGGTGAGCGACGCGGTGGGGCGTGACCCCGGGCGGCTGCGGATCGCGCTGTCGACGCGGATGCCGTTCACGGCCACCCCGAAGAAGCTGACGCCGGTGGTCAGGGCAGCGGTGTACGCGCTCGCCGACCGGCTCACCGCGCTCGGCCACGAGGTCGAGGAGGCGGATCCGGCGTACGGCCCGATCGGCCTGACGTTCGTGCCGCGCGCCACGGCCGGGATCGCCGAGTGGGCCGGCCGGGTGCCGGACCCGGCGCTGCTCGACCCGCGCACCCGCGACGCGGCCCGGCTCGGCCGCGCGCTCGGCGGGGCGCCGCTGCGCTGGGCACGCCGCGCGGAGGCCGGCCTGCACCGGCGGGTGGGCGCGGTCTTCCGGCGCTACGACGTGGTGCTCGCGCCGACGACGGCCACTCCCCCGCCCCGGATCGGCACGATCGCGGCGATGGGCGGCATCGCCACGGACCGGGCGATGATCGCGGCCTGCCCGTACGCCTGGCCGTGGAACGTCCTCGGCTGGCCCGGCGTCAACGTCCCGGCGGGCTTCGCACCGGGCGGCCTCCCGCTCGGCGCCCAGCTCCTCGGCCCGGCCCACAGCGAACCCCTGCTCGTTTCCCTCGCCTCCCAACTGGAGGACGACCAGCGGTGGTTCGAGCGCTGGCCGGAGACGGTGCCGCAGGCGGGCGTGTCCGGGGCCTGAGCTCAGGAGCCGGAATCCGCCTCGGTGTGCCGCGACAGGTGCAGCGCCACCCGTCGCACCCGTTCCCGCACCCGCGGCTCATCGGTGCCCGCGCTGACGCCGAAGACGTACCGGCCGACGGCCACGGTCGCGTGCGCCACGGGCTTCGCCGCAAGCCCTGTCCGGTACGTGTACAGCGCGACCCCGCTCCGCGGCCGGCTGATCTCGGCGGTCACGCAGCCGCCGAGGGCCGGACTGCAGCCCCAGGGAACGGCGTTCGCGGCGTAGGTCCGCGCGGCCTGCTCATCGGGGGCGACCCAGCGGACGGTGACGGAGAAGATGTCGCTGTCGGAGCCGGATTCGGTGGCGAAGCGGCACTCACTGGGGTGCGGCAGCTCGGCGCCGAGGACCGTACGACTCTTCGCCACCGGGAGCTTCACATAGCCGGGGTCGAGCCCCGCGAGGAGTTTCCCGTCGACCAGGCCGCAGGCGTCCGGCCAGTCCTTCCGCGCGACTCCGCCGAGGGCCGCCGGGTGCTCGGCGTCCAGGGCACGGCGCCCTGGGCGGAGCCCGGTGTAGCGGGTGCCGTCCTTCTCGTCGCTGCGGACGACGAGCAGGTCCCCGCTCATGCCCACGAACGCCCCCGCGACCGGCCACGGGACACGGTCGCTGCGGTGCCCGTCGACGTCCGTCAGGCTGCTCGCCCCTGGCCCCTGGACGCGCGCGTCGCCGGGCAGCCAGCGGAGGTCTCCGTCGTACGCGCCTTCGGCGTCCGTGCCGCCGACGATCAGGCCGTCGGAGATGTGCGTCATGCCGATCAGGGGCCCCTGGCGCAGGGTCCACCGGCTCGTCGTGGTGCCGGCGCGTACGGCGTGCAGGGTGACCGACCGGTCGTCGATGTCGGTCTCGTCGAGGTACAGCGTGCCGTTCGCCTCGCCGGTCAGGGCCAGTTCGGTGCCGGGGGCCGCGGTGCGGTGCAGCAGTTGACCGCCCGACTCCGCGTACACCTTGATCTCGTCGTCGAGGGTCACGCCGATCGCGCCGCGGTGCGTCTGCAGCCTGATGTTCTGCCGCCACTTCCCGACCTTCTTCGTCCAGGCGACCTTGCCGGTCCGGGCGTCCGTCACGTGGAGTTCCGCGGTCTCGCCGGGGCAGTGCTGGAGCAGGACCAGGTGGTGGGCGGTGGCGCCTCCGGCGGGCGACGGGGGCACGT
>NZ_JAAAHS010000188.1 GCF_009908195.1 Streptomyces boluensis | reverse complement strand
CCGTACGACAGGCCCCACCCCGTACGAAGGAATGCCCATGCGGAACGTCACCCTCAGCAACGGCGTCGAGATGCCCGTCCTCGGCTTCGGCGTCTACCAGATCCCGCCCGAGCAGACCGAGCAGGCCGTCTCCGATGCTCTCGTCGCCGGGTACCGGCTGCTCGACACGGCCGCTGCGTACGGAAACGAGGAGGCCGTCGGCCGCGCCATCAAGGGCAGCGGCATCCCGCGCGCCGAGCTGTTCGTCACCACCAAGCTGTGGGTCCAGGAGGCCCCCGCCCAGGACAACGCCCTGCGCGCCTTCGAGACCTCCTTGGGCAGGCTCGGTCTCGACTACCTCGACCTGTATCTGATGCATCAGCCGTACGGCGATGTGTACGGGCAGTGGCGGACCATGGAGGCCGTCCAGCACGAGGGTCTGGCGAAGGCGATCGGTGTCGCCAACTTCTATCCCGACCGGCTCCTCGACCTGATCATCAACAACGAACTCGCCCCCGCCGTCAACCAGATCGAGACCCACCCGTTCTTCCAGCGCGCCGCCTACCAGGACCTGATGCGCGAGCACGGCGTCCAGATCCAGTCCTGGGGCGGCTTCGCCGAGGGCCGCAACAACCTGTTCAGCAACCCGCTGCTCAGCGAGATCGGCGCCGAGCACGGAAAGTCCGTCGCGCAGGTCGTGCTTCGCTGGCTCATTCAGCGCGATGTCGTCGCCATCCCCAAGTCGGTACGCGCCGAGCGCATGGCGGAGAACTTCGACATCTTCGACTTCGACCTCACCGCCGACCAGATGGCCCGGATCGCCACCCTGGACACCGGGGCGTCGCTGTTCTTCGACCACCACGACCCGGCGATGGTCGTCCGGCTCGGCGGTCACCGCCTCAGGGGACGAACGGAATGAGCGGAGCGAATCTCGCCCCGCGGCAGGCCGTCCGCGAGTGGGAAAATGAACGAAATGAGGAATTTCCGCCGTTTCTCAAGGCGATCAGAGGGCGGGCCGGAGCGCCCGCCCCACTCGCCCGAAGCGCACCCGCGCCCGCGCCCGCGTTCACGTCCGCGTCCGCGTCTGCGGTCCGTGCTGAGCCCGCGCAGCGTCGCGGGCCAGGTGTTTCTGCTCCAGGTCGGCGTCGTCGTCCTGCTCGTCGTCGCGACTGTGACGGCGCTCGTCCTGCAGGCCCGGTACCAAGGCACCCAAGCCGCCCGTGACCAGGTGCTCAGCACCGGCGCGGCGTTCGCGAACGCCCCCGGCACGGCCGAGGCGATCGACGGCCCCGACCCGACCGGTGAACTGCAGCCGCGCGCCGAGGCGGCCCGCAAGAGGTCCGGCGTCGACAACATGGTGGTGTCCACCCCGGCCGGGATCCGGCTCGCCCACCGCGACCCCGCCCTGATCGGCAAACACGTCGTCGGCCCGTTCGAGCCCGCGGCCCGCGGCTACGCCATCACGCAGATCAACGAAGGCCCGATCGGCCGGACCGTGTACGCCGCCGTCCCCGTCTTCCGGGCCGACGGCTCCGTCGCCGGCATCGTCTACCCCGAGATCACCGTCAAGAACGTCAACGCCGCGGTCGGCCGGCAGCTCCCCGTCCTCTTCGCCGCGGCGGGCGGCGCGCTCGTCCTCGCCGGGTTCGGGGCCGCCCTGGTCAGCGGGCGGCTGCGGCGCCAGACCCGGGGCCTCGGCCCCACCGAGATCACCCGGATGTACGAGCACCACGACGCCGTCCTGCACGCCGTCCGCGAAGGCGTCCTCATCGTCGGCGGCGACGGCCGGCTGCTCCTCGCCAACGACGAGGCACGCCGCCTCCTCGCCCTGCCCGCCGACGCGGAACGGCACCCGGTCACCGCACTCGACCTGGAGCCCGGCATCGGCGAACTCCTCGCCGCCGGGCGGACGGCCAGCGACGAAGTGCACCCGGCGGGCGACCGGCTGCTCGCCGTCAACGTACGACCCGTCACCCCCGACGGCCGCACCTCCGGCTGCGTGGCCACCCTGCGCGACACCACCGAACTCCGCGCCCTGACCGGCCGAGCCGAGGTCGCCCGCGAACGGCTGCAGATCCTCTACGACGCCGGGGTACGGGTCGGCACCACCCTGGACGTGGTGCGCACCGCCGAGGAAGTGGCCCAGGTCGCGGTTCCCCGGTTCGCCGACCTGGTCACCGTCGAACTGCTCGAGCCGGTGCTGCGCGGCGAGGAACCCGACGGGACGAGCACCGAGATGCGCCGCACCGCCATGGTCGGCCCGGACGGGGACCAGCCGTTCCACCCCGTGGGCGAACTGATCCGGTTCGTGCCCACCGCGCCCGCGGCCCTCGGCATCAACAGCGGGCACGCCGTACTCGTACCGGACCTGGCCGCCGACCAGGACTGGCGCACCCAGCACCCCGCACGCGCCCGCGACATCCTGCAGCAGGGCTTCCACTCGATGATCTCCGCGCCGCTCGGGGCCAGGGGGCGGATCCTGGGGACGGCCACCTTCTGGCGGCAGGGCGACTCCCCGCCCTTCGAGGCGGACGACTCGACCTTCGCCGAGGAACTGGCCGCCAGGGCCGCCATGTCCATCGACAACGCCCGCCGCTACACCCGCGAGCACACCCTCGCCGTCACCCTGCAACGCAGCCTGCTGCCGCGCGCCCTGCCCGCCCCGACCGCCCTCGACGTGGCCCACCGCTACCTGCCCGCGCAGGGCGGCGCGGGCGGCGACTGGTACGACGTCATCGCGCTGCCCGGCGCGCGCGTCGCCCTGGTCGTGGGTGATGTGGTCGGGCACGGCCTGCACGCGGCGGCCACCATGGGACGGCTGCGCACCGCGGTGCACAACTTCTCCGCGCTCGACCTGCCGCCCGACGAACTCCTCGCCCACCTCGACGAGTTGGTGGCCGACATCGACACCGCGGAGGCCACGGACAGCGACGAGCCGGACATCACCGGCGCCACGTTCCTCTACGCGATCTACGACCCGGCCGCCGGGGTGTGCACCGTCGCCCGTGCCGGGCACCTCGGCCCTGCCCTCGTCCAGCCCGACGGTTCCGTCACCTTCCCCGACGTGCCCGTGTCGCCGCCCCTCGGGCTCGGCGCCGGGCTGCCGATCGAGACGGCCACGCTGCGGCTGCCCGCCGGTTCGCGGCTCGTCCTGTTCACCGACGGGCTCGTCGAGAACCGCGACCGGGACATCGACACCGGCCTCGCGCTGCTGCGCGGCGTCCTCGCCGAGGGCCCCGACCGCGACCCGGAGGAGACCTGTACCGCCGTCGTGGACGCGCTGTGGCCCGAGCGCCCCTCCGACGACATCGCGCTCCTGGTCGCCCGCACCCGGCTCCTCGACCCGGAGCAGGTCGCCTCCTGGGACGTGCCGGACGACCCGGCCGCCGTATCCCGGATCCGGGCCGACGTCACCCGCCGACTCGAGGCCTGGGGGCTCGAAGACGCCGCGTTCGCCACCGAGTTGATCGTCAGCGAGCTCGTCACCAACGCCATCCGCTACGGCATCCCGCCGCTCAGGCTGCGGCTCCTGAACGACGACCGCACCCTGATCTGCGAGGTCTCGGACGCCAGCAGCACGTCGCCGCACCTGCGCCGCGCGGCCACCACCGACGAGGGCGGCCGCGGCCTGTTCCTGGTGGCCCAGTGCTCCACCCGCTGGGGCACCCGCTACACCGCCCGAGGCAAGGTCATCTGGACCGAACAGTCCCTCCTGGAGCCCGAACCCGAACCAGAGGTGGCCGTGGACACGCTCCTCGACCAGTGGTCCGACGACGACTGACGCCGCCGGACCACAGGCCTGCTCCTCGGCCCTACTCCTCGCCGTCGGCGTCCTCCCCGCGCACCAGGTTCCCCAACTGCCGGGCGTCAACGGCGGGCAGCGCCTGGGGAGTTGATGTCAGCCGGGGGAGCAGTTGCGCCGCGAGCAGCGTCGACAGGGCCGAGGTGTCGCCGCCGCCGTCGGTGCGTACGACCACCGGCTGCGGCGCCTTCGAGGCGAGCTCCGCGCCCACTTCGAGGCGACGGCGGGCCAGTTCGTACTGGAGCACCGCACGGTTGTCGCGGTACGCCTTGGCGAGGGCGCGCTGCGCGCGGGCCTCGTTCTCGGCGGAGATCAGACCGCTGCGGCCACGCGTCTCGATCTCGAAGCGCACCCGCTGGGCGTTGGTCTCCTGCTGCTCGAGGAGCTGCGCGACCTCCTCGCGGGCCCGGTTCAGGGCGGCCTTCACCTCGACGATGCGGGCGTCGCGGACCTTCTTGGCCCGCTCGATGTCCATACCGAGCTGGTCGATACGGCGCTTGCGGGTCAGGCCCCACTCCTGCTCGTACGCCGTGCGCTCCTTGGCGACCTGCTCACGGGTGGCCAGGTGCTGCTGGTACTGCGCGGGCAGCTGCACATCGGGGATGTTGGAGCCGGTGATGCGCACCCCGTAGCGGGAGAGCTGACGGTTGAGCAGCTCCTGCATGTCGGCCACGTCCGAGCCGCGCAGGTCGTACGCCCGCTCGGTGTGGATGAGCCGGGCGCGCTGCCGGATCGCGTCCTGCACGGCGCTGGAGAGCACCAGGTCGAAGTTGCCCGCGCCGATGGTCCGCACGAAGTGCACCGCGTCCGTGATGCGGAACTTCAGGAAGAACTCGATCGACCGCAGCGGCACGTTCTCCTGCGTCGGGCAGGCCATCACCGGCGCGGAGTACGGGATCTCGGTGGCCACGTCGACCACGAAGTCCACCCGCGACCACGGGTGCCACAGGTAGTGCCGGCCCGCGTCCAGAGTGCGGGTGACCGCGCCGTACCGGGTCAGGACACCGTTGGTGCCCTGCTCGATCTCGACGATCGAGGAGCGCCACCACCACAGGCCGCCGATAAGCAGCAGCACCACACCGCCGATGTACGAGATGGCGGCGAGCGCGCCGTACGCGAGGTCGGACACCCCGTCCGTACCGGCGCCGCGCAGGCTCAGCATCACACCGCTGAGCAGGGCGAAGACGCCGAGCCACAGCGGCAGCATCCACCACAGCCTGCGCCGGTGCCGGGGAATGATCACGGGGATCAGCGTGCCGGCCTCGCCGCCACGGAGGAGCTGGGCGATATCGCTCCAGGCGGCCACCCGCTCGGAGATGACCGACCGCTGCTGGGAACGTGCGCTGCTCACTGGCCGGCCTCCTCGGACGACTCGTCCGTCCCGATCGTGGCGATCGTCTCGTTGTCCGGGGAGTCCGCGGCGACGGTGCCGGGGACCTCGGTGCGGGCCGCGGGCACGGTGGGACGCTCCGTCTCGACGGCCTGCAGGAGCGCGTTGATCTCCGTCTCCCGTGCGGCGATCCGGTCGTTGACCTCGCCGAGCCGGGCCCGTACGGCCGCCATGTCCTCGTCGGAGAACAGCTCCGTGCCGCGCTCGCCCACCAACTCGCGGGCCAGCTGCAGGAAGTCGACGCCTGCCGCGCCGTCGCCGTCCGCCGAACCGCCGATGCGCACCAGGCGCGGCAGATGGTCGGCGACCTGCTCCAGGGTGTCGAACACCTGCTGCTGGTAGCGGTATTCGAGGATCTCCGGCGCCTCCGCCGCGGTGACCGCGCGGATGTCGAGCGCCTGCGCCTCCAGGAGCGCGGCGTTCGCCTTGGCCTCCGACTCGGCCTGTACGTAACGCTGGCGGGCCAGGGCGTGGGCGCGGTTGGTCTCGCGCTCCACGGCGGTGTCCATCTGCGCCTGGTACTGCGCGATGTCGGCCTGGATCGCGGACAGCGTCTCCTGGCTGGTCGCCAGCTCCTTGCTCAGATCGCCCTCGTCCTGCTCCTTGCGCAACTGCAGCGCGTACTCGTGGGTGTACGCCTCCTTGGCGACCCGCACCATCTCCGGGGCCGCCAGGTCCATGCGGTAGTTACGGTCGGACGGCTCGGCGTGCGTGATGTTGGCGTTGGTCAGCTCGACGGCCGGACGGAACTGCTGGTTCAGCTGCTCCAGGAGCCGCCCGGTGTCCTCGCCGACCATGTCGTAGATCCCGGCCGCCTCCTGCTCGTAGATGAGGGAGCGGATGGTCTCGCTGACGGCGTTGCTGAGCTTCTCCTCGAAGCCGCGCACCGCGCCGAGGGTGTACACGAACTCGGTCGGGTCGCTGATCCGGAACTGGATGAACAGGTCGATCGACGCCTTCACGCCGCCCTTGGTCGGGGCCTCGCGCACAGGTGCGTTGAAGGGGTACTCACGCGTCGTGTTGACGATGTACGACACCCGCTTCCACGGGCTCAGCAGCACGACCCGGCCGGGCCCGACGACCTTCTCCAGCTTGCCGAAGCGGGTGATCAGGGCGTGGCAGCCGTCCGGCACCATCACCATGCCCTGGCGCCACCACACGAAGGCGACGGCGAGCACCGCGATGACCCAGTAGTGCAGGCCGAACAGCGGGTTGGTGAGCGGCGAGTCGTCCGTCGCCGCGACCACCACGGTCCCGACCACACCGAGCACGGGCAGCATCAGAACCGGCAGCATGCTCAGGAACGAACGGCCCCTGGGCAGCACCATCGGGCAGATGGCGTGCACCTTCTCAAGGCCGTCGCGCTGCTGCTCACTGCGGTTCAGGGCCTCGCCCGCGTCGTCGAGCGACACGGTCTTCTGCACCATGACGGTGTCGATGGAGCCGCCCTGCTCGCGCGCGGCGGGGAAGTCCGCGGGGTCCATGCCCTGTTCTTCGGCCTCGTCGTACCGGCCCTCACCGGAGCCCGCGCCCTTGCCCCGGCCCTTGCCGGAGAGCCCGGCCCGCCGCCGTACCTCGTCCTCGGCCAACTGCCGCGGATCGGCACCGGACGCCACGGCCTCAGCCACGCCCCGCACTCTGTGTGCCCGCGCTCGCGCCACGTCTTCCCCCACTTCTGTCGCTGTTCTCGTCTCCGCAGACGCCGCTGCACGGCCCTGCCGCGCGCTCATCCCACACCATGGGTTCCGCGCGCCCGGCAGCGGGCTTCGTACCCGGCCACCGCCGCTCCGGAAGACGGGGAGCGGAACGGGAAGGTTCCCCGACCGTGCCGGGGCCTGGAGGCGACGCGCAGGCCGAGTTTGTCATGTGCGTGCCCGGCGAGGCATTGCCCGGTACCGGCGGCCCTGACGAGGAGTGGATTGCCCGGTACCGGTGGCCTTGACGAGGAGCGGTCAGGGGCGGCCTCGCGGAGCGGTCAGGCGGCCTCGTAGTGGTGGGCGTGGCCGCCGCGCCACGTCACCCACGCCTCGTCGTCCAGGATCCGCCCGGCCTCGGGCAGCCCGGCCCGGCGCAGGAACTCGATCAGGTCCTGGTCACTGTGAGCGAGCCCGAGGATCTCGCCGCCCGCGGTGACCCGGCGCCCCCCGGTTCCTTGCGGCGGGTGGACGACTACCGGGGCATTCATACCCCCAGAGTGCTCCTTCCTGGCGCGGGCGGCACCGCACTCCGTTAACTAGGTAGACTGATCTACCCAATTAAGGAGTCCGGGATGAGTGAGAGCGGAAGCGGGGCCGGGGCCGAGGCTTCGGGGGCGCCGCCCAGGAAACGGCGGGGCGCCGCGCGTCAGCGGTTGCTCGACGCGGCGGCGCGACGCTTCTACGCGGACGGGGTGGCGGCGACCGGCATCGACACCATCACCGCCGAGGCGGGCGTCGCGAAGATGAGCCTCTACAACAACTTCTCCTCCAAGTCCGACCTGGTCAGGGCCTACCTCGATGCCCGGCACGAGGAGTGGCTCGACCTCTACCGGCGACGCCTCGAAGCGGCCGACGGCGGCCGTGGCACCGGCCGTGGCACCGGGCGCGACGGTGTGTTCGCCGTGTTCGACGCGTACGCCGATCACGCGGCCCACGCCTACGAGCACGGCTTCCGCGGCTGCGGCCTGCTGAACGCGGCGGCCGAGCTGCCCGCGGGGGACGAGGGGCGGGCCGTGGTGCGCCGGCACAAGGAAGAGGTCGAGGCGCTGCTCGCCGGACACCTCGACGAGCTGCTGCCCGAGCGGCCCGAGGAGGCGCGGGCGCTCGCGGAGCACCTGGCTTTCCTCCTTGAGGGTGCGATGACCCGCGCGGGACTCGAGGGCGCGGGTACGCGGATCGAGCACGCGCGGACGATCGCGGCTGACCTGCTGGACCGACGACTGTGACGCGGCCCGTGGAACAGCGGCGCGCAGAGCAGCGGCCGCGTGCGGGGCGGGCGTCGGGATCCGTCGGCGTGGGGGCGCTCTGTGTGCTCGCCGCGTCCGTGTTGTGGGGCACCACAGGGACCGCCGCGACCTTCGCTCCCGGTGTGGGGCCGCTCGCGATCGGGGCCGTCGCCATGGGGCTCGGCGGACTCCTCCAGGCCCTGGTCGCCGCCCCGCGCATCGCCAGGGAAGCACCTCAACTGCGGGCGCGGCGCGGGGTGTTGCTGCTCGGCGCGGTCGCGGTGGCCGTCTACCCGCTCGCGTTCTACAGCTCCATGCACCTCGCCGGGGTCGCCGCCGGCACGGTGGTGTCCATCGGCTCGGCCCCGCTCGCCTCGGCCCTCGTCGAACGTGTCGTGGACGGGCGCGGACTGACCCGCCGCTGGCTGCTCGGCGCCACGCTCGGCCTGAGCGGGACGGCGCTGCTGTGCGTGGCCGAGGCGGCCCAGGCGCACTCCGGCACGGGTGGCCGGTCCGTGGGGGAGACGGTGCTCGGTGTCGGGCTCGGCCTGCTCGCCGGGCTCACCTATGCCCTGTACGCGTGGGCGGCGCACCGGCTGATCAGCGGCGGGGTCTCCGCGGGCGCAGCGATGGGCGGCGTCTTCGGCCTCGGCGGTGTGCTCCTGCTGCCGGTCCTCCTGGTCACCGGCGCGCCGCTGCTCGACTCCTGGCCGAACGCGGCGGTCGGCGCCTACATGGCCCTCGTTCCCATGTTCCTCGGGTACGTCCTGTTCGGCTGGGGCCTGGCGCACGTCCCGGCGAGCACCGCGACGACGCTCTCGCTCCTCGAACCCGCCGTCGCCGCAGTGCTCGCCGTCCTGGTCGTGGGCGAACGGCTGCCACCCCTCGGGTGGGGCGGCATCGCGCTCGTCGTCGGCTGCCTCGCCGTACTCACGATGCCCGCACCCACGATGCCCGCGCGCAGGGCACCGCGACGGGCGGACGCCCAGGTGGTCACAGACTCCGGTACGTCACAAGCGGCCGGGTCCCGCCCAGCTCACGCAGAGACATGGGCCCGTCCGGATTCGCCACCACGTACTCGGAGTTGAACTCCTCGGGCGGGCAGTGCTTCGTCCTCTCGCCCGCCAACAGCGTGCCCTCGCGCGGCTGGACCCGGTCCTTCCAGATGTTGGTGAGGTCCATGTGGACCTCGCACCGGGTGCCCTCGACCGTCTCGACCGTCGCCGTCGCGGGCCGGTCGGGCGCGGCCTGCCGGAACGTCACCCGGTGGCTGCCGTCCTCGGCACGCCAGGTGCCGAGGAACCGCGCGTCCAGCTTCTTGTACGTGGTCGTCCGCTTGCCGAAACCCTCGCCTGCGCGCCAGGGCAGCGTCGTCGTACTGGACCACGAGGCGGAGCGGAACGTGACCGCGCCCCCGTCGGCGGCGATGCCGACCCGCTCCCAGCCGTCCAGGTCCCGCGAGATGTGGGTGTCCCAGGCGTCGAACCGGCCGGTGCCGACGGCGGCGACGGCCTGCGCCGGGGGCTCGCCGTCCCGGCAGTACGGGCCGAATCCGGCGCGCACGGTGACGGTGCCGCGCCGGGCCTTCAGGTCGATGCCCCGGCACGGCTCGGTCTTGGTGGCGTGCACGGTCCGCGACTGTGACCAGGGCGCGCCCTTCGCCTTCTGGTGTCGTTCGAGCAGGCCCGTGCCGTCCTCGTAGTGCAGGGACACGCGGCGTCCGTCGGACAGTTCGACGACCGCCTCGTCGTCGGTGTCCTTCACGATCCTGGGCTTCGCGCCGCCGCCCGTGCCCGCCTTCGCGTCGTCCTGGCAGCCGGTGAGGAGGGGCGTGGCGAGCAGAGCCGCACCGACCGCCCCGAAGAGAACCCTGCGTCGCATGTGCATCCTCGTTCGGTACCTGTTCACTGTTCGATACCTGTTCACTGGGGCAGCGGGCGGTCGTGGACGACGTTCTTCATGACAAGCGTGGAGGTCAGCCGCTGCACACCGGGCAGCTTGGCCAACTGCTCGTCGTAGAGCTGCCGGTACGCCGCCAGGTCGGCGGTGGCGACCCGCAGCAGGTAGTCCGGCTCGCCGAACAGCCGCTGGGCCTGGATCACATGCGGCACGGCGGCCACCGCCTCCTCGAACGCGGCGACCGTGTCCCGGTCCTCCCAGCGCAGCGTGGCGAAGACCAGCGCCTCGAAGTCCAGGCCGACGGCCGCCGGGTCGACGACCGCGCGGTACCCCTGGATCGCCCCCGCGCGTTCCAGGTCACGCAACCTGCGATGGCACGGCGAGACGCTCAGCCGCACGCGCGCCGCCAGCTCGGTGACCGTCAGACGGCCGTCGAGCTGCAGCTCGGTCAGAATCTTCCGGTCCAGGGCGTCCATGGAGAAGATTCTCCCTCACCAGACGCGATCATGGAGAAAAGACAGAAACATATTCGGGCGTTTCACGCCTAATCTTCCCTCGCAGAGCAAGAAATTTGAGAGGGAACGATCCATGGATACGACGACGGTGGCGGCATTTCTGGCAGTGGACCTGCTGTTGGTCCTCACGCCGGGCGCGGACTGGGCGTACGCCATCGCCGCCGGACTGCGGGACCGCTCGGTCGTCCCGGCGGTCGCCGGGCTGATAGCCGGGTACGCGGGCTACACTCTGCTCGCCGTGGCCGGACTCGTGATGATCGTGGCGAGCTCGTCGTCCGTCCTCACCGCACTGACCGTCGCCGGATCCGTCTACCTGATGTGGCTCGGCGTCGGAGTGCTGCGCCGCCCCGCCACCCCGGTCGCGGCCACCGAGGTGGTGTCGGCCTCGCGGCGACAGGTCGCGCTCAAGGGCGTCGGCATCAGCAGCCTCAACCCCAAGGCGCTGCTGCTGTACTTCTCGCTGTTCCCGCAGTTCATCGACTCAGCGAGCCGCTGGCCCGTCGCCGCGCAGACCGGGCTGCTCGGTGCGCTCCACATGGCCGCGTGTGCCGTGGTCTACCTCGGTGTCGGCGTGCTGGCCCGCACCGTCCTGAAGGCCAGGCCCTCGGCGGCGCGGGCCGTGACGAGGGCGTCCGGGGCCATGATGCTCCTCATCGGCGCGTTCCTGCTCGCGGAACGCCTCGCCCAGTGAACTCCCGGCAACGGGAGGGGAGTTGGCGAAGGATCGACGGTCAGACGAAGAAGCTGTCGTGCCGGACGAAGAACTCCGCGCGCTCCTCCTCGCGGAGCCCGGCCAGCTCGGTGACGCCCTCGAAGTAGTCCTCGCGGGGTGCGCCGGGGGCGAACAGCATGAGCATCGAGGCGGGTTCACCGGACTCGTTGCGGAACGCGTGCAGCCCGCCGACCGGCACGTACAGGTAGTCGCCCGCGGTGGCGTCGATCCAGCGGCTGCCGTCGTAGAGGCGCATCGTGCCGGACAGGACGAAGAACGACTCCGACATCGCCTTGTGGAAGTGCGTGCTCGGACCGCCGAACTCCGGCCCCATGTCCACGCGGTACAGGCCGTACTCGCCGCTGGTGGAGACCGTCGTGGACAGGTAGTGGTACGAGGTGCCGGCGGCGGTGAAGTCGGGTGCGGCGCTCGCGGGCCGGAAGTCGGCACTGATCTCGCCGCGCTCGCCGAAGTAGCGGGGGTCGGGATAGGACACGGTTACTCCTTGGACGTACCGAAGGGGTCAGTGGCAGAGGTGGCTGAGGGGTAGCTGAGAGCCGATTAAGTGAGTGCTAAGCTAGTTCGCACTTGCGTGAGTGTCAATTAAATGAGCGCTCATCTATCGCTCAGCTATCTGCTCGGGAGGGTCCATGGCGGACGAGGTGGCCGACGAGGCGGCCGGAGACGCGGTCGAAGCGGTGCTCGATCAGTGGCGTCGGGAGTGCCCGGAGCTGGACTTCTCGCCGGTCGGTGTCGTCGGCCGGATCATGCGGCTGTCCCGGCTCTGGGACAAGGAGATCAAGGGGTTCCTCGCCCAACACGGCCTGGAGCCGGGCGAGTTCGACATCCTGTCCACGCTGCGCCGCTCCGGTGCGCCCTACGAGCTGACCGCCGGGACCTTCCTCAAGGCGTCGCTCGTCACCACCGGGGCGATCACGCTCCGGGTCGACCGCATGGCCGCCAAGAACCTGGTCACGCGCGTGCCCGACGCCGTCGACCGCCGCTCGGTCAGGATCCGGCTCACCCCTGAAGGCCTGGAGGTGATCGACCGGGTGCTGCCGCTCCACCTCGCCAACGAGGCCCGCCTCCTGCGCGGACTCGACGCCGACGGCCGTACGGAACTCGCCGCCACCCTCGCCGAGTTGCTCACGTCGTACGGGGACGTCCCGGCCGACACCGCCCGCTGAGGCCCGCCCCGACCGGCCGGTGTGACCCGAGCCGTCAGCAGGTCAAGTCCCTACCAGAGAAGACGAGTCGTTCACCATGTCCTCCGCGCACCAGCCCTCCGCCCCCGTTGCCGCCCGGGTGATCCGGACCGCCGAGCTCGCCCCGCAGCCGTGGGCCAACGGGCGCGGCCGCACGCGTGAGGTGTACCGCCAACTCGCCGCAGGATCAACGGAGTCGACGCTGTGGCGGCTCAGCCTCGCCGACATCGAGGCGACCGGCCCGTTCTCGTCGCTGCCGGGCATGGACCGGTATCTGCTGTCGGCCGCGCCCGTACGCCTGCGGCTCTCCATCGACGGCACCGAGCACGAGCTCCGGCACACCCAGGTCGTGTCGTTCGCCGGGGACGCGCGGGTGAGCACGGTCGCCGTGGAGGGGTGCGCGCAGGCGCTCAACCTCATGGTGCGTACGGGGCTGCGCGGCGGGATCGAGGTGCTCAGGGGCGACGCGGACCTGCCGGTCACGGTGGCCACCGCCGCCACCATCGCGTACGTGGTGCTCGACGGGACCGTGACGCTCGACGGCCGCCCCCTCCGGCGCCTCGACGCGGTCCTCCCCGGCGCCGAGGAGAGCGCCCTGGTGCTGCGGGACGCCGTGGTCGCGCGTATCCAGGTGGAAGTCCCCTGACCCGCCGTTCCTGTGCGGGCGCATACTGGAAGTAATTCCGGGACTGGATGCTCGCCCCTCGACAGAGCGTTCCGGTAATCCCTCGGGCACAATGAGTACGGGCTTTTCTCGGGCCGGAGCGGAAAAGGTGGCCCGGGTGATCAGCACGAAGAGAAGGAGGATCGCATGGCGAACTCCGATTTCGGACTGTACGAGCTGGCTGTGAACGGTTCGACCTTCGGGAAGATCGGCGCCCTGCTCGGTGGCCTCATCATTGTCGGTGCGCTGATCTGGTCGTTCTGGATCGGCGACGTGGTGCGTTCGCGGGAGCCGAGGGCGCCGACAGCGGAGGAGCAGCCGCATCTGCCGGAGGGCGGAGCGGTCCGCGAGGTCCGGGAGATGCGCGAGCCGGACGAGGTGCCGCACGCCAAGAACGAGAGTGAGCGGCTGATGCCGTACAACCTGCACTCTTCGGGCGACCGGCGCAGCGACAACCAGGACTCGCCGCGCTGGGGCAGGGGCCTCGGCTCCTACGGAAGCGGCGAACCCGAAACGCCGCACGGAGAGCAGCAGCCGAATCCACCGGAAAGCCCGCGGGAAGTCCCGCATGACAAACCGCAGGCGAATGCGTAACCGGAAGAGTTCCTGAGGAAGACCGCGTCGGCGGAGGAGAACTCCGCCGACGCGGTGCTGTGTTGAGTTGTTCCGTCGGCGCGTATCAGGACATCCGCGTATCAGGGCAACGGCGTATCAGGACAATGGCATCTCGAAATGCACCGTCCCCACCCCGGCCCCGTGTTCGCCGGTGCCGCGCGCGTCGAACACCTCCTTCGCCAGTCCGCGCCAAAAGGCCTCCGCGCCCTCGACGTTGACGTTGGTGTGCAGATACAGGCAGTCGTATCCCGGAGTCGTCGCGGCGAAGTCGCGGGCCCGGTGCACCAGGGTGCGGGCGAGGCCGTGGCGGCGGTGGTCCGGGTGGACGTAGACGCGGACGAGCTGGGCGGTGCTGCCCGAGGGGTAGCGCTCGGCGAGCCAGCGCGGGTGCGGCGGATGGGCCGGGCCCGCGGACCGCACGCCGGTCGTGGCCACCACCTCGCCGTCGTACAGCGCGACCAGGAGCAGATGCCGGGGGTCGGTCAGATAGGTGGCGTCGAGCTCGATGACATCCCGGTGCCAGGCGGGCACGTAGCCGTACCCGAAGTCCCGGTAGAACGTGTCGAGCATCAGCCGGCGCGCGCCCGGCACATCGGCCGGGGTGGCGGGGCGGATCGTGTACGGAGGGTGCGGGGTGCGGCTCATCGTGGTGGTTCCTGTC
>NZ_JAAAHS010000187.1 GCF_009908195.1 Streptomyces boluensis | reverse complement strand
CCGGACGGGGCCACGTGTTGCTCCTCCGCGAAGTGGCACGCCGAGGGGTGGGCCGCGGGTCCGCCGGCAGCGCGGAACCACTCCGGTACGGCGAGCAGCGGGACCTCGCGTGCGCACTTCTCCTGCGCCTTCCAGCACCGGGTGCGGAACCGGCACCCGGAGGGCGGGTTCGCCGGGGAGGGCACGTCGCCGCTGAGGATGATCCGCCCGCGCCGCTCCCGCGCCTCGGGGTCGGGCACGGGGGCGGCGGAGAGCAGCGCCTGCGTATAGGGGTGCGTGGGGTGCGCGTAGATCTGCTCGTCGCTGCCGATCTCCACGATCCGGCCGAGGTACATCACGCCGACCCGGTCGGAGATGTGCCGCACGATGGACAGGTCGTGGGCGATGAAGAGGTACGAGAGATCGAACTCGTCCTGCAGCTTCGCCATCAGGTTGATGACCTGCGCCTGCACCGACACGTCGAGCGCGGAGACCGGCTCGTCGGCGACGATGATCTCGGGGCGGAGCGCCAACCCCCGGGCGATACCGATGCGTTGACGCTGGCCGCCGGAGAACTGGTGCGGGTACCGGTTGATGTACTCCGGGTTGAGCCCGACCACGTCCAGGAGGTCCTGGACCTTGCGCCGCCGGTCGCCCTTGGGGGCCGCCTCGGGGTGGATCTCGTACGGCTCACCGATGATGTCCCCGACCGTCATCCGCGGGTTCAGGGACGTGTAAGGGTCCTGGAACACCATCTGGATGTTGCGCCGCACCGCCTTCAGGGCGCGCCCCGAAAGGCGCGTGATGTCCTCGCCCTTGTACCGGATCACTCCGGCCGTCGGCCGTTCCAGGTTCACCAGGAGCTTCGCCACGGTGGACTTGCCGCAGCCGGACTCCCCCACGATGCCGAGGGTCTCGCCGCCGCCCAGCTCGAAGTCGACGCCGTCGACGGCCTTCACGGCGCCGACCTGCTTCTTGAAGAGGATGCCCCGGGTCAGCGGGAAGTACTTGACGAGGCCGCGCACTTCGAGGATGGGTTCAGCGGATCCAGCGGGTTCAGGCGTCACGCAGCGTCTCCCTCCAGAAGTGGCAGGCGCTCCGCCGTGCCCCGTCCTCGGTGACACGGAACAGCGGCGGCTCGTCCGTACGGCAGATGTCCTGGGCGCGCGGGCAGCGCGGGTTGAAGGCGCAACCGGGCGGAATGGCCATCAGGTTGGGCGGCAGCCCCTTGATCGCGTACAGCTCCTCGCCCTTCTGGTCCAGGCGCGGGATCGAGTCGAGCAGACCCCGGGTGTACGGGTGGGCCGGGGCCTTGTAGATGTCGTGCACGGGGGCGTGCTCCACGATGCGCCCCGCGTACATCACCGCGATCTTGTCGGCGACGTCCGCGACCACCCCCAGGTCGTGGGTGATCAGGATGAGGCCCATGTGGAACTCCTGCTGCAACTCGGCCAGGAGGTCCATGACTTGGGCCTGCACGGTCACGTCGAGGGCGGTGGTGGGCTCGTCCGCGATGATCAGCGCGGGTTCGAGCGCCATCGCCATGGCGATCATGATGCGCTGGCGCATACCGCCGGAGAACTGGTGCGGATACTGCCCGACCCGCTCCTTCGCGGCCGGGATCCGCACCCGGTCCATCAGCTCGACCGCCTTGGCCTTCGCGTCCTTCTTCGACATGCCGCGGTGCACGACGAACATCTCGCCGAGCTGGTCCCCGACGGACAGCACCGGGTTCAGGGACGACAGCGCGTCCTGGAAGATCATCGCCATCTCGGCACCACGGACCTTCCGCCGCTCGTCCTCCTTGAGCTTCAGCAGGTCACGGCCCTGGAAGAGGATCTCGCCGCCCGTGATCTTGCCGGGCGGGATGTCGAGGATGCCCATGATCGCCTGCGCGGTCACGGACTTGCCTGAGCCGGACTCACCGAGCACGGCGAGCGTCTCGCCCGCGTCCACCGAGTAGGACACCCCGTTGACCGCCTTGGCGACACCGTCGCGGGTGTGGAACTCGACGTGCAGATCACGTACTTCGAGCAACGGCATGGGCGCTACCTCAGCTTCGGGTCGAGGGCGTCGCGCACCGCGTCGCCGAGCATGATGAACGCGAGCACGGTGATGCTCAGGGCGCCCGCGGGCCAGAGCAGCATGTGCGGGGCGTTGCGGATGGACTGGGCGGCGTTGGCGATGTCGATGCCCCAGGAGACGGTGGGCGGGCGCAGGCCCACACCGAGGAACGACAGGGTCGCCTCCAGGGCGATGTACGTACCGAGCGCGATGGTGGCGACGACGATCACCGGGGCGACGGCGTTGGGCGCGACATGGCGGAGCAGCATCCGCCCGTTGCTGGCGCCGAGGGCCCGCGCGGCCTGCACGTAGTCGTTCTGTTTGGCGGTGATCACCGAGCCGCGGGCGATCCGGGAGACCTGCGGCCAGCCGAGCAGCACGATGAAGCCGACCACCGGCCACACCGTCGTACTGACGACGACCTGGAGCAGTACGAGGCCGCCGAGGATCACCGGGATGCCGAAGAAGATGTCGGCGATCCGGGAGAGCAGCGCGTCCCACCAGCCGCCGAAGAACCCGGCGAGCCCGCCGAGCAGACTGCCGAGCAGGGCGGCGCCGATGGTCGCGCAGACGCCGACGGTGATGGAGGCGCGGGCCCCGTACACGACACGGGTATAGACGTCGCAGCCCTGGTTGTCGAAGCCGAAGGGGTGGCCGGGGGACGAGCCCAACTGGCGGTCGGCCAGGTGGCATTCGTTCGGGTCGCCGCTGGCGATGAGCTGCGGCCAGATCGAGATGAGCACCAGGAACAGGATCAGCAGCGAGGAGACCAGGAAGACCGGGTTGCGGCGCAGTTGGTGCCAGGCGTCGGACCACAGGCTGCGCGGCTTGCCCGCGGGCCCGGTGCCCAGCGGCCCGCCCGGCGTCTTCTCCAGCGTCTCCGCCTCGCTCATCGCCAGATCCATGCCACCGCCCGCGCCGGACGGGGCGATGGCCTGCTGCGGGTCGTACGGCTCAGGCATAACGGATCCTCGGGTCCAGGACCGCGTAGAGGAGGTCGACGAGCAGGTTGGCGATCAGGAAGACGATCACCAGGATGGTCACGAAGCCCACCACGGTGGGGGCGTTGTTGCGCAGGATGCCTTGGTAGATCTGGTAGCCGACGCCATGGATGTTGAAGATCGTCTCGGTGACGATGGCGCCGCCCATGAGGGAGCCGATGTCGGTGCCGATGAACGTGACCACCGGGATCAGCGAGTTCCGCAGCAGATGCCGGGTGATGATCCGGCGCCGCGGCAGCCCCTTGGCCACGGCGGTCCGCAGATAGTCGGCGCGCACGTTCTCCGCGATGGACGTACGGGTCAGCCGGGTCACGTACGCGAGGGAGACCAGGGCGAGCACGATGCCGGGCAGGATCAGCTCGTTGAGGGGCGCGTCCACGGAGACCGTCGGCCGGATCACGTCCCACTTCACGCCGAACAGGTACTGCAGCACATAGCCGCTCACGAACGTCGGGATGGAGATGACGACGAGGGTGAGCACGAGGACCGAACTGTCGATGAAATGGCCCCTCTTGAGGCCGCTGAGCACCCCGAGCGTGATGCCGACGACGAGTTCGATGAAGATGGCGACCATGGTGAGCCGCAGCGTCACCGGGTAGGCGGCGGCCATGAGTTCGGTGACCGGCTGGCCGTTGAACGCGGTGCCGAAGTCGCCCTGGAAGATCTGCCCCATGTAGTGCAGGTACTGCTTCCACAGGGGCTGGTCGAGATAGAGCTCCTCGCGGATACGGGCCGCGGTGGCGGGGTCCGGCGCCTTGTCCCCGAAGAGGGCGGCGACCGGGTCCCCGAGCGCGAACACCATCATGAAGATCAGGAAGGTACTGCCGATGAAGACCGGGGCCATCTGGATCAGCCGCCGGATCACATAGCGTCCCATGAAGGGTCTCCCTGCGTAGGGCGGCGAAAGGTCAGTCGACCTTGATCTGGTCGTAGACCGGGACGCTGAACTGGTTGAGCTGGACGCCGGAGACCAGCTCCGAGTAGCCCGCGGAGCCGTTCTGGTACCAGAGCGGGATGGCCGGCATCTGGTCGGCGAGGATCTTCTCGGCGTCCTGGAACTTCGCCACGGCCGCGGCCTGGTCGCTCTCCTGGTTGGCCTCGCGGACGAGCCGGTCGAAGTCCTTGTTCTCGAACTTGCCGTAGTTCGAGGAGCCGCCGGTCGCGTAGAGCGGCTGCAGGAAGTTCTGGATCAGCGGGTAGTCCGCCTGCCAGCCGGAGCGGAACGGGCCCGTCATCTTGAAGTTGGACTGCTGGTTCTTGAAGTCGGCGAACGTACCGACCGGGTTCACCGTGCACACCGAGCCCTTGCCGAGCGCGTTGTTGATGCTGTTGCAGACCGCGTCCATCCACTCGCGGTGCGAGCCGGTGTCCACGTTCGAGGTCAACTGGACCTTGCCGCCCGGCAGTCCACCGCCTTCCTCGATCAGCTTCTTGGCCTGCTCCGGGTCGTACTCACAGGCGTCACCGCACAGGCCCGCCTTGTAGCCGCCCTTCTCGTGCAGCGCCGGGGAGGTCCAGTCGGTGGCCGGGGTGCGGGTCTCCTCGAAGATCTGCTTGGTGATCTCGTCCCGGTTGATCGCCTTGGACAGGCCCGTGCGCACCTTCTCCATGCCGGGTTTGCCCCACCGCGGGTCGTACATCGGGAAGACCACGGTCTGGATGATCAGCGCGGGCTGGTTGATGTACCGGTCGGCGAGGTCGGCCTTCACGTTCTTCAACTGCTTGGCCGGCACGTCGTCGACGAGGTCGAGGTTGCCCGCCAGCAGGTCGGTGTACGCGGTGTTGTTGTCGGTGTAGACGACCAGGTCCACACCGCCGTTCTTCGCCTTGTCAGGACCCTTGTACGCGTCCCACGCGCGCAGCTTCATCGACGCGCCCTTGGTGTACGAGTCCACCGTGTACGGGCCGTTGCCGACCGGCTTCTCCAGCCAGGCCTCGTGGTCCTTGAAGAAGGACTCGGGCAGCGGGGAGAACGCCTGGTAGCCGAGGGTCTCGGGCCAGCTGGAGAACTTCTCGTTCAGCTTGACCGTGAACGTCTTCGCGTCCTTCACGACCAGGCCCGACATCGTCTTGGCCTTGGCGTTCCCGGACTCCGGGTGGACGTCCTCGTACCCCTCGATGTTGGCGAAGAACGGGGAGTTGTTCTGCTTGCTGTCGATGTGCGCGCCGTAGTTCCAGGCGTCCACGAAGGACTTGGCGGTGACCTTCTCGCCGTTGCTGAACGTCCAGCCGTCCTTCAGGGTGACCGTGAAGTTCTGCTGGTCGGTGGTGGCGATCTTCTCGGCGACCATGTCCTGGGCCTCGCCGGTCTTCGGGTCGTACCGCTTCAGACCCCGGAAGAGCATGTCGAGGACCTTGCCGCCCTGCACCTCGTTGGTGTTGGCCGGCTCGATCGGGTTCTGCGGGTCGCCCCAGGACGACCGCACGATCCCGGCACCGTCATCGCTGCCGCCGCCACCGCAGGCCGTCGCCGCGAGGGCGACGGAGACGGCGCACACGGCCCACTTGGCGTGCGTGGCTCCGCGCATGGAGTGCCTCCTCGTTCAGGCCGACTGCCGATCAGGGCACATACGCCCCAGTAGGGCCCAATACACCCCAGCCCTGAACGGCCCGCATCTCCACGACCGCTTCCTTGGCCCCTCAGACGCAGAAACCCCCCGGATGCCCGATGCGGGCTTCCGGGGGGTGCTGTACGTCGACGCTCAGGCCGCGTGCACCACGTCCTTCTCCTCGGCGAAGTGGCACGCCGACTCGTGCGCCGCCGGGGTGTCGGCGCCCTTGAAGCGCTCCGGGACCGCGAGCAGCGGCACCTCGGTGGAGCACTTGTCCTGCGCCTTCCAGCAGCGGGTGCGGAAGCGGCAGCCGGACGGCGGGTTCGCCGGAGAGGGGACGTCACCGGTGAGGATGATCCGCTCACGGCCCTCGCGGGCCTCCGGGTCGGGCACCGGCACCGCGGACAGCAGGGCCTGCGTGTACGGGTGCGTCGGGTGGTCGTAGATCTGCTGGTCGGTGCCGATCTCGGCCATCTTGCCGAGGTACATCACACCGACCCGGTCGGAGATGTGCCGCACGATGGACAGGTCGTGCGCGATGAAGAGGTACGAGAGGTTGAACTCGTCCTGCAGCTTCTCCATCAGGTTGATGACCTGCGCCTGCACCGACACGTCGAGCGCGGAGACCGGCTCGTCGCAGATGATGATCTCCGGATTGAGCGCCAACCCCCTTGCGATACCGATGCGTTGACGCTGGCCGCCGGAGAACTGGTGCGGGTACCGGTTGATGTACTCCGGGTTGAGGCCCACCACGTCCAGGAGGTCCTGGACCTTGCGGCGACGGTCACCCTTGGGGGCCGCCTCCGGGTGGATCTCGTACGGCTCACCGATGATGTCGCCGACCGTCATCCGCGGGTTCAGCGAGGTGTACGGGTCCTGGAACACCATCTGGATGTTGCGGCGCACTGCCTTCAGGGCGCGCCCCGAGAGCCGGGTGATGTCCTGGCCCTTGTAGTACACCTCGCCCGCGGTGGCCTTCTCCAGGAGCATGAGCAGCTTGGCCACGGTGGACTTGCCGCAGCCGGACTCGCCCACGATGCCCAGGGTCTCGCCCTGGTACAGGTCGAAGGAGATCCCGTCGACCGCCTTGACCGCGCCGATCTGCCGCTTCAGGACGATGCCCTGGGTCAGCGGGAAGTGCTTGACCAGGTTGCGCACCTGAAGGATCGGCTCACCGCGCTCGACGGGCGCCTCGATCGCCTCGACGGCCGCGCTCTCGGTCGCCGCGGCGCCGGACGCGTCCACCTCGGAGACGTTGGGCGTCGCGTCCATCGGCTCGTCGCCCTTGTTCAGCTCAGCCATGGATCGTCTCCTTCCAGAAGTGGCAGGCGCTGCCGCGGCCGGCGATCTCGCCGCCGCCCTGCTCGGACACCTGATGCAGGACGGGTACGTCCGTACGGCAGATGTCCTCGGCCTTCGGGCAGCGCGGGTTGAAGGCGCAGCCCCCGGGAATCCGGGTCAGGTTGGGCGGCAGGCCCTTGATCGCGTACAGCTCCTGGCCCTTCTGGTCCAGGCGCGGGATCGAGTCGAGCAGACCCCGGGTGTACGGGTGCGCCGGGCGCTTGTACAGCTCGTGCACCGGCGCGGTCTCCACGATCCGGCCCGCGTACATCACCGCGATCTTGTCGGCGACGTCCGCGACCACGCCCAGGTCGTGGGTGATCAGGATGAGGCCCATGTTGAACTCCTGCTGCAACTCAGCGAGGAGGTCCATGACCTGGGCCTGCACCGTCACGTCGAGCGCCGTGGTGGGCTCGTCCGCGATGATCAGGTCGGGCTCGAGCGCCATCGCCATGGCGATCATGATGCGCTGGCGCATACCGCCGGAGAACTGGTGCGGGTAGTCGTTCACCCGCTCCTTGGCGGCCGGGATCCGCACCCGGTCCATCAGCTCGATGGCCTTGGCCTTGGCCTGCTTCTTGCTCATGCCCTGGTGGACGCGGAACATCTCGCCGAGCTGATAGCCCACGGAGAGCACCGGGTTGAGGGCGGAGAGCGCGTCCTGGAAGATCATCGCGATCTTCTGGCCGCGGATCTTGCGCCGCTCCTCGTTGGACATGGTGAGCATGTCCTCGCCGCGGAAGCGGATCTCGCCCTGCGGGATCCGGCCGGGCGGCATGTCGAGGATGCCCATGATCGCCTGCGCGGTCACGGACTTGCCGGAGCCGGACTCACCGAGCACGGCGAGCGTCTCGCCCGCGTCCACGGTGTAGTTGACGCCGTTGACCGCCTTGGCCACACCGTCTCGGGTGTGGAACTCGACGTGCAGGTCGCGCACTTCGAGCAGCGGGCCGTCGGACTCGGACCCGCCGCGCGGGCCCGGGACGCTCATGGTCTTGTCGATGATGGTCACGTACGCCCTCCTCAGCGCAGCTTCGGGTCGAGGGCGTCGCGGACCGCGTCGCCGAGCATGATGAACGCGAAGACCGTGAGAGTCAGCATTCCGGCCGGGAACATCAGCGCGTGCGGGTTGTCCCGGATCGCCTTGGAGGCCTCGGAGATGTCGATGCCCCAGGAGATCGCCGGCTCGGAGAGTCCGAGGCCGAGGTACGAGAGCGTCGCTTCCGCCGAGATGTAACCGCCGAGGGCGATCGTGGCGACGACGATGGTCGGCGCGAGGGCGTTCGGCATCACGTGCCGGAACAGCATCCGTGTGGTGCTCGCGCCGAGGGCGCGGGCGGCCGTCACGTAGTCCGCCTGCTTCGCCGTGATCACCGAACTGCGGGTGACGCGGGCGATGGAGGTCCAGCCGAGGAAGGTGAGGGCAAGGACCACCACGTACACCTTGCGGTCGGTGAAGGCGTTCAGGACGACCATCGTGCCGAGCAGGAACGGGATGCCGAAGAAGATGTCCGTGAGGCGCGAGATGACCGAGTCGATCAGGCCGCCGAAGTAGCCCGCCAGCATGCCGAGCAGACCGCCGAGGAACGTGACCGCCGCGGTGACGCCCACGCCGACGAGGATCGAGTTACGGGTGCCGTGGATGACGCGGGCGTAGATGGAGCGGCCCTGGCCGTCGTAACCGAACCAGTCGGGCTGGAAGAAGTGCGTCAGCTCGGGCTTGCTCAGGAAGTGGTTCGTCAGGTCGCCCTTGGTGGGGTCGGCGCTGGTGAACAGGCCCGGGAAAGCCGCGATCAGCAGGAGGATCACGAGCAGGATGGCCGACACCCAGAACATCGGGCGGTGCCGCAGCTCGAACCACGCGTCGCCCCAGAGGGAACGGGGCTTGCGCTGCTCGGTCTTGACCACATCGGCCGGGGCGGCCGCGGTCTCCTCGGTTGCCGTGAGCGTGGTCGATGAGGTGTCAGGCATACCGGATCCTCGGGTCCAGGACCGCGTACAGCAGGTCGATGACGAGATTGATCACGAGAATGACGAGGACGAGGACCGTCACCACACCGACGATCGTGCTGCCCTCGCTCGTCTGGATCGCCCGGAAGAGCAGGTTGCCGATGCCCTGCACGTTGAAGATGCCCTCGGTGATGACGGCGCCGCCGATGAAGCCGCCGACGTCCGTGCCGATGAAGGTGATCACCGGGATCAGCGAGTTCCGCAGCAGGTGCACGCCCACGATGCGGCGCCGCGGCAGGCCCTTGGCGAGCGCGGTGCGCATGTAGTCGGCGCGCAGGTTCTCCGCGAAGGTCGTCCGGGTCAGCCGGGCCACGTACGCCATGGAGAGCATGGCGAGGACGAAGGCCGGCAGGAACAACTCGGCGAGATTCGTGGAGTCCTGGACGTTCGGCGGCAGCCAGCCGAGCTCGTCCGCGAGGACGAAGCGCGCGAGGTAGCCGAGCACGAACACCGGGATCGAGATGACCAGGAGCGTGAAGATGAGCACGCCCGAGTCGGCGGCCTTGCCCGCCTTGAGTCCCGCCCAGGCACCGAGTCCGATGCCGACGATGATCTCGATGGTGATGGCGAGCAGGGTGAGCCGGAGCGTCACCGGGAACGCCTCGGTCATCACGTCGATGACCTGACGGCCACCGAAGGTCTTGCCGAAATCTCCCTGGAAGAGATTCAGCATGTAGTCGATGTACTGCTTCCATACGGGCTGATCGAGCCCGAACTCATGGCGCAGTGCGGCGACCTGAGCGGGGTCGGCCGCCTTGTCGCCCCACATCGCCCGGATGGGATCTCCGGGAAGGATGTGGACCATGAGGAAAATCAACAGAGTCGTCCCGACGAAGATCGGGATCATCTGGAGCAGTCGCCTGGCGGCGTAGCGCCCCATCATGCCTCCATGCCGTGAGGGGTCCCGTCGCGACGGCCAGCACTCTTCATCAACCGCGGGTGGGGGGTGGAGAGTTACGGGCCTACGCCTACGGCCCGATACCGCCGCGCCCTGTCGAAGAGGGCGCGGCGGTTCGGGCCTGCGGTCCCGGAACTTACTTCTTCTTCACCTGGATGTCGGTGAAGATCGGGTCGCCGTCCTGGCCGTAGGGGATCTTGCCGAAGACGTTGGTCGACTGGCCGCTGTTGACCTTGTAGAACCACAGCGGGATGCCCGGCATGTCCTTGACGAGGAGCTGCTCGGCCTCCTGGTACAGCTTCACCGTCTCCTCAAGGGTCGGAGCCTTGTCCGCCTTGGCGGCCAGCTCGTCGAACTCCTTGTTGGAGTAACCGCTGGTGTTACCGGCGGCGGTGGTGCCGTACAGGTCCCTCATGAAGTTCGAGTTGACCGGGTAGTCGAGCACCCAGCCACTGCGGTAGAAGGACTTGACCTGCTTCTTGTCACGCGCGTTCAGGTCGGCCTGGAAGGTCGGCTTGGAGGCGCCCACGCACTCGACACCGGTGGCCTGCTTGATGGAGTTGCAGACCGCGTCGACCCAGGGCTTGTGGTCCTGGTCGGCGTTGTACTGGATCGAGAGCTTGTTGCCCGGGACGCCGCCACCCTCCTTGATGAGGGCCTTGGCCTTCTTCGGGTCGAACTTGACGATGTCCCCGGCGGCACCGGCCTTGTAGCCGATCACACCACGGGCGACGAACGAGTCGGCCGGGGTACGGGAGTTGTGCAGCACCGTCTTGGTGATCTGCTCACGGTTGATCGCCATGGACAGACCCTGGATGACCTTCGGGTCGATGTCCTTGAACTGCTTGCCGTAGAAGGCCGGGACGATCGTCTGGATCGAGGAGTACTCCTCGTCGATCGCGCGCTTGCCCAGGTCCTGCTTGTAGTTGGTGAGCGCGGTGGTCGGGACCTGCTCGATCCAGTCCAGGTTGTCCGAGCGCAGGTCCGAGTAAGCGGCGTCCGCGGTCGTGTAGTTCTTGAAGTCGATGCCGCCGTTCTTCGCGGCGTTCGGACCCTTGTAGTCCGCGTTCTTGCGGACCTTGATCAGCTTGTTGTGGTCCCACGAGACGAACTTGTAGGGGCCGTTGCCGATCGGCTTCTCGCCCGCGGCCTTCGGGTCCTTGAAGAAGGACTCCGGGAGCGGGGCCCACACGTCGTAGCCGAGCTTGTACGAGAAGTACGACACCGGGCCGTTGAGGCTGATGGTGAAGGTGGTCTCGTCGACGGCCTTCAGGCCGGACATCTTGTCGGCCTTGGGGTCACCCTTCTCCGGGTGGACGTCCTCGTAGCCCTTGATGTCCTGGAACCAGCTGGAGTTGGTCTGGTTGTTCTTGACGTTGGCCGACCAGTTCCACGAGTCGATGTACGACTGCGCGGTGACCGGGGTGCCGTCGTGGAACTTCCAGCCCTTCTTGAGCTTCACGGTCCAGACGGAGGAGTCCTTGTTGGGCTCGACCGACTCGGCGTTGATGTACTGCAGCTTGCCGGTGCCGGGCTCGTAGTCGACGAGCGTGGCGAACACGGTGCGCAGGACACGGGAGCCCTGGCTCTCCTTGGCGTTGGCGGGCTGCAGGGGGTTCTGCGGCTCGCTCAGCTGGGCGGTGACGATGCCCTTCGGGTCGGCGGACCCCTTGTTCATGTCGTCACTGCCCGCTTCGCCGCCACCGCCACAGGCGGTCGCGCCCAGTGCGACGACGCCGGCTATCGCGACCCACTTGGCGCTCTTGGCACCGCGCATGGGTTCCTCCTCATGAGTCCACTTGTTCACTACAAGAGGGGGCACGAGAAATCCCACCGACACCCCTGACGGCGAGAGTTGATGTACCCCGTGTGCTCGTGAGTCGGCGCTCCCCACAGCGCGTGACCCATTGACCCGAGCTCTACGCGCTCAACTATTAGCCATGGGCTACGACCCGGCCACAGTCTTTTGGTCTCGGTTCGATCACACCTGACGTGTACATCTTCCGAAATCTGGACAAACCGATCCGAGATAGATGGCCGCGAAACGGACTCGTTACACATCTATCGGTCAGCAACGTCCGGAATCCGGACGGCCGGTGAGACAAAATCAGTTGCGCGAACCGCGGTACGCGCCGAACCGCGCAAGGACCGTTCAAGGCGCGTAGACCCTACTCCGAAATCCGCCCCGAAAACACCGAATGGCCCGACCCTACGCCGAAGTTGGGCGTCGAGTCGGGCCAGTCGGAAAGCCGCTGGCGGCTGCCTTTAGCTGTTCTTGGCGCGCGAGGCGGCGCGGGCACGCGTGGTCTTGTCCAGGTTGACCTTGCGGATACGCACGGCCTCCGGGGTCACCTCGACGCACTCGTCGTCGCGGCAGAACTCCAGGCACTGCTCCAGGGAGAGCTTGCGGGCCGGCACCACGTTCTCGGTGGTGTCCGCGGAAGCCGCACGCATGTTGGTGAGCTTCTTCTCCTTGGTGATGTTCACGTCCATGTCGTCGGAGCGCGAGTTCTCGCCGACGATCATGCCCTCGTACACCTCGGTGCCGGGCTCGGTGAACAGGACACCGCGCTCCTGCAGGTTGATCATCGCGAACGGCGTGACCGAACCGGCGCGGTCGGCGACCAGCGAACCGTTGTTACGGGTCTGCAGGGTGCCGAACCACGGCTCGTGGCCCTCGTGGATCGAGTGCGCGATACCCGTACCGCGGGTGTTGGTGAGGAACTCCGTACGGAAGCCGATGAGGCCACGCGACGGGACGACGAACTCCAGACGGACCCAGCCGGAGCCGTGGTTCGACATGTTGTCCATGCGGCCCTTGCGGACACCCATGAGCTGGGTGACGGCGCCCATGTGCTCCTCGGGCACGTCGATCGTCATGCGCTCGACCGGCTCGTGGGTCTTGCCGTCGATCTCCTGCGTGACGACCTGCGGCTTGCCGATGGTCAGCTCGAAGCCCTCACGGCGCATCTGCTCGACCAGGATGGCGAGCGCCAGCTCACCGCGGCCCTGCACCTCCCAGGCGTCCGGGCGCTCGGTGTCGAGGACGCGCAGCGAGACGTTACCGATCAGCTCGCGGTCCAGACGGTCCTTGACCTGGCGGGCCGTCACCTTGCGGTCCTTGACCGAGGCCTTGGCGTCCGCGCCCTTGCCGGAGCTGCCGCGGCCGACCAGCGGCGAGGTGTTGGCGCCGATGGTCATGGAGATGGCCGGCTCGTCCACCGTGATGAGCGGCAGCGCGACCGGGTTCTCCGGGTCGGCCAGGGTCTCGCCGATCATGATGTCCGGGATACCGGCGACGGCACAGATGTCACCGGGGCCGGCCACCTCGGCGGGCTTGCGGGTGAGCGCCTCGGTCATCATCAGCTCGGAGATGCGGACGTTCGAGACCGAACCGTCGCGCTTCATCCAGGCCACGGTCTGGCCCTTGCGCAGCTCGCCCTGCTCGACGCGGAGCAGCGCGATACGGCCGAGGAAGTTGTCGGCGTCGAGGTTGGTGACGTGCGCCTGCAGCGGGCCGCCCTCGTCGTACTCCGGCGCGGGGACGTGCTGGAGCAGCGTGGTGAAGAACGGCTCCAGGCTGTCGCTGTCGGCCGGGACGGTGCCGTCCTCCGGCTTGGTCAGCGAGGCGACGCCGTCACGGCCACAGGCGTAGACGATCGGGAACTCGATCTGGTCCTCGTCGGCGTCCAGGTCGAGGAAGAGGTCGTACGTCTCGTTGACGACCTCGTCGATCCGGGAGTCCGGGCGGTCCGTCTTGTTGATGCAGAGGATGACGGGCAGCCGCTGCTGAAGGGCCTTGCGGAGCACGAAGCGCGTCTGCGGCAGCGGGCCCTCGGAGGCGTCGACGAGCAGCACGACCGCGTCCACCATCGACAGGCCGCGCTCGACCTCACCACCGAAGTCGGCGTGGCCGGGGGTGTCGATGATGTTGATCGTGATGGCCTCGCCGCCATCCTTGGGGTGGTACTTGACGGCCGTGTTCTTGGCCAGGATCGTGATGCCCTTCTCACGCTCCAGGTCGTTCGAGTCCATCATGCGGTCGTCGAGCGACTCGGCGGCGTGCGCGGCGAAGGCACCGGCCTGCTTGAGCATGGCGTCGACGATGGTCGTCTTGCCGTGGTCGACGTGAGCGACGATGGCGACGTTACGAATGTCATGGCGCGTGGGCATACGAGCTGCGCTTCTCCCAAGAAGAGTGGAGGGCCAGTTGCGTACGGTCCGGTACGCGGTCCCTGCCGGGCTGAACACGCCACGGCCTCACCCCATCGTACGTGGACCTCGCGGGGGCGGCACGGTCGGGGTTGCTCGGGGCGTCTGAGCTGGGGGTACGTCCCCCTTGGCCCCTACTTCGACACGCCCCGCGGCCCACCGCACCGCCGATCGCCCTCCGGGCTCGTCCTCAAACGCCGGACGGGCTGATTCTGGGCTGACCTTTTCAGCTCCAGCGCAGCAAATTCAGCCCCGGTCCGGAAAATTCAGCCCCTCCGGCGTTTGAGGAGCGGGGGTCCGGGGGCGGAGCC
>NZ_JAAAHS010000186.1 GCF_009908195.1 Streptomyces boluensis | reverse complement strand
ATTCACGAAAGGGTGGAATGCCTGGCGCGTCTCGGGGCAGGCGCTCGGTACCCCCCCCACGGGAACACGGGTCTTCCGGGACGCGAGTCCGGGACCCGACGGCCCCGGACGGCGGCCGTCGGCACGGTTCTCCGCGCCGGCGGCCGCCGCCGTCAGAGCGACGCACGGGGCGGCCTGCCGGGTGGTGTGGGCCGGGCCACACAGGTCCGGCGGTGCGGCTCGGGCGGGGCGGTATAGCCTGACCGGTGGATCTCTCTTGACGCCAAGAGATCGATCATCGAGGAAGCGATCGGTACGACGGCGACTGCACGGAGATCCTGCACCCGGGGCAGGGCCCCAACCGCCAGCTGTCTTAACGGAGATCGCCATGACCCGCACTCCCGTGAATGTCACCGTCACCGGCGCGGCCGGCCAGATCGGCTACGCGCTGCTCTTCCGCATCGCCTCCGGCCACCTGCTCGGCGCGGATGTGCCGGTCAAGCTGCGCCTCCTCGAGATCCCGCAGGGCGTCAAGGCCGCCGAGGGCACCGCCATGGAGCTCGACGACTGCGCGTTCCCGCTGCTCAAGGGCATCGACATCTTCGACGACCCGAACAAGGGCTTCGAGGGCGCCAACGTCGGTCTGCTCGTGGGTGCCCGCCCCCGTGCCAAGGGCATGGAGCGCGGTGACCTGCTCGAGGCCAACGGCGGCATCTTCAAGCCGCAGGGCAAGGCCATCAACGACCACGCCGCGGACGACGTCAAGATCCTCGTCGTCGGCAACCCGGCCAACACCAACGCCCTGATCGCCCAGGCCGCCGCCCCGGACGTACCGGCCGAGCGCTTCACCGCGATGACCCGCCTCGACCACAACCGCGCCCTGACGCAGCTGGCCCAGAAGACCGGCGCCTCCGTCGAGGACATCAAGCGCCTCACCATCTGGGGCAACCACTCGGCGACGCAGTACCCCGACATCTTCCACGCGGAGATCGCCGGCAAGAACGCCGCCGAGGTCGTCAGCGACGAGCAGTGGCTGGCCGACACCTTCATCCCGACCGTCGCCAAGCGCGGCGCCGCGATCATCGAGGCCCGTGGTGCGTCCTCGGCCGCCTCCGCCGCCAACGCCGCCATCGACCACGTGCACACCTGGGTCAACGGCACCGCTGCGGGCGACTGGACCTCCATGGGCGTCCCGTCCGACGGTTCGTACGGCGTCCCGGAGGGCCTGATCTCCTCCTTCCCCGTCACCACCAAGGACGGCAAGTACGAGATCGTCCAGGGCCTGGACATCAACGAGTTCTCGCGCGCCCGCATCGACGCGTCCGTCAAGGAGCTCACCGAGGAGCGCGACGCCGTGCGCGGTCTCGGCCTCATCTGAGTCCCGCACCCCTAGGGGAGTCTCCCCAGCGCTTCCTCCCTCCGCCCCGGCGGCCGTTCGACGGTCGCCGGGGCGGAGGTTTTTTCGTACGCCACATCACCCCCGGCTCCTCTATGATGTGATCTCGCACACAACTGATCGTCAACTCGGGCGTGTCGCACGGCAGTTGACCCACAGGGGGAGCGTTGTCGCAGCAGGCGCAGGTGCCGTCACAGTCAGGACCGGCCGAGCCCGGGGGCGACGGACTGCCGCCCGCTCTACCGGCCGTCCCGCCCGGCGCGAGCGAGGCCACCCGGCTGCTGTGCGCGGGCAGTTACCTGGACCCGGAGTACCGCGAAGCGGTCATCGACGAGCTGTACGTGCACGAGGAGCGGATCGCCGCGCCCTCCCTCGGCTTCGACGCCGCCCGCGTCCTCGCACACGCGCTGCGGGCCCGCCGGCTCGAACTGGGCTGGGCGGCGGGGATTCTGTTCCTGTGGGTGCTCGGGGCGGTGCTCAGCTCGTATCTGCTGCTCGTCATCGTGGCGCCGGCCCTGCTCCTCTTCCTCGGTACGAAGGTGCGGGGGCCGGAGGACCAACCCTCCCTGTGGCGCCGCGTACCGGCCCTGCTGCTGCGCTGGTACGGGCGGCTCGGCGTGCTGTTCGTGGTGCTCACCCTGGGCGTGGTGATCTTCGACCAGGCCGAGGGGGAGAGCATCGCGTCGATCGTGGCGCTGACCCTGCCGGGGCCGCTCGCCGACCTGGTCGAGCTGGTCGCCCCCTCGGGCGGCACTCCGGTGGAGCCTTTCCACGGCTGGGCGGCGTCGGCGACCCTGGTCCTCGTCGCGCTCTGCGTCGCCGCCCAGCGCGGCCAGTTCGCCCGGGTCCTCGCGGGCGAGCTGCACCCCAGGAACTTCGCCGACATGGCGGCCGACCCCGCCGAGCGGGCCGACGGGACGCGCTTTGGGCGGCTGCGCGACCGGATCAGGACCGAGCAGCACGCGCCGCTGGTCATGTACCACTCGGCGCGTCCCTTCTGCGGCGCGGGCGAGCCGTACGACTCCTGGACCCTCGCCGTCGAGCTGCGTCCCGACCCCGGCAAGGAGCAGCGGCCGCTCGGCAACCGCGTGATCCTGGAGGCGGTGCGGCCGCTCCTCGCCGAGCTGCGGGCGCCCGCGCCGCACGCGGAGGGCCGGGTGCGGGACCGGCTGCGCCAACTGCGCATCGACGAGTGCGTGTTCCTGCCCGCGGACGGGCTGCCCAAGCGGGAGTACGCGCCCTACGGCGAGGCGGCGTTCCGCACGCACCGGGACGAGTCGGTGGACGAGGGCGGCGAGACCCGGCGGCACTTCCTGCGGATCCGGGTCGGCGGCTGGGAGGAGGAGGTCGTCACCACGGTGTTCGTACGGGTGCACACGCAGGGCGGCATGCTGATGCTGGAGATCGCCCCGCATGTGCTCCTGCCGATCCGCAAGGACTTCGAGAGCGCCGACCGGCTTGCCCATCAGCACCGGCACAACAACCTGTTCGGTAAGGCCGTCTGGGCGCTGGCCCGTACGCCCCGCTCGTTCGCGCAGTCGCTGGTGACGCTCGGCCGGGGCGTGGCGTTCGGCTGGCGCGCGCTGACCGGCGGGTACGGCGCGGCGCTGCCCGACGGGCCCGCGCTCTCGGTGCGTGAACTGGGCTCGGACGGCGACTCGTCGCTCTTTCAGGACATGGACGTACGCCGCTATCTGAAGTCCATCCAGGACCGGGTGGCGAACGGGGTGCGGACCGCGCTGCGGGACGCCGGGTACCAGACCGACGAGTTCGCGCAGAAGATCGTGAACGTCAGCGGTGGCAGCACGCTCATCGAGAACTCCGGTGGCGCCCTGGCCGTCGGCGACAACAACGTCATCACCAACAGGACGGCGCAGCCCAGGAGTTCGGGCGCCGAGCCCGGCACGGGAACGTCGTTCGCCAAACCTGGGGGAGGCCCAGATGCGTAAAGGCGACATCGAGAAACAAGGCATCGTCCACATCCACAACGAGCACGGCGCCGTCGCCTTCGGCGACAACAACCGCGTCACGAACGTGGAAGGCGCGTCCCCGTGGAATCAGGACGCCCACGAGGAGCTCCTCGAGGCGGTACGCGAACTCCGTACCGACCTCGCCCGGCTCGTGGAGAACGACGTGACGACCGCCCTGGACGCCGAACTGGAGCGCGCGCAGGGCGAGATCGAGCAGACCGGGCAGGCCGGACCGAGGCGGCTCGCGCGGCTGCGGCAGGCCCTCGCGGACGCGGGCGCGGTGACGGGCCTGGTGGCGTCGGCGGCGGCGGTCTCCCAGGCCGTCGGCGTGCTTACCGGGAACTGACGTGGCCGACCAGGGCGGGGTGCGCTGGAACCCCGACACGCAGAGCTGGGACAGCGGCGGCCCTGGGGCCTCGTACACCCCGCCGCCCCCGCCGCGCCCCGAGCACGCGCCTGGGGCCGGCGTGGCTGAACCCGCCCTGGGACAGCCGCAGTTCGACGTATCGCAGCAGTGGCAACAGCAGCAGTGGCAGCAGTCCTCGTCGCAGCCGGAGACTGTGGGGCCGGGCGGTGGGTCGCGGCCCTGGTTCCGGCGGCAGGCGGTGATCACCTCGGTGGCCGCGGCCGTGCTCGCGGCGGGCGTCGGCGGCTATCTGCTGTGGGGCCGGGGTGAGCAGCCGCCCGGCGACGCGAAGCCCGCGCCGAGCGCCGTCGAGTCGCCCACGGACACCGGTACGGACCCGTCACCGGCGCCCGAGGCGACCGAGCCGGAGCCGACCGAGTCGGGCCCGCCAACGCCCCCGGCGGGCTACCGGGCCGTCGCCGAGGGGGAGTTCTCCCTGGCGGTGCCCGAGAGCTGGGAACCCCGTACGGAGGCGGGGCAGAACGGGGTGACCGTGTACTTCTACGAGCAGCCGGGCGGCCCCGAGCGGATCCAGGTCTTCCGGATCAGCGAGGAGAATCCCACCCCGATGGGCACCCTGAAGCTCTCCGAGCGGGACCTGAAGCGGCTCCCCGGCTATGAGCGCAATTCCCTCGGCCCGATCTCCGACCCCCGGGGCGAGGCCGCGCAGCTCGACTACTCGTACGAGAGCGAGGACTGGGACGGTGAGCTGCGCACCCTGGTGCGGATCCTGCCCGGCGCCCCCGACGACCCGACGCTGTGGGCGGTGCTGAGCGTCGGCCCGGCCGAGGCCTGGCCCCAGCAGCGTGTGGTCGCCGAGGACGTGGCGGCATCGTTCGCGGCACCACCGCCGACGGACTTCTAGTACGCTCCGCCGGCCAACTCACCGTGAGAACCGGCTGGTTGAGCTCAGTTGATATCGACGGTCTGGTCGGCGGGCGGGGTCTTGACGGTCACCGGCTTGTCGAACTCGGAGAAGGTCATCTCGACCTCGACGCCGTCGGCGGAGTCGTCGGCTTCCACCTTGAGGGGGTAGGGCTTGCCCTCGGTCGCGACGAAGGAGCTGCCTTCCTGGGTGCCCTTCTTGACCTTGAGCTCGATCGCGGGGCGGCCGTCGACCTCGGTCCGCTCGCCCTTCGTGACGGTGGCTTTCTGCGCCTCGCCGGCCCGGTCCCTGATCTGCTGCTTGAAGCCGTTGAGGTCGCAGAGCTCGGCGATCTTCGCGCCGTTCGCGTCCTTGGTGCTGGTCTCGAAGTACTTGCCCTTGACGAGTTCGGCCGCCGCGTCGCCCTTGAGCTCCGGCATCTCGGACTCCAGCCACTTCGCGTCGGGCTTGATCCACACCCGGTCGCCCTGCCGGAGGACCTCCATGCTGCCCTTGTTCCTCTGGTTGGTGACCGTGCCCGTGCAGTTCCCCTTGGTGTCGTACGAGAGCTCGAAGGCCGCGGGAGCGGGTTCCGCCATGCCCTTGATCTCCGCTTCGACGTGCAGGGACGAGACACCGTCCAGCGCGGCCCGCGACGCCTTGGATATCTCGTCGACGCTCTTGTCCGCGATCCCGTTGTCGTCCGCCGCGAACGCGGTGGAGGTGAGACCAACCGTCAGAGCCGTGGCACAGAGCGTGACACCAAGCGTGCTGAAAGTGGCCTTACGAGTCTTGGGCATTGCGCTTCCTCTCGTCGGAGCAATTCGCAATAAACCGTATAACTCGGGCCTTTCGAACGCATGTGGAGTGACTCACGGCACTTTCGATACGGGAACCGACATGCTTTTCAGCCCCGAGGGCAGGGGCATCGGATCACCGGAGCGACTCGCGGTGAGCAAATCGGTAACGGAAGGCAATACGCGAAGTGTCGACACAACTGACCATCCACGTGGACGGAGAGTGGCGAAACGCCACCTCCGGGGCCACGCGCGAGATCCTCGACCCCGCGGATGCCAAGCCGTTCGCCGTGGTGGCGGAGGGTGACGAAGCAGACGCGGACGCCGCGATATCCGCGGCCCGCACCGCATTCGATCACGGAGCGTGGCCGGAGACCTCGGTCGCCGAGCGGGCCGCGCTGCTCCGCCGCGTCGCGGACCTCCTGGTCCGGGACCGGGAGAAGATCGGCCTCCTGGAGAGCCGGGACGCGGGCAAGACCGTCGAGGAGGGCCGCGTCGACGTCGACTGTGTCGCCGACGCCTTCCGCTACTTCGCGGACCTCGTCATCGGTGAGGGCGCCGGACGTGTCGTGGACGCGGGCACGGACACCGTGCACAGCGTCGTCGTGCACGAGCCGGTCGGCGTCTGCGCGATGATCACGCCCTGGAACTACCCGCTGCTCCAGGCGAGCTGGAAGATCGCCCCGGCGCTCGCCGCGGGCAACACCTTCGTCATCAAGCCCAGCGAGGTCACGCCGCTCACCACGGTCGCGCTGATCGAGCTGCTCGTCGAGGCGGGCCTCCCGGCCGGTGTCGCCAACATCGTCACCGGCCCCGGCCACACCGTCGGCGCCCGCTTCGCGGACCACCCCGACGTCGACCTGATCTCCTTCACCGGCGGTCTGATCAGCGGCACCAAGGTGGCGCAGGCCGCGGCCGTGAGCGTCAAGAAGGTCGCCCTCGAACTCGGCGGCAAGAACCCCAACGTGGTCTTCGCGGACGCCTGCGCGACCGAGGAGGGCTTCGACACCGCCGTCGACCAGGCGCTGAACGCCGCGTTCATCCACTCCGGGCAGGTCTGCTCGGCCGGTGGCCGCCTCATCATCGAGGAGTCGGTACGCGACCGCTTCGTCGCCGAACTCGCCGTGCGCGCCTCGAAGATCAAGCTCGGCCGCGGCACCGAGGCCGGCGTGGAGTGCGGCCCCCTCGTATCGCAGCAGCAGCTCGACAAGACCGAGTACTACGTCGACTCGGCCCTGGAGGAGGGTGCCAAGCTGCTCACCGGCGGCAAGCGCCCCGAGCCCAGCGAAGTCCGGCCCGCCGAGGGGTACTTCTTCGAGCCGACCGTCCTCGACGGCTGCCACCGCGGCATGCGCGTGGTCCGCGAGGAGGTCTTCGGCCCGGTCCTCTCCGTGGAGACCTTCACGACCGAGGACGAGGCCGTGGCCCTCGCCAACGACACCGAGTACGGTCTCGCCGGTGCCGTCTGGACCAGCGACTCGGGCCGCGCCCGCCGCATGGCCCGCCGGATGCGCCACGGCACCATCTGGATCAACGACTTCCACCCCTACCTGCCGCAGGCGGAGTGGGGCGGCTTCGGCAAGAGCGGCGTCGGCCGCGAACTCGGCCCCGCGGGCCTCGCGGAGTACCGCGAGTCCAAGCACATCTACGAGAACCTCGCGCCTGAGCCGGTGCGCTGGTTCGCGGGCTGAGCCCCCGTGGGCGCCGCGAACCCCTCGCGGCGCCCGCCCCTCAAGCGCAAGCACCTTGTGCACGACCTCGCAGGAAGAGGAGCAGTACCCTCCCATGACTGAAACGACCGGAACACCTGGAACGCCTGGAACTCCTGGAACCGAGTTCGACTACGTCATCGTCGGCGGCGGCACCGCCGGATCGGTGATCGCCTCCCGGCTCACCGAGAACCCGGACCTCACCGTCGCCGTCATCGAGGGCGGCCCGTCCGACATCGACCGCGAGGACGTCCTGACGCTGCGCAAGTGGCTCGGACTCCTCGGCGGCGAGCTCGACTACGAGTACACGACCACGGAACAGCCGCGCGGCAACTCGCACATCCTGCACAGCCGCGCGAAGGTCCTGGGGGGCTGTTCCTCGCACAACACCCTGATCTCCTTCAAGCCGCTGCCGTCCGACTGGGACGAGTGGGAGGAGGCCGGGGCCACCGGCTGGAACGCCAAGGCGATGGACCCCTACTTCGGCAAGCTCCGCAACAACGTGGTGCGCGTCGCGAAGAAGGACCAGAACCAGATCGCCACCGACTGGGTCGAGGCGACGAAGACCGCGCTCGGCGTCCCCGAGGTCATCGGCTTCAACGACAAGCCCTTCGACGAGGGCGTCGGCTTCTTCGACCTCTCGTACCACCCGGAGAACAACAAGCGTTCCTCCGCCTCCGTGGCCTACCTCCACCCGCACATGGAGGCCGGTGACCGCCCGAACCTCCACCTGTTCCTGGAGACCTGGGCCACGAAGCTCGAGCTCGACGGCAAGACCGCGCGCGGCGTGCACATCCGCACCAAGGACGGGGCGGAGCAGCTCCTCACCGCCCGCCGCGAAGTGCTGGTCTGCGCCGGCGCCGTCGACACCCCGCGGCTCCTGATGCACTCGGGCATCGGCCCGGCGAAGGACCTCGAAGCGCTCGGCATCCCGGTCACGCACGACCTTCCGGGAGTCGGAGAGAACCTCATCGACCACCCCGAGTCGGTCATCGTCTGGGAGACCAACGGGCCGCTGCCCGGCAACTCCGCGATGGACTCGGACGCGGGCCTGTTCGTGAAGCGGGACCCGGACCACAAGGGCCCGGACCTGATGTTCCACTTCTACCAAATCCCGTTCACGGACAACCCGGAGCGGCTGGGTTACGAACGCCCCGAGCACGGCGTCTCGATGACCCCGAACATCCCCAAGTCCCGTGCCCGCGGCCGTCTTTACCTGACCTCCGCGGACCCCGAGGTCAAGCCCGCGCTCGACTTCAAGTACTTCGAGGACGAGGGTGACTACGACGGGCAGACCCTCGTCGACGGCATCAAGCTGGCCCGTAAGGTCGCCGAGGCCGAGCCGTTCAAGAAGTGGCTCAAGCGCGAGGTCTTCCCCGGCCCCGAGGTCACCGACGACGCCGAGATCAGCGAGCTCGTCCGCAAGGCCGCCCACACCGTCTACCACCCCGCCGGCACCTGCCGCATGGGTGCCGCCAACGATGAACTTGCCGTAGTGTCCCCGGACTTGACGATCCGCGGCCTCGACGGCATCCGTATCGCCGACGCCTCCGTCTTCCCGACGATGCCCGCAGTGAACCCGATGATCGGGGTCCTGATGGTGGGGGAGAAATGCGCGGAACTGCTGACCGGGAGTGATGTCCGATGACCGCCACCACCGAGAAGACCCCTGGGACCCCCGAGACCTCTGAGCCCACCGGGGACCCCACGGGCCCCGTCTTCGCCGTGTCCGACCTGTGGAAGGTCTTCGGCCCCAAGGCGGACCGCATACCCGGCAACAAGGAGTACGCGGCCCTCACCACGGCCGAGCTGCGGGAGCGGACCGGCTGCACCGCGGCCGTGCGGGACGTGAACTTCGAGGTCCAGCGCGGCGAGGTGTTCGTCGTCATGGGCCTGTCGGGCTCCGGCAAGTCGACCCTGGTGCGCACCCTGACCCGGCTGATCGAGCCGACCTCGGGAAAGATCCTCATCGACGGCGAGAACGTCCTCGACATGGACAAGAACCGGCTGCGTGAACTGCGCCGCCGGCAGACCGCGATGGTCTTCCAGAACTTCGGCCTGCTCCCGCACCGCTCCGTCCTCGACAACGTCGCGTACGGCCTGGAGATCCAGGGCGTCGGCAAGGCCGAGCGGCGCGCCAGGGCCCAGGAGATCGTCGAGAAGGTCGGCCTCGCCGGCATGGAGGAGCGCCGCCCCGGTCAGCTCTCCGGCGGTCAGCAGCAGCGCGTGGGCCTGGCCCGCGCCCTCGCCGTCGACCCCGAAGTGCTGCTTTTCGACGAGCCGTTCAGCGCCCTCGACCCGCTGATCCGCCGGGACATGCAGGAGGAGGTCGTCCGCCTGCACCGTGAAGAGGGCCGCACCATGGTCTTCATCACCCACGACCTCAGCGAGGCGCTGCGCCTCGGCGACCGCATCATGCTGATGCGGGACGGTGCGATCGTGCAGCTCGGCACCCCCGAGGAGATCGTCGCCAACCCGGCCGACGACTACGTCCGTGACTTCGTCCGGGACGTGCCGCGCGAGCAGGTCATCTCGGTACGCCGCGCGATGCGGCCCGCCGACGCCGAAGAGGCCGACTCGGGTGCCGCCCTGGCCCCCGACACCCTGGTCGTCGACGCCATCGAGGCCGTCGCGCGCAGCGGTGAGCACTGCCGGGTCGTCGAGGACGGCCGCACCCTCGGCGTCGTCGACCACGAGCGGCTGCTCGCCGTCGTCGCCGGACTCGACGGCGACCGCCCGGAGTCCGAGGAGAAGGCGGTGGCCGCCGTATGAGCACCCGCCGCCGCACAGGCCCGCATCCGGAAAGCCGAATACGCCCGCACACGGAAGGGGGCCACCGATGAGCGCCGCCCCCACCACCCCCGTGCTGGACAAGGCGGACGTGCCCGAGAAGTCGCCGGCCGTCCCGCAGGCGCCCGGCACCCTCGCCCGGCTCGTCGCCAACCCGAAGGTGCTGCTGCTGATCGCGGCCGTCCTTCTCGCCGTCGTCTCCGCCGCCGTCACCGGCAGCGGAGTCTGGCCCGGTGACCTCACCTTCGATCTGCGCGCGCCGCTGACCGATTTCAACGAGTGGCTGGTCCAGAACCGCGACACCCACTGGATCTTCCTCTACTTCCTGCTGCACATCAGCAACAGCGCCGAGGCCTCCGTCGACGCCGTCGGCAGCCTCCTGACGAGCCTCGGCTTCATCGGTGTGACCGTGCTCGCGGTGCTGCTCGCCTGGTACGCGGGCGGCGCCGGACTGCGGGGCCGCGCCCTGCGCACCGCGGGCACCGCACTCGTCACGTTCCTGGTGATCGGGCTGCTCGGCATGTGGGAACCGGCGATGGAGACCCTCGCCCTGATGGTGGTCTGCGTGGTCGCCTCGGCCGTGGTGGGCTTCGTGCTCGGCCTGCTCGCGGGCCTCTCGGACCGCGGTGAGCGCTTCCTTCGCCCGGTCTTCGACACGATGCAGGTGCTGCCCGCGTTCGCGTACCTGCTGCCGCTCGTGTTGTTCTTCGACGTCGGTGTACCGGCGGCCTTCACGGCCACCGTGATCTACTCTGCGCCGCCGATGGCCCGTCTCACCTCGCTCGGTCTGCGCGGCGGGGACGCGGCGGCCCTGGAGGCGTCCCGTTCGCTCGGCGCGACCTCCTGGCAGCAGCTGCTCACGGCCCGTATCCCGCTGGCCCGCAAGCAGATGTTCCTCGGCCTCAACCAGACGATCATGATGTGTCTCTCGATGGCCGTGCTCGCCTCGATGATCGGCGCACCTGGCCTCGGCGAGGAGATCTTCCGGGCCCTGTCGATCCTCGACATCGGCCAGTCCCTCGGTGCGGGCATCGCGATCGTGCTGATCGCCGTCTGGTTCGACCGCACCACCGCGGCGGCCGGTGACCGGCTCGACGACCCGGACGCGCGCCGCGGCCGCGGCGCGACCTGGATCCAGGGCGGCGTGGTCGTCGTCGGCACCGCGGTCGCCGCGGTGATCGGCTCCGCGATCGGCCGCGTCGAGTGGCCCGACAACTGGGTCGTCTCCATCTCGGAACCGGTCAACACCGTGACCACCTGGATCGAGGACGAGCTGGGCTCCGGCGTCCCCGTCATCGGCGGCACCCTCACCTTGGCCTCCGGCTTCTCCAACTACGTCCTCAACCCGATGCGCGACGCCCTCCAGGCCACCCCGTGGTGGGCGATCCTCGTCCTCGGCGGTGTCCTCGCGTACCTCGCGGGACGCTGGCGGGCGGCGCTCACCACCGTCCTGGCGCTCGGCCTGATCGGCGGCATGGGCCTGTGGACCCGCTCCATGGACACCCTGTCGCAGGTCCTCGCGGGTCTGCTGCTCACTCTCGTACTGGGCTTCGCGATCGGCATTCTCGCCGCCCGCGTCGACTGGCTCGACCGCGTGATCCGGCCGGTCCTCGACACCATGCAGACGCTGCCCGCGTTCATCTACCTCATCCCGATGGTGGCGCTGTTCATGGGCGGCCGGTTCGCCGGTGTCGCCGCCGCGGTGATCTACGCGCTGCCCGCGGTCGTACGCATCACCAACCAGGGCATCCGCGACATCAACCCCGCGGCTCTGGAGGCGGCCCGCTCGCTCGGTGCCACCACCGGGCAGCAACTGCGCCAGGTCCAGATCCCGTTGGCGCGCAAGGCGCTGCAGCTCGCCGTCAACCAGGGCGTCGTCCTGGTCCTCTCCATGGTCGTCATCGCCGGAATGATCGGCGGCGGCGCGCTCGGCGTGGACGTCGTGAAGGGCCTCGCCAAGGGCGACCTGGGGCTCGGTATGACGGCCGGTGTCGCGATCGTCTGCCTCGGCATCCTGCTCGACCGGATCTCGCAGCCGGGGGCGGACATCAAGAAGGACCATCCGCTGGTCAAGAAGGGCTTCCAGTTCTGAGGCCCGTCAGGCCCGTCAGGCCCCGGACCTCGGGCCCCTCGATCCCCCGACTTCCACCACCCACCTGCCAAACAGCACCTGCCAAACAGCCACTGCCACCTGCCACCTGCCAAGCAAGGGATTCACTCGTGAACAGCAAGCCCGCGAAGCTCAGTAAGCGCAGCCGCCGCATCAGCACCACCCTGGTCGCCGGCGCCGGTGTCCTCGGCGTGGTCGCCCTCAGCGGCTGTGCCGCGGAGACCGGCAAGACCGGCGGCTCCGACGAGGTCACCATCACGGTCCCGTCGTGGGTCGGTGCCCAGGCCAACGCCGAGGTCGCCAAGGTGATCCTCGAGGACGAGCTGGACGTCAAGAAGGTCACCCTCAAGACGATGGACGAGCCCATCGCCTGGGACGCCCTGAACAACGGCAAGGCCGACGCGATCCTGGAGGACTGGGACGGCCAGCCCGAGAAGCAGAAGCTGTACCTCGACCAGAAGAAGAGTGTCGTCAAGGGCGGCGACCTCGGCGTGACCGGCCACATCGGCTGGTTCATCCCGAAGTACTACGCCGACGCCCACCCCGAGGCGACCACCGTCGAGGGCCTCAACAAGCTGGCCAAGGACTTCAAGTCCTCCGAGTCCGGCGACAAGGGCGAGTTCCTGGGCGCGGCCCCCTCGTACACCACGTACGACGAGTGGCTGATCAAGAACAACAAGCTGGACTTCAAGATCAAGGAGACCGGCAACGAGGCCGCTCAGATCAAGGAGATCCAGCAGAAGTACAAGAACAAGAAGCCCTTCGTCACCTACTGGTGGGACCCGCAGTGGCTGAACTCCGACGTGGAGCTCGTCGAGGTCAAGCTGCCGGA
The DNA here is from genome assembly GCF_009908195.1 of Streptomyces boluensis. Lineage (GTDB taxonomy): Bacteria > Actinomycetota > Actinomycetes > Streptomycetales > Streptomycetaceae > Streptomyces > Streptomyces boluensis. Next base: position 1,539 of record NZ_JAAAHS010000186.1, on the reverse strand, counting down.
GTTCAAGGAGGGCTGCAACGAGCCCAAGGAGAAGACGGAGTGCGGGTACGCCAAGACCCCGCTCCAGAAGTACTTCAACAAGGACTTCGCGAAGGACGGCGGCGAGGCGGCCGAGTTCCTGAAGAACTTCAAGTGGACGACCGAGCAGCAGAACGAGGTCGCCAAGTGGATAGCCAAGGACAAGATGTCCGGCGAGGACGCCGCGAAGAAGTGGGTCAAGGAGAACAAGGACGTCTGGGAGGCCTGGCTCCCCAAGAAGTGAGCCTGCCGCTCTGACGGCTTGAACATGACGGTGCCGGGCGCCCCTTCCAGCAAGGAGGGGCGCCCGGCACCGGCGCGTTCAGGCTCGGTGGGCCGTGCCTAGTCGATGAACGACCCGACGAACATGACGACCCAGCTCAGCGCCCCCACCGCGATCCCGCCCATGATGACGATCCCGGTCCGGTCGGCCACCCTGGTACGCCGCGAAGGCTTGCGCTTCGGGTCCGGCTTCGACGGGGGCGGCTTGATCCCCATGTACGCGACCCACGCGAGGATCGCCACGGCGAAGCCGGCCTGCCACAGCTCGCCGGCCACGCCCCAGACCCCGGTCCGCTGCACAGCGTCGGGGTCGACGCCCTGCCGCGCGTCGAAGACGTGGCCGTCCGGGTAGTCGTGCCCGGTGTCCTCCAGAGTCACGTCGTAGGCGTCATCGGCGGTGCCGCCGTCCGGCGTGAAGCCCCCGGTACAGGAGTAGTTGGACGTCTTGCCGCTCCAGTTGGTGTCGTAGCAGGAGTCCACCTTGTACGTGCCGGGCGTCCCGTAGACCCCTGCGGACAGCGCGAGGTCGGTGGTGGACAAGATCGCCCAGCCGAAGGCGAGGACCGCGATCACGGCGCTGCCGAGCCAGAGGAAGACTCGGGTCACGAGGTGTCGCGGCTTGGGCGTCGAGGGTGGGGTCGTGGTCTCGGTCATGAGGTATCAGAGGATCCGCTGATTGATCTCGGCGTCCGCAGCCCGCCGGGCCCGCTCCGGGTCCGCCTGGCGCCGCTCGTCCGCGGTGCCGTCCCAGTCCTCGGGCTGCATGAAGAGGAAGACGCCGCTGGACGGTACGTAGCCGACGACGGCGAAGTGCGGGTCGCCCGCGATGTACAGGCCGTTGTCGATGTCCTCGGGCCACGGGTTGCGCCACGGGCCGCGCCGGGGGAGCGGGTTGATCCGCATCAGCGGGGACTCGTGGCCGTCGGCGGTGTGCAGGGTGAGCGTCATGTTCTTCGGACGGCCCTTGGTGGCTTCCGCGCCATCGACCTTCGTGACCTGGGGGATGAAGGTGTCGAAGGAGTAATGGGCGAGGGTCCGGCTGCAGCCTCGGGTGATGAACACGGCGGCGAAGATGCTGCGGAGCGTGCCGATGATGCCGAAGATGCCGATGAGGATCAACGGCGTTCCGACGACGGGTGCCCACCCCATGCCGGCGTGCTTCGCCGCCTGGTCGATTGCCGGGGTCGCGAACGCCATGAGCCCGTAGACCACGGTGTTGCGGGTACCCACCCACCACAC
>NZ_JAAAHS010000185.1 GCF_009908195.1 Streptomyces boluensis | reverse complement strand
GGGTGCGGGGCCGGGCCGGGCGGCGCGGTTTCCTGCGGTGCGGCGTCCTGCGGTGTGGTGTCCTCGGGCGCTGTGTCCTTCGGTGCGTCCTGTGGTGCGGTCTCGTGGGACGCGGGTTCCTGCCGGTCTGTGTCGTCCGGTCGTCCGGTGTCGTCGGGTCCGTCCATGCCCTCGGACCCGCCCCGCCCCTTGTCGTTCGCCATCGTGCTCGCTCCTGTGTCGATTCCCCCTCGGGCCGGGCAACGGTAGCCCGTCGGGGCGTCACCGTGCGGATCGCGGTGCTGTGTACGCCCGTACACAGCCATGTGTACGCTGGTACACATGGGATACGGACTGCTGGCCGCGGCGATCGCGGCGGAGGTGGCCGGGACGACGGCCATGAAGTACAGCGAGGGGTTCACCCGGCTCTGGCCCTCGATCGCCACGGTCGCCGGATATCTCCTCGCCTTCACCCTGCTCGCGCAGACCCTCAAGACCATGCAGGTCGGCACCGCGTACGCGATCTGGGCGGGCGTCGGCACCGCCGCCGTCGCGGTCATCGGCATGCTCTTCCTCGGTGAGGGCGTCGGCCTCGCCAAGCTCGCCGGGATCGCGCTCGTCATCGCCGGTGTCGTCCTGCTCAACCTCGGCGGGGCGCACTGATGGCGGCGCGGCGGTACGACCCCGAGCGGCGCCAGCGGATCATCGACGCCGCGATCCGGGTGGTCGGCGCGAAAGGCATCGCGGGCCTCAGCCACCGCTCCGTCGCCGCCGAGGCCGATGTGCCGCTCGGCTCGACCACGTACCACTTCAAGACCCTCGACGACCTGATGGTGGCCGCCCTGCGGCAGACCAACGAGGGCTTCGCGAAGGTCGTACGGGAGCACGGCGGCGCCCTCGCCGACCCCGGTGCCGACCTCGCCGCCGAGCTGGCCCGCCTCACCGGCGAGTGGCTCGACGGCGACCGCCCCGGTGTGGAGCTGGAGTACGAGCTCTACCTCGCGGCGCTGCGCCGCCCCGCGCTCCGGCCGGTCGCCGCCGAGTGGTGCGACGAGGTCACCGAACTCATCGCCCGCCGCACCGACCACGTCACGGCCCGCGCGACCGCGGCCCTGATCGACGGCATCTGTCTGCAGGTGCTGCTCACCGGTGGTGCCTACGACGAGGCGTACGCGCACGAGGTCCTCGCCCGGGTCATCGACGGCCCGGCCGGGGCAGGGGACGCGCGGCGCGCGACCGGACGGTGAGACCGGTTCGCCTCGGCGGGGGCGCGCCGGTTAGGTTTCCTGTCATGACCGACACGACTTCCCGCACCACCGGCGCCGTCGCCGCCGGCCTCGCCACCCTCACCGCCGACGGCACCGTTCTCGACACCTGGTTCCCCGCCCCCGAGCTCTCCGCCGAGCCCGGCCCCGCCGGAACCGAGAAGCTCAGCGCCGAGCGCGCCGTCGAACTGCTCGGCGAGGGCGCCGCCAAGGCCATCGGCAAGGACGCCCGCCGCGGCGTCGAGACCGTCGCCGTCCGTACGGTCATCGCGTCGCTGGACGACAAGCCGCTCGACGCGCACGACGCGTACCTGCGCCTGCACCTGCTCAGCCACCGCCTGGTCCAGCCGCACGGCCAGAACCTGGACGGGCTGTTCGGGCTGCTCTCCAACAACGCCTGGACCTCGCTCGGGCCGGTCGCCGTGGACGACCTGGAGAAGGTCCGGCTCAACGCCCGCGCGGAGGGCCTGCACCTCTCCGTGACCTCGGTCGACAAGTTCCCGCGCATGACGGACTACGTCGCGCCCGCGGGTGTGCGTATCGCCGACGCCGACCGGGTCCGCCTGGGCGCGCACCTCGCGGCGGGCACCACCGTCATGCACGAGGGCTTCGTCAACTTCAACGCCGGCACGCTCGGTACGTCGATGATCGAGGGCCGCATCTCCGCGGGCGTCGTCATCGGTGACGGCTCCGACATCGGCGGCGGCGCGTCCACGATGGGCACGCTGTCGGGTGGCGGCAACGTCCGCATCACCATCGGTCAGCGCTGCCTCGTCGGTGCGGAGGCTGGTGTCGGTATCGCGCTCGGCGACGAGTGCGTGGTCGAGGCCGGGCTGTACGTGACCGCCGGTACGCGCGTGACGATGCCCGACGGGCAGATCGTGAAGGCTCGCGAGCTTTCCGGTGCGTCGAACATTCTGTTCCGGCGGAACTCCGTCACCGGTGCGGTTGAGGCTCGGCCCAACAATGCTGTGTGGGGTGGGCTGAACGAGGTTCTGCACTCCAACTGAGGGTGTTTTTGGGGCGACTTGCGGTTTCCGTTGGCTCGGTTGCCGTAAGTCGCCCTTCGGGCTCGTCCTCAAACGCCGGACGGGCTGGACTTGGTTCGGCCTCTAGTGCCGGACGGGCTGAATTTGGGTCGGCCTCAAGCCCTCGACAGGCTGGATTCGGTGATTGCCTCGTACGCCGTCACCAGCCGTCCCACCATCTCCGCCCCCGCCGCCCGCAGCGGTGCCCGTACCGGGCCCGACGGGAGGTTCAGCGCTCCGAGCAGGGCCTTGGCCGTGACCGTGCCGGGTAGGCCGTTCGCCATCATCAGGTCGATCAGGGGCAGCGCCAGGCGTTGCAGCAGGGCCGCGCCCGCTGTGTCGCCCGCGTCGAACGCGTCGAGGATCGCGCGGAGTTCGGCCGGTACGGCGTTGGCGACCGTGCTGATGTAGCCCGCCCCGCCGACCGCGTACAGCGGCAGGATGTACTCCTCGCAGCCCGTGTAGTACGCCAGCTCCGTGCGGGCCAGCACCTTCTGCGTGCCGAGCACGTCGTACGCGCAGTCCTTCACGCCGACGATCCGCGGGTGCCCGGCGAGCCGCACCATCGTGTCCGGTTCGATGCGGGTGCCGGTGCGGCCCGGGATGTCGTAAAGCAGCACCGGGAGGCCCGTGGCGTCCGCGACCGTACGGAAGTGCTCCTCGATCGCGTCCTGCGGCGGTCTGCTGTAGTACGGGGTCACCACCAACAGGCCGTCCGCGCCCGCCCGTTCGGCCTGGCGGGCCAGCTCGCCGGTGTGTGCCGTGTCCGCGCTGCCGACGCCCGCCAGCACCGCGGCCCGGTCGCCGACGGCCTCCTTGACGGCGCGGATCAGGGTGGACTTCTCGGCGTCACTCGTGGTCGGGGACTCGCCGGTGGTGCCGGACAGGACGAGGCCGTCGCAGCCGCCGTCGACCAGGTGCGCCGCCAACCGCTGCGCGCCGTCCGGGTCGAGGGCGCCGGCGGCGTCGAAGGGCGTGATCATCGCGCCGAGGGCGCGGCCGAAGGGTGAGGTCATGCGTGCAGTCTCGGCACCCGGTAGGCGGGACTCCACTTAATTCTGCTTCAGGGTGGGGGTAAGCGTCGCTACATCCACGACGGGTGCCGGGGCGCCCTCGGCGGGAGAGGGCACCCCGGCACGACGCTCACGGCTTGAAGCGCAGCACCTGCGGGTCGTGGTCGCTGTTCTGCTGGGCGAACTCCGCGTTGATGTGCACGCTGTCGTACGCGAAGTCGCCGATCCCCGGGCTCGTCAGGATCTGGTCGAGCACCTGGGAGTTGCCCTGGTACACGTACGAGTAACGCTCCGCGCGCGGCAGGGACTTGACCGCCGCCGTGAGGGCGCCGCCGTCCGTGAGGGCCTTCGTCGTGTCCGAGAACTCAAAGTCGTTGATGTCGCCCAGGACCACCACATCCGCGTTCTGCTGCGCCTTCAACGCCTTCTTCACGAAGGCGTTGACCGACGCGGCCTGCGCGTGGCGCTGCTTCTCCGACGAGCGGTTCGGCGGCTGGTGGTGGGAGACCAGCGACTCGTCGCCGCCCTTCGAACCGAAGTGGTTGGCGATCACGAACACGGTCCGGCCGCGGAAGGTGAACTCGCCCGCCAGCGGCTTACGGCTGTTCTCCCACGCCGCCGCGCCCGGATCGATCCGGCCGGGGGAGTGGGTGAGCGCCGCGCGGCCCTCGGTACGCACCACGTCCGTGGCCGTCGTCGCGTCGCCGCCCGGCCGGTCCTTGAACGCGACCCGCTCCGGGTTGAAGAGGAACACCTGCCGGATGTTGCCGCCCGGCTCGCCGCCGTCCTTCTTGTCCTCGGGCTCGATCGAGCGCCACTCGTAGGCCGGGCCGCCCGCCTTCGCGATCGCCGCCGTGAACTTCTTCAGCGTCTCCTCGGCGGACACCGTGCCGTCGTCCGTAGCGCCGTTGTCGTCCTGGATCTCCTCCAGGGCGAGTACGTCCGGGCTCGCCAGGTTGGTGACGACGGCCTGCGCGAGCGCGTCGAACTTCTCCTGCGGGTCCTTCGGGTCCAGGTTCTCCACGTTGTACGTGGCGACCGCCAGCTCGTCCGCGCCCTGCGCGCGGGTCTTCTCGCGCGCCAGGTCCTTGTTCGTGAGCGTGCCGAGCGTGCGCGCCGCCAGCGTGTACCCGCCGAACTGGTTGAAGTCCAGGGGCCCTTCGGTCGTCCCGGAGAGCACGTCACCGACATCCGCCTTCGGGAACGGCTCCTCGGCGACCGGGGCGAGCGACTGGATCTGCAGCCGCCCGGTGTTCTGCGCCTCGTACGAGCCGTACACCGTGCCGCCGCGCTTACTGCGGTTCTCGTCCGGCTTCACCGTGACCCACAGCTCGTGGTACGGGTCCGTCGCGCCGACCACCCGCGAGTCGCCGACCGAGACGTTCATGCCCTCAAGCGACTCGTAGAAGTCCAGGGCGTACGCCTCCGGTTCGAGGGCCAGCTTGTTGACGCTGCCGCCGTCCGCCGCGTCGCCCTTCGGGGTGTACGCCGACGGCACCGCGTCCGCGTCGATCCGCTGCGGCTTCGGCACCGCGCCGCCCGACGACTCCACGGTCACCGTCGGCTTCGTGATCTGGGTGACCGACTGGTTGCCGGACTCCGCGCCGCCCGGCACGTACTCGGTGACGGTGCCCGAAACCCGTACCGTGTCACCCGCCTTGACGGTCGGGTCCGTCGAGCCGGTGTGGACGAAGACGCCCTCGCTGGTCGCCGGGTCGTCGTCGGGCGCGGTGTCCTGGATCCAGAAGCCGCGCGCACCGTAGGAACGCACCCCGGTCACGGTGCCCGGCACGTCCTTCACCTGCTCACCGGCGAGCGGGGACAGTCGCGTACCGCCCTGCACGTCGTGCACACGGACCTCGGCGGCGGAGGCGGTCGACGTGCTCGCGACCGTGATCAGACCGGCCGCGAGCGCGGTGCTCAGCACGGCGGCGACGGCGGCGGACCTGCGGGACATGTGCGGTGGCATCGGTGCCATCGGTGGACTCCAGAGGGTGGTGGGGACCAGGTCATGTCCGAAATTCCTCATGGCCACGACCCGGCACAGGCTCTACGCGCGTCAATCTCTTGTGTGGCCAAGGGAGTTGTCAAGGCTCGGTCCGTGTACGCCCGCCGAAGGGGCCATGAACCGGGCGGCTCGGGACGAAATCCGTCTACGCTGGGGGGCTGCCGAAACCTGACCGTCCTAGGAGAGCCACTCCATGTCCGAAGAGCGCCCCACCCTGCCGCCGGTACGGCTGAACTCCGAGGCGGAACTCGCACGGGACGCGCTCGCCGTTCCTCTGCTCGCCCGCGCCGTGCGGCTCGCCCGCTGGGCGGGGCCGGACACCCGGGTCGGCGCGGGCGGTGAACTCGTCGAAGCCCAGCTGCCCGCGGCCACCGCACTCCTCGGGTACGCCCCCGACGACGAGGACGGCCCCGGATACGCCGCCGAGGCCTGGCGGGTCGCCGTCGACACCGGCCTCGTGGAACTCACCGAGGAAGCCGACGTCACCGACGACGCCGACGCCGAGGGCACTGTGACCCAGGGCGAGGACCTGGCCCTGCTCACCGCCGGTTCCCCGCAGGACGTGCTCGGCATCTGGCTCGGCGCCCTCGACACGGTCCTCGCCGACGCGGCCGTACCCGACCTGGACGACCTCGTGGACGCCCTGCAGGAGGGCGGCGAGATCGACCTCGAAAGCCTCGGCTGGGACCCGGAGCGCGAGTCCGAGTTCCTGGAGGGCGTCCTCGGCAACCTCTACCTCCTCACCGTCAGCGAGGAGACCGACGCCGACACCCCCGTGCCGCTGCCCGCGCTCGCCGCGTCCATGATCGTGCCGGACGACATGGACGAGCCCACCGACGACGTCCTGGAGCAGGTCTCGGACGCGATGATGCGGCTCGACGACCAGTTCCGGCTGCTCGAACCGGTCGGACTCGTCGAGTACAGCCCCGTCGACGAGGCGCTGATGGCCGAGGCGGGCGAGGAGCCCGCCGAGCTCTCCCCCGAGGAGGAGGACATCAGCCGGTACGGCCTCGTCCGGCTCACCCCTCTCGGCCTGTACGGCGTACGCGCCCGCATGCTGGACGCCGGCCTTGACGCGCCCGTCGTGGGTGAGCTCGCGGACAAGGGTGCCGATCTGCTCCTGGCCGCCACCGCCGACTTCCCCGACGGGGCCGCCCGCGCCGAGACCGCGCTGTGGCTGGAGCGGCGGCAACCGCTGCCCGCCGCACGGGAGTTGCTGGCCGCGGCCCGTGGTGAGGACGAGGACGCGCCGCTGCGCCGGCTCCGCTGCCAGCAGGCCCTGTCCCTGGTCGGCGGCGAGGCCGAGCCCGCCCTGCGGGAGGTGCTCGACGACGCGGAGCTCGGCGGTCTCGCCCGTGTCTGGCTGGCCGAGCGCGGCGCGGCCGACGTGCCGCCGCCGTCCGAGGCGATGGTGTACTGGCTGACCATCGACACTGTCGCCGCGCAGCTTGCCGCCGAGGGCAACTCCGACGAACTCCAGGGCCTCGTCGAGGGGTTGGCCCAGCAGCACGGCGGGTTCTTCGACTCGGCCTGGCGCGTCGACCATCCCGCGACGGCGGACGTGCTTGAGGCGATGGGGCGGTTGCATCCTGACAAGAGGGTGGCCAAGGAGGCTCGGAAGGCTGCGTTCAAGGCGAGGTCTGCGGGGCGGTAGTCCTTCACTGTCGTGGGCAATCGTTCCGCTGGGCGGAACGCCTGCCCACAACGGGGGGCGGAGTAGAACCGCTCAACTCCTCAAGTGCGAAGCCCCGTTGAGGTCCAGCACCGTGCCCGAGGCCCACTCCGCCTCCGGGGAAGCCAGCCAGCGGACCGCCGCCGCGATCTCGTCCGCGTCCGCGACCCGGCCGAACGGCGACTGCGCGCGGATCGCCTCGCCCTCCGCCCCTTCGAGGCGTGCCGCGACCCGCTCCGTCTCGAAGAAGCCGGGTGCCACCGACGCTACCCCGATCCCGTACGGGCCGAGCGACACCGCGAGCGACTGGCCGAGCGCGTGCACGGCCGCCTTCGTCGCCCCGTACGCCGGGTGGTCCGGCTCGCCGCGGAACGCGCCGCGTGAGCCGATGTTGACGATCCGGCCGCCGGTGCCCTGGTCGATCATGCGGCGCCCCGCGAGATGGCTCAGGTTCGCCGTGGCCAGCAGGTTCACGGCGACGTGCTGCTGCCACTGAGCGGCCCACTCCGCGTACGGCGTCTCCGGCAGCGGATGGCGCACGTTGACCGCCGCGTTGTTGACCAGCACGTCCACGCCGCCGCCGAGCCCGGCGAAGGCCTCGTCGGCGACCCGCGCCGCGCCCGCCGCGTCAGAGATGTCACCCCCGACCAGGACATGGCCGCCGCCGTCCAGGGACGCGAGCGTCGACTCGGCTTCCGTACGGCGGGAGTTGTAGTGCACCGCGACCCGGTCGCCGTTCGCGGCGAAGGCGCGGGCGACGGCACGGCCCAGGCCGCGGGAGGCTCCGGAGACGAGGACACGGCGGTCGGTGGCAGGCAGGTTCATCGAAGCGGCACTCCAGAGGTCGGACGGTGTTCAACCGCCGTTTATACGCGGCGGCGACCGTGAGCCCCGCACCCAACCCACCGGCAGGCCGGATTACCGCTTCAGGAGAGACGATGCCGCTCACCCGCAGGGAATTCACCAGACGCTCCGCCGTCGTCGGAGCGGGGGTCGCCGTCGTCGGCACCGCCGGAGTGCTCGCCACCACCGACGGTGCCCTCGCCACCCAGGACGTCACCTCCGCCGACGGCGCCGAGCAGACCGACGGACCCGGCTACGGGCCGCTCGTCGAGGACCCCGAGGGCATCCTCGCCCTGCCCGCCGGGTTCACGTACCGGATCATCACCCGCACCGGCGAGACCCGGCTGGAGACCGGCGAGTCCACGCCCTCCAACCACGACGGCACCGCCACCTTCGAAGGCCCCCGCGGTACCACCCTGCTCGTCAACAACCACGAGCTGAAGGGCCCGCGCGCCGACTGGGACCACCCCGTACCGCTCACCGACGGGCTCGTCTACGACCCGGCCGCGGCCGGCGGCTGCACCGTCGTCGAGGTACGCCCCGGCGGCGAGGTCGCCGAGTGGGTCGGCATCGCCGGTACGTCCACCAACTGCGCGGGCGGACGCACCCGTTGGGGCACCTGGCTGACCTGCGAGGAGAACTCCGACCGGGCCGGCGAGAACGGCATGACCAAGGACCACGGCTATGTCTTCGAGGTCGACCCCCTCGACCGGCGCGCCAACCGCGACCCCGTGCCGCTGAAGTTCTTCGGCCGCTACGACCACGAGGCCGTCGTCGTCGACCCCAAGCGCGGCGACGCCTACCTCACCGAGGACGACTCCGAGCCCAACGGCCTCCTCTACCGCTGGGTGCCGCCGAAGGGTTTCGAGCACGGCCGGGGCAAGCTCCGCGCGCTCGCCGAGGAGCAGGGGGCCGACGCCGGAGTGCTGCAGGCGCCCAAGTGCTACGACTCGGGCGGCCGGTTCGTGGACGACCTGTCCCGCGCCACCAAGATCGGCACCGTGTACGGCGTGGACTGGGCCGACGTGCCCGACCGCGACGCCCGCACCACCCCGGTGCGCGAGCAGTTCGGCCCCGACGAGGCCACCCGCGCCCGCAAGCTGGAGGGCATGTGGTGGGCGGACGGCGGCGCGTACCTCGTCTCCTCGTACGCCCGCGACGAGAGCCCCGGCAAGCCGCACGACGGCCAGGTCTGGTTCTACGACCCGAGCCGCCGGACCCTCACCCTGAAGGTGCTCCTCGGCGTCAACCCGGACCCGTCGAAGGACGGCGCGTTCGACGGCCCGGACAACATCACGGTGTCGCCGTACGGCGGGTTGATCATCGCGGAAGACGGAGAAGGCAAGCAGCATCTCTTCGGTGCCACCGACAGCGGCCGTACGTACCCGATCGCCCGCAACGACCTGGCTGTGACATCAGCCGCTGACGCGGCGGGCGGCACCGAAGCGGAGCCGGAGTTCAGTGAGTTCACGGGTGTGGTGTTCTCGCCCGACGGGAGCACCCTGTTCGCCAACATCCAGGAGCCCGGCATCATGCTGGCCATCACGGGGCCCTGGAAGCGGCAGTCGCGCTGAGTCGCGCTGAGTCCCGCGCGGCCCGGTGAAAAACCCTTGGCGCCCCGACTCCCCGTACTCGTAAGGTAATTCTTGCTGAACGCACCTCCCGGTGCGCAGGCAGCGGCTACTTCCTTTCAAGAATCGATGCCGCAGCCGTCTTTGAACTCGGGAGGCCAAGGCACTGGTGAGCCCGGTGCGCAGGCAACGGTTACTTCATTTGATCGAAGGGTTGCGGGTTCGAGTCCCGTCATCGGCTCCCGGCCGGTGTAGCTCAATGGGTAGAGCATTCGGAAAAGTCCGTCGCCGATCCAGATCTCGGGCTCCGCCGTGCACTGCGCCTCCCCTGCAGCACAGCATTCGTACACAGTGAATTCGGGGGAATTCTCATGGCGCGTTTCAACACTCGTGGCGCAGGACCGCACGGCACCTCGCGCGTGACGTCGACCGGCCGCATGCTCCGCACCCACGAGGGCGGCCGCGGCACCGAGCGCGACGCACGCTCCGAACTCTTCCTGCTGTCGATCGCCAACTTCGTGGCCCAGCAGACCTTCTACGAGGACGGCACCGCCCGCGACGACCGCTTCGCGCGGCTGGTGCGCCGGCTCGCCGTCGAGGACCCGGAGTGGACCGCTGGCCTGCTCGCCTGGCTGCGCGGCGAGGGCAACATGCGCACCGCGGCCCTCGTCGGCGCCGCCGAGTACGTCAAGGCCCGCCTGGACGCCGGGGCCACCGACGGCCCGTCGAACCGGCAGGTCATCGCCTCCGTCCTGCGCCGCCCCGACGAGCCCGGCGAGCTGCTCGGCTACTGGACCGCGACGTACGGCCGGGCCCTCCCGAAGCCCGTCAAGCGGGGCGTCGCGGACGCGGTACGGCGGCTCTACCACGGCAAGTCCCTGCTGAAGTACGACACTTCGAGCAAGGGCTACCGCTTCGGCGACATCCTCAACCTCGTGCACGCGGCGCCCGACCCGGACAAGCCGTGGCAGGGCGAGCTGTTCCGGTACGCGCTCGACCGGCGGCACAACCCGGACACGGCCGTGCCGCCGGACGCGGTGCCGGTGCTCGCCGCGCACCGCGCCCTGATGGAGCTCCCGGTCGCCGAGCGGCGCGCTGTGGTCACCGCGCCCGACGGGCCCGAGCGGCTCGCCGCGGCCGGGATCACCTGGGAAGCCCTCGCGGGCTGGCTGCAGGGTCCGATGGACAAGGCCGCCTGGGAGGCCGTGATCCCGTCCATGGGTGCCATGGCGCTCGTACGGAACCTTCGGAACTTCGACGAGGCCGGGGTCTCGGACAAGGTGGCGCGGCGGGTCGCGGCGAAGATCTCGGACCCGGCGGAGGTGGCGCGGTCGCGGCAGTTCCCCTTCCGGTACCTCGCCGCGTACCAGCACGCGCCGTCGCTGCGCTGGGCGTACCCGCTGGAGCAGGCGCTCGGGCACTCGCTTGCCAACGTGCCCGCGCTGCCCGGCCGGACGCTGATCCTGGTCGACCGGTCCGGCTCGATGTGGGACCGGCTCTCGGAGCGCTCGGAGCTCAACCGGGCCGACGCCGCGGCGATCTTCGGTTCGGCGCTCGCGCTGCGGGCCGAGTCCGCGGAGCTGGTGCAGTTCGGCACCACCAGCTCCTCGCTGACCTGCCGGCCGGGCGAGTCGGTGCTCAAGGTCCTGGAGCGGTTCGGGAGCCTCGGCGGCACCGACACGACCAAGGCGGTGCGGCGCTTCTACCGGGGCCACGACCGGGTGCTGATCGTGACGGACGAGCAGTACACGTACCACGCGCAGGGCGACCCGACCGAGCAGATCCCGGCGGACGTGCCCGTCTACACCTGGAACCTCGCGGGGTACCGGGCGGGCCACGGCGCGTCGGGCGGGCCCAACCGGCATGTGTTCGGGGGGCTTTCGGACGCGGCTTTCCGTATGGTTCCGCTGCTTGAGCGGGGCCGGGACGCGGACTGGCCGTGGGTTGCCTGAGCGTCGCTTCGCGCGTCACCCGGTAGGACACGGGCCCGCCCGCACGGGGGTGGGGCGGGCCCGTATCACGGTCTTCTGTTTCAGAGGGCGAGGCTGCGGATCAGCTTGTTCCTGCGGAAGTCCCGTGACTCGACGGTGAGTTGGCCGTCGGCGCCGACCAGGACCCGCAGGCCCTGGGACTCGGCGCCGGAGAGGGACTCCTCGCCGCCGTTGCCGTCCGGGCCGAACATGGTCTGGATGAACCCGGTGTTGATCACCGTGAACCCGGCCGGGTCGCCGCCCTCGACGACCTTCTTCGCGGCCCAGTCGTCGCGGTTCAGGTCCCAGTGCGTGTGGCCGGAGAAGAACACCACGTTGGGGTGGCGGCCGAGGATGGTCAGCAGGTCGGTCTCGTCGACGAAGTCCTGGTCGTAGAAGCGGGCCGCGTCCGCCCCCGTGGTGCCCGACACGGTGCCCGGCAGCACGTGGTGGCTGAAGACCAGGACGTGCGGCTGGTCCTTGAGCTCCGTCAACGCGCCGTCGAGCCAGCTCAGTTGGGAGGCGCCGAGGGTCACGAAGGGCGGGCTCGTGCCGTTCTTCGCGGGGGCGGTGGTGCCGATGAAGAGGAGCGGCAGGCCCGCCGCGGTGGTCCGTGAGTACACCTCCGGCATGCCGGTGTACTGCAGGAAGCGCTTGACCTGGGCGTCGAAGGGGTCGGCGTTGTACTGCTCGTGGTTGCCGAGCGCGGCCAGGACCCGCTCGGGGTGGCTGTGGTCGGCGAGCGTGCCGTACAGGTCCTCGTACTGCTGCACCGTGCCCTGCGCGACCAGGTCGCCGGCGATCACCAGGGCGTCGGAACGGCCGAGCGAGGCGAGGTTGTCCAGGGCCCGGCCGAGGTCGGCGAGGTCGCCCTGCACGTCGCTGATCACGTCGAGGGACGCGGCCGCCGCGGGCCGTGGCCGGGCGGCGGCCTGGGTGGCGGTGAGACCGCCGAGCGGGACGGTGGCGAGGGCGAGGCCGCCCGCCGTGAGGATGCTTCTCCGGGTGGGGGGAGTCATGGGCGGCAAGCTAACCGGCCCTGGGCGACGCGTCGTTGGACGGAACGTGACGGGTTGTTGGACTCATGACGGCGCGGCCCGGAGCGGGGCGGAACGTGGTGTGGCGTGGTGTGGCTCAGTCGTCCGTGGCGCCCGCGAAGCGCGTCCAGTCGCGGCCGCCGTTCTTCGAGATCCAGAGTCCCTCGCCGTCGACGGTCAGGTGGGGGCGGATCTCGGCGTCGCGGCCCGCGACATCGGCCAGGCCGTAGAGGGTGTCGCCCTGCGCGGTCACCGAGCTGAACCGCACCGGATGCTTCACCTCGTGGAACGAGCGGTTGCCGGCGCTGTCGGCCAGCCAGGAACGTCCCTCGACGCCGATGAAGATCCGGCCGTCGGAGAACACGTCGAGCTCCGGTGTCACGTCCTCGCCGAAGTCCTTCAGCGGCAGTCGCGCGGAACTCTTCACGACCCGCCAGTGCTTGCCGCCGTCGGTGGTCACATGGAGCGCGGTGCGGGCCGCGCCGTCCTTCCCGCCTTCCGGGGCCCCGGTCAGCGCGACGACCGCGGTGCCCGCACCGGCGGCGAAGCCGACCTCGCCGCGGTACTCCGGCAGCCGGTAGGTGTGCCGCCGGCCGTCCGCCCACCACACGACCTTGTCCTCCGGCCGCGCGATCCCCCCGAAGCCGGGGCTCGACCAGGGGGTGCCCCGGTCGTCGACGGCGGCAAGGGGGGTGTCGCCCTTGGGCAGGCCGGCGATGGGCGCCAGGGTGCGGTCCGAGGGCCGGTACACCATGTCCGTGTAGTTGACGTACGACCCCTTGTCGAAGGTGGCGGTGGTGATCAGTACGTCTCCGCTCGCACTCGCCACCGGAGTGCGCTGCCTCTTCACGGCGTGCTTCTTGCCGCGGGTGTCGAGGAAGTAGACGTCCCGCTCGTCGTCGACGACGAAGCCGCCCTCGGTGCCGTAGAACGTGCCGAAGACTGTCTCGGTGTCCTGGTCGTCGCCGTCCTCGTCGGACTCGGCGTGCCGGGCGTACTCCGCGACCTTGGCGCCGCTCGGACTGTAGAGGCGCCAGGCGGCGGCGTAGACCCAACCGCCCCTGTCCCGCTCCGCCTTGGCCAGGTACCGCAGCAGCAGCGAGCCGTCATCGGCACGCGTGACCCGTTCCGGGGCGCCCGCGACCTCGACGACATCCGCGGCGCTCGGCTTCGGGTCGGCCGCGACCTCCTCGTAGCCTTTCTCCGGGCCGGTCAGGCCGTACGCGAGCCACGCGATCACGCCCACCGCCACGAGCGAGGCGGCTATCCAGACGGACTTGAAGCTGATGAGGCGAGATATCACTGCGCGACCTCTCAAGGCGGAACGGCGCCGGAGGCCGACACCCTAATACGCCGACTGCGGACCAATACGCCGACTGCGGACCGTGATCCGGACCCGGGCGATGCGTCAGGGCGGCCACGCGCCGCGTGACCGCCCTGACCCGTGGAGTGCTGCGGCGCTACAGTGCCTGCGCCGACGGCTTCACCATGCCGCGCACCGTACGGGACTTCACGAACTCGCCCAGGCCCGTCATCTCCCACTCGCCGGAGAACTGGCGGATCAGCTTGGCCATCATCACGCCGGTCTGCGCCTCGGCGCCGGTGAGGTCGAAGCGGACCAGCTCCTCGTCGGTGGCGGCGTCGATCAGGCGGCAGTAGGCCTTCGCGACCTCGGTGAACTTCTGGCCCGAGAACGAGTTGACCGTGAAGACCAGGCCCGAGACCTCCTGCGGCAGCCGGCCCAGGTCGACCACGATGACCTCGTCGTCCCCGCCGCCCTCACCGGTGAGGTTGTCACCGGAGTGCTTGATCGCGCCGTTGAGGATCGCGAGCTTGCCGAAGTAGCAGCTGTCGACGTGGTTGCGGCTCGGGCCGTACGCGATGACCGAGGCGTCCAGGTCGATGTCCTTGCCGCGGAACGCGGGCTCCCAGCCGAGGCCCATCTTGACCTGCGAGAGCAGCGGCTTGCCGCCCTTGACCAGGGACACCGTCTGGTTCTTCTGCAGGCTGACCCGGCCCTTGTCCAGGTTGATCTTACCCTGGCTC
>NZ_JAAAHS010000184.1 GCF_009908195.1 Streptomyces boluensis | reverse complement strand
GGAAGTGGGGAAGTGGGGAAGTGGGGAAGTGGGGAAGTGAGGTACAGACGGTCGATCAGGTCGGCCGCGACCTTCCCCTACGCCCCCTGAATACCCCGCGCCCGGCACCGCGTGCAAAGGCCGCCCGTGGCGGGGGAGTTGCGGCCGCACGGCGTACCGTCCCAGCCCGCGCAGGGCGATGGCGAAGGGGCGGGTACGGGTCCCCGGGCCTCCGCAGCCGGTCCGCGTTCGCGTGCGGGCTCGGGCGCGGGCTCGGAAGCGCGAGCCCGCGCACCCGCCCCGTGCCGATGACCTTCGTGCCGATGACCTTCGCGCCGATGCTCCTCGCGCCGGTGGTCCTCGCGTCGCTCCACGCACCGCGGACAGGCCCGGCCGGAGTCGATCGTCGTGCCGTCCTCGCAGCGCGGGTCGGGGCACTCGCCGTCCTGCAGCAGGGTGATGGCCACGCCGACCGGGCTTGTCAGCCCCGCGCCGCCGGTGCTGGTGTCGGCGGCGGCCGCGAACCCCCAGGCGTACCAACGGCGTTCGGCACGCTCCACCAGCTGCTGCCAGGTGCGCTGGTCCAGTGCGCGGACCAGCGCGTCGCGCAGCGGCCGCGGCCGGCGTACCGGCAGCAGCGCCCGCAGCTCCGGGGGCAGCGCCGCCTCGACCCTGCGCAGCTCGTCGCGCCGGGCCCGGGTCAGCCGCTCGCCGCCGGAGGTCCGGGGTACGGGAGAGGAGTGGGAGTCCGGCGCCGTGGCGCCGTGGGACGCGGCAACGCCGCCCGCCGCAGGGCCCCTTGGTGGCGCGGGTGCCCTCCGGGCGTCAGCGGCGCTGCGCGCCGGGGGCGCCGCTCTGGGTTCCTGTGGGTGTGGTTGAAGTTGGTCTCGTTGTGCGGTGCCTCGTGGGGCACCGTCGGCGGTCGGCGTCAGGGCACCGCCCGACGTGCCCTGTGGGGCACCACCGCCCGTGCCCGCGCGGCCGTCCCCGGTGGTGCCCTGCTGGGCACCACCGGGGTGACCTGGGGAGTCCGGGTCGCGCGGCACCGGCACGTTGTTTCTCGGGGAGCGCACATCGGGGTGCGCGGCGTAGAACTGGCCCAGGGACAGCAGGCCTTCGTAGCCCGGGGGCGGGTTGAACCGGACGTGGTAGCGGTTGCGGCGGCGCATCCCGCCCGCGTACCGGACCTCCTCTATGCGGATCGCGCCGAGTTCCTGCAGCTCGGCCCAGTAACGGGCCGCCTTGCGGTAGTCCTTGAGGCCGAGGACCCGGGCGATGGCGGTGCCCTTGGGCCAGGCGATGCGGCGGCCGGGGGTGCGGCTGTTGATGTGCTCGGCGAGGAACGCGTACAGGCGGTAGGCCTGGGCGGTGCAGCCGGACAGCAGGACCCACACCGGTACTTGGGTGTAGTACGTCGGCCAGTCCTCGGGGACCAGGTCGTCCGCGGAGTCCTCCTCGGACCCGCCCCCGCTCATGGCCTGACCTCCCCCGGCAGGACACGGGGGCGTGCGGGGTGTGCGGCGCGTGCGGGGCGCGCGGGGCGTTGTGCGGCGGGCCCGGACGGTGGGCGGGCGGTGTGGCGCGTGGGTTTCATGTGCGGTCCCTTGCTGTGCGGGCCGCGAGCGGCGGGCGGTCGGACCGGCTCCAACACCGTGCTCATCGCTTAGACTTGACGACGAGGCGCGGTTCGTTCCGCGCGCGTGCTCGCGACTCTGGTTCCCGTGCCGGGATGAGTCGTGGTGTCGATCGGATGGCCGCTCCTGTTCCCGCAGGGCGGCCATTCGGCTTGTACGGAGCGCCGGTCGACGGGGTCGCCGGGACCGGTGCTCGTGCCGGGGCGCTGCTGGTGCCGCGCCGAAGCCGGTTCAGGCGCCCGTACAGGCGCCGTTCAGGCGGTGGTTCAGGCAGTGGTGGCGCTGGTTCAGGCGCGCAGCGCGTAGAAGATCAGGTCGCGCGCCTCTTCCCAGCGCTGGGTGAGGTCCTGCCGGCGGTCGAGCCGCGCGGCGATGTGCTGGGTGCCGAAGAACGTGGAGACCAGGGTGTGCGCGGCTGCCGAGGGGGAGACACCCGCGCGCAACTCACCCGCCTCCTCCGCCTCGGCGAGGAGTTGTTCGATGAGGCTGATCCAGCCGACGTACGGCTGGGGCAACACGCCCTCGGGCAGCGGCTGTTCCATCTGCAGCCGTACGCCACCCTGCACGACCACGTCGTCCTTGAAGGTCGCCGCGGTCTGGTCGAGCAGCTCGGAGAGGGTGTCCATCGGGCCGAGTCCCTTGGCCTGTACGGCTTCCAGGAGCAGCGGCCAGCGGTCGTAGAGGGCGTCCACGACCGCGATGGTGAGCGCTTCCTTCGTCGGGTAGTGGAAGTACACCGCGCCCTTCGTCATGCCGACGCGGTCGGCGACGTTCTTCACGGATGTGCCTGCGTACCCGTGCCGGTCGAAGAGTTCGGCCGCGGCGTCCAGGATCTGATCCCGGGTCTGTACGGCGCGCTCCTGGTGGAGTTCGGGTCCGCGCCCCGGGCCGTGCCCGCCGCTCGCCCTGCGCTCGGGTGCCGGGAACGTGGCCCGGCTCTGCTTCTGCGTCTTCTGCGTCACGATGTTCTCGCCTTCATGGTTCTCCCCCCCTTGGCATCCCGTTCGGTCGTTCGGGCGTGAGCCACGAGTGACCACGCGATTGACGACCATTGCAATATACCTTCCCGTAGGTATATTTTCGAGCCGCCGGGTGGTCCGGACCTCATGGGGAGCGACGAGGGACGGACTCCGCGGCTCCGTTGTCCAGGGAGGGGAAATCCATGTTCAACACCGACAGAGCAGCCACAACACCCCAGGCCGGTAAGGCCGTTGAGCCCGTCAAGGCCGGCAGGAGCGGCAGGACCGTCGAGGTCACCGCGAGCAGCACCAGCGCGACCGCCGGCGCGACCCCCACGACCAGCAAGCCCGACAAGACCGTCACCGCCACCACGGTCACCACGACCGGCCGGACCACCGGCCACCGCGCCGATGTCCACGTGCCGCGCACCCTGGTCCACAAGGCCGCCGCCCGCGAGGTCCTGCTGTCCGCCGCGCACCCGCTCGGCGACGACCGCTTCGCGCTCTGGGTGCGCTGGCCGCACGACCACCTGCTGCACGGCCGCGACGCCGGCGGGGCGCGGGATTCCCTGATCGTCGTGGAGACGATGCGGCAGGCCGGCATCTATCTGTCGCACCGCTTCCACGGCGTGCCGATGGACCACGCGTTCGTCCTGCACAGCTTCGAGTTCCAGCTCAGCGCGCCGATCCGCGACCTCGGCAACGGGTCCGACGTCGTCCTCGACATCACCGTGCGCCGCGAGCCGGGCAGGCCGGACCGCTTCCGGCTCACGTCCGAGGCGGACCTCCTCGTCGGCGGCCGCTCCGTGGGCCGGGCCGCGATGCGCTGGGACGCACTCGCACCCAGGCAGTACGCCGTCGTACGCCACCGCCTCGCGGGCGTCCCCTCGCTCGCCGACTTCACGGCGCCGCCCGTCACGGCCCCGGCGCTCACCCCGGCCGCCGTCGGGCGCGACCGCGACGACGCCGTACTCCTCGCCGACTGCCCCGAGCAGTCCGGGAGTTGGCGGCTGCTGCTCGACACCGGGCACCCCGCGCTGTTCGACCACGAGAGCGACCACGTACCCGGCATGGTGATCGTCGAGGCCTTCCGGCAGGCCGTCCTCGTCGAGGCCGCGAAGGACAACTCCGACGACTGGGGGATACGCGCCATGCACACGACGTTCGCCTCGTTCGGTGAACTCGACCAGCCCGTCACCGTCTCCGCGGAGCCCATCGAGGAGAACGCGTACCTGGTCACCGCCCGGCAGGGCGAACGCGCCCTGGCCACGGCCCGGGTGTCCGGCAGCTCCACCTCGCCGCTCGCGGCGCTGACCGCGGACACGGGTGCGGACACGGCTGTGGACGCGGGCGCGGACGCGGGTGCTGCCGCATGCTGAGCGACCTGGACCGGACCCTGGACATCGCCCGTGCGGACAGCGCGCTCCTCGACGAGTCCTGCCGCCTGACCGACCGGCTCGCCGACTCGCTGGTCGTCGACGGATTCCCCCGGCACTTCGTGCCCGAGCGCTGGGGCGGCTGCGCCGGTACGTTCACCGCGCTCCTGGACGCGGTCTCCGTACTCGCCGAGACCTGCGCGTCCACCGCCTGGTGCGCCGCCCTCTACGCCGCGCACGGCCGGCTCGCCTCCTACCTGCCCGAGGCCGGACAGCGGGAGCTGTGGGGGAGCAACCCCGACGCGTGCGTCGCCGCCTCCGTCGTACCGCCGCAGGGCAACGCCGAACGCACCGGCGAGGGCTGGAAGTTGACCGGCAAGTGGACCATGGCCAGCGGCGTCGACCAGGCCGACTGGGTGCTGCTCGCCGCGTGGGCACCGACGGCCGACGACGCGGTGGCCGGGGGCGCCCCGGCGAGCGGTGGCCCCGCCCCGGCGAGCGGTGGTCCCGTACCGGCGCGGGAGCACCGGATCTTCGCCGTGCGGCGCTCGGACGTGAAGGTGGTCGACACCTGGCACCCCGTGGGCCTGCGCGGCACCGGCAGCAACACCGTCGGCGCCGACGTCTTCGTCCCCGACCACCTCACCTTCACCCTGCGCGACCTGAGCCAGGTCAAGCCGCACGCGGCCCGCTGCCACACCGTGCCGTTCCCGCTGGTGGCCTCGCTGATCTTCGCGGCGCCGGTGCTCGGGGCCGCCGAGGGCGCGCTGCGCACCTGGTGGATCCAGCAGACCGAACGGATCCGCCCCGACGGCAGCACCGCCGCCGAGCAGCCCGCCCAACAGCAGGTGCTCGCCAGGACGGCGGCGCACATCCAGGCCGCCCGGCTGCTGATGGAACGCGCCGCGCAGCGCGCCGACCACGCCCCGGTCACCCCCGTCCTCGTCGCCGAGAACCAGCGCGACGTCGCCGTGGCCGTCGAACTGTGCGGCTCCGCCGCCGACGAGTTGTTCCAGGCCGCGGGCCAGCGCGCCCTCGACGAGAGCGACCCGCTGCAGCGCGCCTGGCGGGACATCACCGTGGCCCGCACCCACGGCACCCTCAACTTCGCGGCCGCGGCGGCGAGTTACGCGGGCGCCTCGCTCAACGCGCGCGCCCTGGCCACGGACGGAGCGCGATGACGACCCGGCACATCGCGTTCTTCGACGTGGACGAGACCCTGCTCGCCGAGAAGGGCATGCTCAGCTTCTGGCGGTTCTGGTCCCGGCACCTCACCGGACAGGGCCGCCCGCCGGCCACCCCGCGCACCACGGGCGCGGACCGCGAGACGCTGAACCGCGCGTACTTCACGCTGTTCGCCGGCGTCCCCCGCGCCCACCTGGAGGCCGCGGCCCGCCAGTGGTACGAGGAGTACCGCGGCGGCCCGGACGCGTATCTGCCCGACGTGGTGAACGCCCTGCTGTGGCACCGCACTTCGGGCCACGAGATCGCTCTGGTCACCGGCTCGGGCGCGGCCCTCGTAGCTCCGGTCGCCGAGGACTTCGGCGCCGGGCACGTGCTCGCCACCGAGCTGCTCACGGACGCGGCGGGGGTGCTCACCGGCCAGGTACGGCACCCCGTGATCGGCGCCGCCAAGCGGACGGCCGCGACCGGCCTGATGCGCCGCCTCGGCGCAAGCGCCGGGGACTGCTTCGCGTACGGGGACCACAGCAGCGACCTGCCGATGCTGTCCGCGGTGGGCAACCCCGTGGTCGTGGGCGACGATCCGGTCCTCAACGACCGGGCGGCGGCGCAGGGTTGGCGGACGCTCGCCGGACGCAAGGGACCACACCCGGCCGCCGCCCAGGTACTGCAGGCGATCTGATGACACGTATGACACGTATGACACGGACGGTCGATCTGATGACGCGGACGAGCTGAGACGTAGGGCCTCTGGCGGCCACTGGCCGGTGGGGGCCATGCGTCCGGGTCAAAAAAATACCTTCTGGAGGGTATTTTGTTGTCGTGGAACACACACCGGACAGGAGAGACGAGGCGGATGCGAGACATCGCCGATGAGCCAGGAGCGGTCCGTACGGACCAGGCGTCTGCTTCTGCATGCCGCAGCCGAGGAGTTCGCCGCGCGTGGCTACTCCGGTGCGCGTCTGAAGACCGTGGTGGACCGGATCGGCATGACCAAGGGCGCCCTGTACGGCCACTTCGCCTCGAAGGAGGACCTGGCCGAGGCCGTGGCCGACGAGGCCGCGTCCTGCTGGGCGGACCTGCGGGCGAAGCGGGCCGTGCAGGTGCTCGACCCGGTCGACCCGGTGGGCGAATTACGGCTCCTGGCCGAGGAGTTGGCGCTCCTGATGGACGAGGACACCGTCTTCCGGGCCGCGGTCCGGCTCGCGTCGGACGGCCTGTACGGGTCCCTGGAACGGGATCTGGTGTCCACGGTCTCGGCCCACGTCACCGAACTGGTCCGGCGGGCGCAGCGGGAGGCCGGGCTCGCCGTGGCGTTCCCGCCGGCGGCCTTCGCCGACCTGGTCACCACCGCGATCTTCGCGGGGGCGAAGTCCGGGGCACCGCCGGGTACGGCACCCGGCATCGGCAGCCGTACGCGCCTGAACGGGCTCTGGGAGCTGCTGGGTCCGGGCGGCTGAGGCGGCGGGCCCGCGGCACCGCGGCCGACGCCACGTCCGTCGCCGCCAGGCCGTATCGATCCGTAAGGGACAGGCCGTATCGATCCGTAAGGGAAAGGCAGCGGACGACATGAGCACACCGACCATCGGCCCCCAGGCCCTGCGGCTTTTCGAGTACGCCTCGGCCCGCAGCAACTGGACGGTGCGCAGCGCCTGCGAGCAACTCGACACCACCGTCCCCGAGATCGAGCAGGCGCGGCGGGAGCTGATCGGGCTCGGCCTGCTCATCGAGTCGACCGACGGCGGCGCGGCCGACGACGAGCAGTCCGCCAAGGCGACCGCGCCGGAGGCCGCGCTGCTGCGGCTGCTGACCGCCGAGGAGGAGGCCGCGAGCCGCCTCACCGACCAGATCCGCCGCACCCGCGAGCAGATCGACGCGATGCGTGAGGTGTTCCTGCCGCTGCACACCGCCCGCTCCAGCGGCCTCAGCGGTGAAGTGGTCACGTGCCCCGAGAAGATCGCGCGGGTGCTGAGCGACACCGCTGACATCGCGACCTCGGAGATCCTCAGCATGCACCCCGGCCCGGTGATGCCGGCCGAGGCGCTCGCGCAGGGGCTGCGGCGCGATCTGCAGGTCCTGGACCGTGGGGTGACGATGCGCAGCATCCACCTGCGGCCGATGACCCGGATCATCCACTCGATGACCCACCTGCAGGACCTGCGGGCGGGCGGCGGGCAGGTACGGATCGCCAATATCGTGCCGTTCCGCTTCATCCTCGTCGACCGGGTGCAGGCCCTGGTGCCCGCGCTGCACACCAACTCCAGCAACGCCATGATGGTGCTGCGCGGCGAGGCGATCACCGCGCTCCTGGTGAAGGTCTTCGAGATGTGCTGGGCATCGGCGGCCCCACTGGAGGCGGCCGAGCCCGGCCAGGAGTCCGGCCTCAGCTCGCAGCAACTGTGGGTACTGCGCCTGATGTCCACCGGCCGCAAGGACGAGGCGATAGCCCGCGAACTCGGCGTGTCCGTACGGACGTTGCGCCGCGTGATGGCCGACCTGATGGCACGGCTCGGGGTGGAGAGCCGGTTCCAGGCGGGGATCACTGCGGCGAAGATGGGGTTGCTGGATTAGACGTCATGGCGGCCTCTGCCGGGCCGGGCGCACCGGCCGGCGATCGGCGTGTCGTGTTCGCGCGATAACGTCAGACAGCAGTCGCAGGCCGGCTGCAGGCGAAGGCATGAGTGGGGTGGCAATAGCGTGACATCGGCGAGTTTGGGGCGTCGCTATGCATCGGCCGTGATTGACGGGGCGCTCTCCCTGGGGTGCGGGCTGGTCACGGGATTCGCTTACCTGGTGTCCCACGCCACCGAGGCCGACACATCAGTCCCGAAGCTGGGGGGCAGTGTTCTGTGCGGCGCTCTTGCCGTGTCGTTCGTCAACCACGTAATTCTGGTCCTGCTGGCCCGCAGGAGCGTGGGGAAGGCTCTGGTCGGCACTCGCGTCGTCCGTACGGCGGACGGGGGCAGGCCGCGGCTGCACCAAGCCCTCGGCCGTTGGCTTGGCGGCTTCTTTTTCGGAATTGTGGTCCTGCCTCTCGCGTTCGCTGCCGGCGGCAGCGAAGCCGAACCGCAGGACTTCGCCGGATTGCGCATCGTCCGGCCGAGGAAAGGCAGCCAGACTGACGGTTTCCCGCAGAACCGGCCGGCACAGGACTGGGATGAAACACCCGACAGGAGCGGTCGGTGACCGATTTCCGGTTCGAGCTGAGACCGTTCCACCGCAAGAGGCACAGCGGTCGCGAAGGCCTCGTGGGAGCGTTCGGCGCAGTGGCCGTTGAAGCCACGTGGCGGAAGCAGTCCATCAGGGCAGGGAGTCGACAGCTTGAAGTGCGGCTGTTTGGCGACCATATGCCGCAGGTCGTGTACCGGACGGTGGGCCCGGGCCGGCCCACACTGCGCAATGCCCGTCTCACCATCGACGGACATGCGGTCCAACTCACCTTCAACAGAGGGGCATTGAGTAATGCATCGCGCGCCCTGAAGCTGCAATATCAGGACCGCTCGTATGCATACGTTGCGGCAAAATCAGGTAAGGGGGGCGCACTGAGCAGGCCGGGCGTTCTGATCACTCTTGCCCGCAGAGATGGCAGCACGGGCAAGGGGAAGAACACATTTGGCACCGTCACCGGCAACGCGGATGTGGTCGACCTGGCACTGGCGGTCCTGTTCGAAGAGATCGACACCCTGGAACTGACGACGTCCGGAGCCGTATCCGGCGCCCTGAACAGACTCCTCAACCCCCGTTCGAACGAACCCGTCACGGAATAGCATTCACCCATCAGCCCCGCTTCACCGCGCGCCCGCCTAATACTCCAGCCGTAGATCGTGATCTCGATGGTGAGGGGCGCCGAGGACAGAGGTGGCCTGTGTCGATCATCTGGACGAGACCGGCCATGCCGGCGGAGAGTCCGTTCCTTCTCCGCCTACTCGCGTTCACCAAGACGGAGAGCGTCTCTTATCTCGCTGAGCTTCGCGGTTGTTGCCGGGGTCTGTTCCTTCGCCTTTCCGCCGAGACGGAGGGCATCCTCGATCTCGCTGAGTTTCGCGGAGGAGAGGGCGCCTGCCCGCTCGATCAGGTCGTCCCGGGACACGGTGGTCAGCCACGTGCAAGGGGTAAAGCCTGGGCGCGGGAACGCGAACCGCAGCACGCCCTCGAAGGGCAGTCCTTCCATGGCGCCTACTTGCACTTCGACGCCCAGACCGGTGATGTCGACGCCCGCCGGAGCGACGACCTGCATCACCTGGATCCCGGACGCGTCGTCTGCCGACAGCAGCACGACCAGCCGCCGCTCGTCGAACTCCACCCACCAGACTTCGCCACGTTGCACATGTCCTCCTGACACAGGACGGCAGGCGGATGCCTGCGCGACCCCGACGCGCTGTGGAGACGGGTGCGGCCACCGTTGATCATCGGCGCGTGAAGACAAACGATCATGCGGTGGTCGCAGGTCACAGCGTAGACCCTGCCCGCTGGCAGGAGACGTTCGAGGACCTGATGAGCCGGATCGCAGGCCGGTTCACGCGGGTCGAACCCCGGCTGCGGGTACGACAGTTGGTACTCGGCCTGCTGTCGGACCTGCCGCACAAGAACTGCTGGACCATCGCCGAGTGGGCCGGCGAGAGGACCCCGGACGGCATGCAGCACCTGCTCGGCCGAGACCGGCGACGTGAAGAAGGGCACACACGGTCGGCGTCCAGCGCCAGTACACCGGCACCGCGGGCAGGATCGAAAATGCCCAGGTCGCCGTCTACCTGGTCTACGCCGGCCGGCGCGGGCACGCGGCGGTGGACCGGGAACTGTACGTCCCGCGCTCATGGACGGCCGATCCCGACCGCTGCAGGGATGCCGGACTCGACCAGGACACCGCCTTCGCGACCAAGCCGGAACTGGCCACCCGCATGATCATCCGGTTCCTGGACGCCGGCCACCACGCACCGTGGATCGCCGGCGACGAGGTCTACGGCGGCAATCCGAAACTGCGGGCCGCGCTGGAGGAGCGCGGCACCGGCTACGTGCTCGCCGTCGCCTGCTCCCACGAAGTCACCACCCCGGCCGGGAAGTTCCGCGCCGACGCCCTGGCCAGGAAGCTGCCGAAGCGGGCCTGGCAGAAACTGTCCGCCGGAGCAGGCGCGAAAGGGGAACCGCTTCTACGACTGGGCCGTCATCGACCTGGCCGACGCCCGGCTCGGCAGCGTTCAGTTGCTGATCCGTCGCAATCGCACCACCGGCGAACTCGCCTACTACCGCTGCTACTCACCCCGGCCCGAGCCCCTGACGACCCTGGTGCGGGTCGCTGGATCAAGGTGGCGAGTGGAAGAGACATTCCAGTCCGGCAAGGGCCTGGCCGGACTGGACGAGCACAGGTTCGCCGCTACCCCTCCTGGTCCCGCTGGGTCACCCTGGCCATGCTCGCGCACGCCTTCCTCGCCGTCGTCCGCGCGGACGAACACACCCGCCGCCCCGCACCTGATTCCCTCATACCGCTGACCTGCCCCCGCGGCGCCACCAGTCAGAAGGACCGCGTTGCAGGGGTTCGAGCACCTGTGGAGCACCGGTGCGGAGCTAGGACTTGTCCGGCCGATCATGCCGTAGAGGCGGGGTTGGCCGCCTTGATCCGCCGGGCAGTCCTATTCGCTCGCGTACGCGCGCAGGAAGGTGTCCACGGCCGCTTCCGCCGTGCTGCGCAGCTCGGCGGCCGGGACGCGGCGCGTGCCCAGTCGGGAGCGGGACTCCAGGGGGCCGGTGAGCAGGGCGAGGAAGTGCTCGGCGGCCTGCTCCGGGTCGCATGGGCGCAGGCGGCCGGCCAGTGAGAGGCGGGCCAGTCGGTCGGCGAGTGCCGCGCTGGGGCGGTGCGCGGTGCGCTCCTGCACGATCTCGACCAGGTCGGGGAACTGTGCCACTTGTGCGTAGGTCAGCCGGCGCAGCGCGCGGGCGCGTTCGCCGCAGCAGATGCGCGCCAGCCGGTGAGCCAGGTCAGTCAGCGCGGCCCGCGGATCTTCGTCCGGCGCTCGGTCGCGCAGGTGCTCGATCGCCGTGAGGTTCTCCGTCATGAGTGTGTCGGCCGCGGCCTCGACCGTATGGCGGAAGAGGGTCTCCTTGTCGTTGAGATGGCTGTAGACGGTCGGCTTGGCGACCCCTGCCTCCTCTGCGATCTCCTGAACGCACGCTTGCGCGTATCCACGCCGCGCGAAGACGGCGAACGCAGCGGTCAGGATCGCCTTCCGCTTGTCGGCGCGCCCGCGTGGGACAGCCTTGGGTCTGCTTGACGCCGCTGAACTCATGCGTTCATTCTAGTGAACTACTGATCGGGAAGTTTTTCTGAACCAGCCAGTTCAATCAAGGAAGTGGGATCCCATGATCGTCCACATGCTGCGGTTCGCCTTCAAGGAAGAGACGACCGAGGAACAGAAGGCCCGTGTGCTCACGCTGATGCGTCGCACGGCGTCCGTCGAATCGGTCTCCTTCGCAACAGTCGGGCAGAGCCTGGCCGACCCCGCCGACGGCTTCACCCACGCCTACTGCGTGGGCATCGAGGACCTGGCGGCCCTGGAGCGGTACATGCACGACCCGGTCCACCTGGCGGGAGACCCCGAGATCATTCCGCACCTGGCCAGGATCGCCATCGGCCCTGACCTCTCCGACGACATGGACTCGGCGCTGGCCGACGAGATCATGGCGATGCACGAGAAGAAGGCCGCCCAGTATCCGCAGTGGGCAGCGCAGCTCGAACCGCTCCTCACCCTTGCCTGAGGAGTAATGCGGAGCGGGAACGGCTGCGGCCGTTTCTGTCGGTGAGCAACCCGAACGGTTCGACAAACGCGGCTACGTCTTCCTCGGCACCGCCACCGCCGCAGCCTTGGTCATCTGGCTTTGGACGTGATCGGCCGGACAAGTCCCTGCCGTGGACTACCTGATGGCCACCGGCCAAGACGTGAACGGCACCACCTACAGCAACTACGTGGGCGTGTCCGCTCGTACGGGCCCCTGGGACCTGGCGCGTATCGGCATCACCTCGGCCGCGTGACGGCCTTGGTCCCCTGCCCTCCCTTCGGGGAAGGTGGGGGCCCTTCGTCATGTCCGCGGGCAACCTCGGGAACGACCAAAGGCCCCGCCCGGATCAGATCCGAACGGGGCCGTCATCGGTCGTTCTACTCAGCCCTTGGACGGAACGATGAATCCTCGTACCGGCTTGGGCTCGGGGTTACGTGATGCCGGTTGCTGCGCGCGTTTCCACGCTGCGACCAGCTCCGCGTACCGCGGGTCAGTCCACTCGGCCATGCGGCACCTCCGACCCTCAGGCTACGGGAGGCTGAGGCGTCGGCATGGGGCGGATGGTGCATTCCGGTGCGTGCTGGCACTTCGCGGCCACGGACACGAGCAGCTCGTCCGAGGGCGGTGCCCAGAGGTCTGGATCCGCGCTCCACCCCATGGCGGCGATGGCGGCTCGGGTGCGGGTCAGGATCTCCGGGTCATAGTTCGTCGGGTCGTACCCCGGATCGTGGTGGACGAACTCCCCGTCCAGAGAGGTGCACAGGTCCGCGTACACCGCGCTGTGCAGGATTAGGGCATGCCACCCCTCATCCACGATCCGCGACGGGGCGAGACCCACGCCGGGGTTGCGGGAGCATGCGGCGACGAACTTGAGTCCCTCTTCGACGATGCGGGCCGCCATCTCCTCGGACATGTCCGGGTTGGCGTCCATCACCGTTCCGCGGCAGCTCGTGAACGCCCGGTCGCTGATGAGCTGTTGAGCCAGCGGCGGGAGGGCCGGGATCGGAGATCCCGGCGGGTCTGGGGGCGGTACCGTCATAGCGGTCTCCTCTGTTCTCAGTGGGGATTGCCCCGCTCTGGGCGGAGTGTTCCGGGCAAGGAGTCACCGTCCGGGGTGGGGTTTTTGGTCGCCCTCAGCGCCTAGCTCAAGCCCAGCGCTCAGGGGCTCTATTGGTGCGCCAGAGCAGCGACGATGTAGGCCACGAGAGACGCCCAGACGATGCCGCCCAGCACCACACCGGCCAACGTGCCGTCTTTCCACGCGGGGCTCATGCGTCGGCCCACTCGCTCAGAGTGCGGAGCGTGCCGCGGACATCGATTGTCTCCGCCTCTTCCGCGCTGGCGGTCCGTACGTTCTCGGCCTGCTGAAACCAGTGGGCTCCGCTCGGTCGCTCAAGCATCAGCTCGTCGCCCTCGCTGTCGTAGCCCTTGACCTGCCCGACCAGGCAGCGCTCTACGTCCATAACCACGTCGTCCAGTTGGTAGCGCATCGCACTGCCCCTCTCGCTCGCTGTCCATGTTGCTGGATATTGGCCCAGCTCAAAGGCCACAAGTGCCCCTCACCAGAGGACAGTTGGGACGGACACGAGCTAGGCTGCAAATGTCCAAAGTGTCCACGGGGGTTGTCTTGAATGAGCGACTAGAGTCGGCTATGGCGGATGCCCGGATGACTCCTCAGCGCCTAGCACGGAGAATCGGGGTCTCGCCAAAAACGGTGAAGCGTTGGCTGGACGACGAAGCGCAGCCGCACCGCCAGAGCCGAGTAGACGCCGCGCGGCACTGGGAGTAGACGAAGAGATGTTGCGGCCTCAAGCGGTGACCGACCGCATCAAGACGGGGGCGGATCGGGAGATCATCCGGACCTACCCGTATCGATCGGCGGCGCCCTCGACGCTATGGGGTGAGCTGGTAGCCGGCGCGCAGTCAGATATCTTCCTGGCGGGCTACACGAACTACTTCTTCTGGACCCAACAGCCGCATTTCAACGACACGCTGCGCGAGAAGTCCGCCGCAGGTTGCCGCATTCGCGTCCTGCTGGGCGACCCGGAGTGTCAGACCACGCGGGACCGGGAAACCATCGAAGCCGTGGCGCTGACTGTGTCCACGCGTATCCGCATGACGCTGGACGAAGTGGCGCGGCTCGGTCCGCTGGAAAATCTCGAAGTGCGGTTCAGCGCTGCAGAAGACGCCGTGAACCACGTGAGCCTGTCGACGTTCCGATTCGACAATGACGCCCTGGTGACGCCCCATCTGGCACGCCTGGTAGGCCACGACTCCCCGCTACTTCATCTTCGAAGGGCAGGCACGGGCGGCATGTTCGACCGCTTCGCGGAGTCCTCCGAGGAACTGTGGAGTCGTGGCCAACCGATCTGAGCGACGAGGGAACTGGGTACGCCCCAGCACATGACGAAGACCCCGCCCTCCCGGAGGAGAACGGGGCCCAACCTGAGGTCAACGAGGTACGCGCCTTCACTGCCCGCGGAGAACGCTGGGCCGGGAGTACGGCTTCTAGTACGCAGCGGCTGCACGCCGCGCTGTACAAGGCGGTGCCGGACGGGCTGCGGACCGGGGACCAGGCTGCCATAGGTGCCCGGTCCCAGCCCCATGTCCCAC
>NZ_JAAAHS010000183.1 GCF_009908195.1 Streptomyces boluensis | reverse complement strand
CCTCTCACGTACCCCCGGAACCCCTCAACGCCCGCGCAGCGCCCGGTACTTGGCGACCAGCGCCCTGGACGAAGCATCGAGCCCGTCGACCTCAGCACCCTCGGTGAGCGCAGGCTCCACCCGCTTCGCCAGCACCTTCCCGAGCTCGACCCCCCACTGGTCGAACGAGTCGATGTTCCAGACCGCACCCTGCACGAACACCTTGTGCTCGTAGAGGGCGATCAACTGACCGAGCACGGAGGGCGTCAGCTCACCGGCGAGGATCGTGGTCGTCGGGTGGTTGCCCCGGAACGTCTTGTGCGGGACCAGCTCATCCGGCACCCCCTCCGCCCGCACCTCGTCCGGCGTCTTACCGAAAGCCAGGGCCTGGGTCTGCGCGAAGAAGTTGGCCATCAGCAGATCGTGCTGGGGGACGAGCCCCGGCAGCAGATCCTCGACCGGCTGCGCGAACCCGATGAAGTCGGCCGGGATGACCTTCGTGCCCTGGTGGATCAACTGGTAGTACGCGTGCTGCCCGTTGGTGCCCGGGGTGCCCCAGACGACCGGGCCCGTCTGCCACTCCACCGGGTTCCCGTCACGGTCCACCGACTTGCCGTTGGACTCCATGTCCAGCTGCTGGAGGTACGCGGTGAACTTGGACAGGTAGTGCGAGTACGGCAGCACCGCGTGCGCCTGGGCGTCGTGGAACGCGCCGTACCACACCCCCAACAGGCCCAGGATCAGCGGCGCGTTGGCCTCCGGCGGGGCGGTGCGGAAGTGCTCGTCGACGAGGTGGAAGCCGTCGAGCATCTCGCGGAAGCGGTCCGGCCCGATGGCGATCATCAGGGACAGGCCGATCGCCGAGTCGTAGGAGTAACGGCCGCCGACCCAGTCCCAGAACTCGAACATGTTGGCCGTGTCGATGCCGAACTCCGCGACCTTCTCGGCGTTCGTGGACAGCGCCACGAAGTGCTTGGCCACGGCGTCCTGACCGGCCCGCAACCCGGTGAGCAGCCAGTCCCGCGCGGAGGTCGCGTTGGTGATCGTCTCGATGGTGGTGAAGGTCTTGGAGGCGATGATGAACAGCGTCTCCGCCGGGTCCAAGTCCCGTACGGCCTCGTGCAGATCGGCTCCGTCGACATTGGAGACGAAGCGGAAGGTGAGGTCCCGGGCGGTGTACGGGCGCAGCACCTCGTAGGCCATGGCGGGGCCGAGGTCGGAGCCGCCGATGCCGATGTTCACGACGTTCTTGATGCGCTTGCCGGTGTGGCCGGTCCACTCGCCGGAGCGCACCTTGTCGGCGAAGGCGCCCATCTTGTCGAGGACGGCGTGCACGTCCGGGACGACGTTCTCCCCGTCGACCTCGATCACCGCGTCGCGCGGGGCACGCAGCGCGGTGTGCAGGACGGCGCGGTCCTCGGTGGTGTTGATCTTGTCGCCGCGGAACATGGCGTCCCGCAGCGCGAACACCTCGGTCGTGGCGGCCAGATCGCGGAGCAGCGCGAGCGTCTCGTCGGTGACCAACTGCTTGGAGTAGTCGATGTGCAGGTCACCGACCTGCAGCGCGTACTTCTCGGGGCGTCGCGGGTCGTCGGCGAACAGTTCCCGCAGGTGCGCGTCGCCCAGTTGCTCCCGGTGCTTGCCGAGCGCGGTCCACTCCGGCAACTGGTTGAGCCTGGTGCGGCTTGCTGCGTTCATCTCGGACTTCAGCCTTCTCTCTACCTGAGCCTGCAACTTCCCCGCTGCCCCTCCAACCTAATTGATCAGCGAGCGGTATGAGTTGTCTGTCCCCTGTCGGCCGACTTAAGGGCGAGTGACTTCAGGGCGACTGACTTCAGGGCTGCTGACAGGGCTGCTGCCGGGCTCCTTGAGCGCGGGCACCAGAACGGCGGTGGCCAGCACGAACAGCGCGGCGGCGAGCAGTGCCGGAGTGTTCAGCCCCCAGGCCGCCGCGACCGCCCCGGCGAGCAGCGCACCGAGCGGGGTGCCGCCCAGCGACAGGGTGCGGAAGGCCGCGCTGATCCGGCCGAGGGCGTCGGCGGGGCTGCGCTGCTGCATCAGCGTCACCTCGTTGACGTTCCACACCATGCCCATGAAGCCGAAGACGCCCAGGGCCAGGACGACCGCCCAGACGCTGCGTATCGCCCCGATCGCGAGCAGCGGCACGATCTGCACGGCCCCCGCGGCGAACACGCTGCGCACCCGCCCGAGCCTGCGCCCGATCCGGTTGGCGCAGAAGCCGCCGACGACACTGCCCACGCCGTACGCCGACAGGCACAGGGCGTACGCCGTCTCATCGGCGCCGAGCCATCCGGTGACGTGCAGGACGAGGGTGGCGATCAGGCCGCCCACGCCGATGTTGCACAGCGTCGCCGAGAGGCACAGGCCGCGCAGCGCCCGGTCCTGCCGGAGGACGCGCAGCCCTTCGGCGATGTCCGCCCGCAGGGTGCGGCCGCCCGGCCGCGCGGCCCGCTCGCGCGGCGCCGGTCTCAGCGAGACCACGAGCGCGGCGGCCAGCAGATAGGTGACCGCGTCCGCGGCGTACGGCATGGCCACTCCGACGGCGAGCAGCACCGGGACCAGCGGGGTGGCGAGGAAGCTGCTGACGAGCATCTGGCCGGTCTGCAACCGGGCGTTGGCACTGCCCAGCGCCTCCGGGGCGACCAGGTCGGGCAGCAGCGCCGTGGCCGCGTTGTCGAACAGGGTCTGGAGGGTGGCGAGGACGAAGGCCAGGACGATGAGCAGCCCGATGGAGGCGTACCCCAGGGCCACGGCGACGGCGAACGCGGCGAGGAGCGCGCCGCGGACGAGGTCGACGGCCCACATGGCGCGGCGCTGGTCGACACGGTCGGCGACGGCGCCGCCGATCAGTCCGAAGACGAGCCAGGGCAGGTAGCCGAAGGCCGTGACGAGGGCGACCAGTACCGGGTCGTCGGTCAACGACGTGGCGAGCAGGGGCAGTGCGGCGATTCTGAGGGAGTCCCCGAAGCGGGAGACGACCGCGGCCGCCCACAGCCGTCCGAATCCCCCACGCCAGGACGGCGCCGCTGTCTCCCTCGCCTCGACCACCGTCACAACTCCCCCTTCTGGTCCGGTGCTTCAGACCATAGGCGGAGCCACTGACAATCGGCCGCGGCGCTTCAGCCGGCCCGCGGCGGCCGGCGCGGGCAGCACGCCACAGCAGCGGTGCGGCAAGCGGCGTGGCCCCGGAGACAGCTCCGGCCGGACACCCCGAAGGTGTCCGGCCGGTCTCAACTCCTAGATCTCGCCGCGCAGTTTGGCGAGTGCCTCGGCGAGGATCGCCTCGCCGTCCGCGTCGCTGCGCCGCTCGCGCACGTACGCCAGGTGCGTCTTGTAGGGCTCCGTACGCGGCGGGTCCGGCGGGCTGTCCCGGTCCTGACCGGCCGGGAACCCGCAGCGCGGGCAGTCCCAGGTGTCGGGGACCTGCGCGTCACTGGCGAAGCTGGGCACCGTCTCGTGCCCGTTCGAGCACCAGAAGGAGATGCGCAGGCGCGGCGCGGACTCGCCCCGCTCGGCCTCCCCCATCGGCCCCGCTCCGACCCGACTTCCACGGATCGCGTTGCCACTTGCCACGGTCGTAACTCCCTGCGTAACAGTGCTGCACAGCGTTGCTCACCGACGGCCGCGCCGCGGGTGCCCAAGTCTACGTAAGGCCCAACGCGCGTCCAGTGATTGGAGTTACACCCCCACCCCTCAGACGCCTCGCCATATTAAGCCGCGCCTGAATTCCGTAAGGCAATACTGCGTCAATCCGCAGGACGTCAATGCGTCAGCTGTCCAACTTCATCAGCAGACCCAGCACGACAATGCAGGCGAACCAGAGCAGAGCGACCACGATGGTGATGCGGTCGAGGTTGCGCTCGGCGACCGAGGAGCCGCCGACGGAGGACTGCATACCGCCACCGAACATGTCGGAGAGGCCACCGCCCTTGCCCTTGTGCATGAGCACCAAAAGCATCAGCAGGCCGCTGAAGACGATCAGGGCGATCGAGAACCCCATAACCACGGCTGGACCAACTTCCTCGGTATCTGTATGACCACTCGGTAAGAGAACGGGGCCCGAGTCTCGCGTTGAATGAGCTGAAAGCCCAGAAAAGCAAGCCTCGGACCCCGCAAGGGTACGACGTTACGCCGCTACCGCATACTCACTGCCACGGTTCACGGCCGACGCACGGATGCCCGCCGCCCGCGCCCCGTCGGCTCACTGGTCGCGGAACCGGACGATCTTGACGAACTCGTCGGCGTCCAGAGCGGCACCGCCGATGAGGGCGCCGTCCACGTCGGGCTGCGCCATGATCGCGGCGACGTTGCCGGACTTCACCGAACCGCCGTACTGGATGCGCACCTTGTCGGCGAGCTCCTGGTCGTACAGCTCGGCGAGCTTGCCGCGGATCGCGCCGCAGACCTCCTGCGCGTCCTCGGGAGTGGCGACCTCGCCGGTGCCGATGGCCCACACCGGCTCGTACGCGATCACGATGGACTCGGCCTGCTCGGCCGGGAGGTCCTTGAGGGCGCCGTCGAGCTGGTTCAGCGTGTACTGGACCTGCTGGCCGGCCTTGCGGATGTCGAGGCCCTCGCCGACGCACAGGATCGGGGTCAGGCCGTGCTTGTAGGCGGCCTTCACCTTGGCGTTGCAGATCTCGTCGTTCTCGTTGTGGTACTGGCGGCGCTCGGAGTGACCGATGGCGACATAGGTGCACTTCAGCTTGGCCAGCATCGGGCCCGAGATCTCGCCGGTGTACGCACCGGAGTCCTGCGCCGAGATGTCCTGGGAGCCGTACTTGATCTTCAACTTGTCGCCGTCGACCAGGGTCTGCACGGAGCGCAGGTCGGTGAAGGGCGGAAGGACGGCGACCTCGACGGCCTCGTAGTCCTTGTCGGCGAGCGCGAAGGCGAGCTTCTGGACGTGCGCGATGGCCTCAAGGTGGTTGAGGTTCATCTTCCAGTTGCCGGCCATCAGGGGCGTACGCCCGGAAACAGATGCAGCCATTAAGGGTCAGTCCTCCAGTGCGGCGAGGCCGGGCAGGGTCTTGCCCTCGAGGTATTCGAGGGAGGCACCGCCGCCGGTCGAAATATGGCCGAACTTCGACTCGTCGAAGCCCAGGTTGCGGACGGCGGCGGCGGAGTCGCCACCGCCGACCACCGTGAAGCCCTTGCTGTCGAGCAGGGCCTGCGCGATGGCCGTCGTGCCGCCAGCGTAGTCGGGGTGCTCGGCGACTCCGACGGGGCCGTTCCAGAACACCGTCTCGGCGTCGGTGATCTTCGAGGCGAACAGCTCACGGGACTTGGGGCCGATGTCCAGGCCCTCCTGGTCCGCGGGGATCTTGTCCGCGTCGACGGTGTCGAAGTCGGCCGGGGCCTTGGTCTTCAGGTCCGGGAAGTCGGTGGCGACCAGGACGTCCACGGGGAGCACCAGCTCGACGCCGTTCTTCTCGGCGCGCTCCATGTACTCGGTGACCTTCGGGACCTGGTCCTCCTGCAGCAGCGAGATGCCGACCTCGTAGCCCTTGGCCTTGAGGAAGGTGTACGCCATGCCGCCGCCGATGAGGAGGCGGTCGGCCTTGCCGAGCAGCTCGTCGATGACGGCGAGCTTGTCGGAGACCTTGGCGCCGCCGAGGACCACGGTGTACGGGCGCTTGACCTCCTCGGTCAGCTTCTTGAGGACGCTGACCTCCTTGGCGATCAAGTACCCGGCGGCGTGCGGGAGTCGGGCCGGCAGGTCGAAGACCGAGGCGTGCTTACGGTGCACAGCGCCGAAGCCGTCGCCCACGTACAGGTCGGCGAGTGCGGCCAGCTGGTCGGCGAAGGCACCGCGCTCCGCGTCGTCCTTGGCGGTCTCACCGGCGTTGAAGCGCAGGTTCTCGATGACCGCGACCTGGCCGTCGGCCAGGTCCGCGACGACGGCCTTGGCGGAGTCGCCGACCGTGTCGGTGGCGAACCGCACATCGGCGCCGAGGAGTTCACCGAGGCGCGCGGCGGCAGGCGCAAGCGAGAAGGCCGGGTCCGGGGCTCCCTTGGGGCGGCCGAGGTGGGAGGCGACGACCACCCGGGCGCCAGCGTCGGCGAGGGCCTTCACGGTCGGCTGCACGGCGCGGATGCGGCCGTCGTCGGTGATGGTCGTGCCGTCCAGTGGCACGTTGAGGTCGGCGCGGACGAAGACCCGCTTTCCGGCTACGCCTTCGGCGAGAAGTTCGTCGATCGTCTTCATTTCTCAGGGACTCCTTGAAAGCTTCCGAGCAAACAGCTACGGGGCCCGGACGACGCAAGATCGCGCCGCCCGAGCCCCGTAGCTCACATCGAGATGCCTGTCCGAATCAAGTCCGGGTCAGAGCTGGCCACCGACGAAGGTGGTGAGGTCGACCAGACGGTTCGAGTAACCCCACTCGTTGTCGTACCAGCCGAGGATCTTCACCGTCTTGCCTTCCTGCACCATCGTCAGGGAGGAGTCGAAGGTGCAGGAAGCCGGGTCGCTGACGATGTCCGAGGACACGATCGGGTCCTCGGTGTAGAACAGGATGCCCTTGAGGGCACCGTCGTCGGCGGCCTTCTTAAACGCGGCGTTGACCTCGTCCTTGGTGACCTCGCGCTGCAGGTCCACGACCAGGTCGGTGGCCGAGCCGGTGGGAACCGGGACGCGCATCGCGATGCCGTCGAGCTTGCCCTTGAGCTGCGGGAGGACCAGGGCGGTGGCCTTCGCGGCACCGGTCGTGGTCGGGATGATGTTCTCGGCGGCGGCGCGGGCGCGGCGCAGGTCCGAGTGCGGGAAGTCCAGGATGCGCTGGTCGTTGGTGTAGGCGTGCACCGTGGTCATCAGGCCCTTGACGATGCCGAAGTTCTCGTCGAGAACCTTGGCCATCGGCGCCACACAGTTGGTGGTGCAGGAGGCGTTGGAGATGACGTGGTGCTGCGCCGGGTCGTACTTGTCCTGGTTGACGCCCATCACAATGGTGATGTCCTCGTCCTTGGCCGGAGCCGAGATGAGGACCTTCTTGGCGCCGCCGGCGATGTGCTTCTCGGCGTCGGCCTTCTTCGTGAAGATGCCGGTCGACTCGATGACGATGTCGACGCCCAGCTGACCCCAGGGGATGTCGGCGGGGTTCCGCTCGGACAGCACCTTGATGGTGTGCCCGTCGACGGTGATGGTGTTCTCGGTGTGGGTGACCTCGGCCTTGAGGCGTCCCAGAATGGTGTCGTACTTCAGCAGGTGGGCCGTGGTCGCGGTGTCACCCAGGTCGTTGACGGCAACGACCTCGATGTCCGCGCCCTGCTCCAGGAGCGCCCGGAAGTAGTTGCGGCCGATGCGACCGAAGCCATTGATGCCTACGCGGATCGTCACGAACCGATCTCCTCGTTGGTACGCCGGTCTGTGCGCCGGCGAGCTGAATGGGATGTCCCCGACCGCCTCCGACCCTACCTCTCCTGAGACGTTCGAGTGACATCGAGACGGTCCGTACGAGTTGCGGTGACGCACACCCTGTTTGCGGATACGACCCTCCGTTCGTCACTCAGAGTCATCAGTGCGGGGAAGTGAGCGCTTGGCCCATCAGACGGGCGCAAGCAGCCTCATTTGAGTACCCTCCGGGGCCGCCTGCGACACCTTCACTGTCACGCCGCGTGACGACCGCGCGAGGCCTGCGCAACGCGCCCTCGGGGCTCCGGAAGGCACCGTTCCGGGGTCGATCCGGAGGGTGCCTCCGCAGGCTTGGCGAGACCCCTCGGAGAGGTTCGGGCGATCTGTCAAGCACATGACGCCGACGACGTCGAGTGACACCTCGCGCCACGAGGAAACGCCCTCGCCGGATGGCGATCGCGCTCAAGTTGTGAGACAGCCGGCGTCGACGGAAGGCAAGGCCGGGGCGAACAGGTCCGGAAAGACACAGAAAAGCCGTCGGTGTCCGGATCTCTCCTGACACCGACGGCTTTCGGTTGCGGTGGCTGCCGTCTCGCGGACGGCGGGCCGTCAGCCCACCAGGTTGTCGGCCATCTCCTCCGTCAGGTTCGACTCCGTACCCGGAATGCCCAGATCCTGGGCCCGCTTGTCCGCCATCGCCAGGAGGCGGCGGATCCGGCCCGCGACCGCGTCCTTGGTCAGCGGCGGGTCGGCGAGCGCGCCCAGCTCCTCCAGGGAGGCCTGCTTGTGCTCCATGCGCAGCCGGCCGGCGGCCGCCAGGTGCTCGGGCACCTCGTCGGCGAGGATCTCCAGGGCCCGCTGCACGCGCGCCCCGGCCGCGACGGCGGCGCGGGCCGAGCGGCGCAGGTTGGCGTCGTCGAAGTTGGCCAGGCGGTTGGCGGTGGCCCGGACCTCGCGGCGCATCCGCCGCTCCTCCCAGGCGAGCACCGACTCATGGGCGCCGAGGCGGGTGAGCAGCGCGCCGATCGCGTCGCCGTCACGGACCACCACGCGGTCCACGCCGCGCACCTCGCGCGCCTTGGCGGCGATGGAGAGCCGACGGGCCGCACCGACGAGCGCGAGCGCCGCCTCCGGTCCGGGGCAGGTCACCTCGAGGGAGGAGGAACGGCCCGGCTCGGTCAGCGAGCCGTGCGCCAGGAACGCGCCGCGCCAGGCGGCCTCCGCGTCACACGTCGCACCGGAGACCACCTGTGGGGGCAGGCCCCGGATGGGACGACCGCGGCCGTCCACCAGGCCCGTCTGCCGGGCCAGTTGGTCCCCGCCCGCCACCACCCGGACCACGTACCGGGAGCCGCGGCGCAGTCCGCCCGCGGCCATCACCATGAGCTCCGAGCCGTGCCCGAAGATCTCCAGGATGTCCTTCTTGAGCCGTCGGGCCGCCATCGCCGTGTCCAGCTCCGCCTCGATCACAATGCGGCCGCTGACCAGGTGAAGGCCGCCCGCGAAACGAAGAATCGCCGAGACCTCTGACTTCCTGCAGCAGGTCCGGGTGACGGGGAGCCGGGAGATTTCGTCCTTCACCGCTGCCGTCATCGCCATGGGCCGATCCTTCCATGCATCCGAAAAATACGGTCGTACGCGGCGGCCAGCAGCTCCGGGTCGTGCTTCGGAGATCCGGCGGCCTCGGCCACCGGCGCCAGCTCGACCGCCGCCCCCAGACGCTTGGCGGCGTCGGTCAGACTGTCGCGGTCGGGCACGGCGGCCTCGTCGGCCAGCACCACGTCCAGGGCGAGTTTAGGGGCGTGTCGTCCCAAAACCTCCAAATGACGCTGCGGGGAGAACCCTTCGGTTTCGCCCGGCTGGGGCGCGAGGTTGAGCGAGAGGACCTTGCGGGCCTTGGTCTCGGTGAGCGCCTCGAGCAGTTCGGGCACGAGCAGATGCGGGATCACCGAGGAGAACCAGGAGCCGGGGCCGAGCACCACCCAGTCCGCGTCGAGCACCGCGGCGACGGCCTCGGGCACGGCGGGCGGGTCGTGCGGGACGAGGTGCACGGACTGCACCTCGCCCGTGGTCAGCGCGACGTTGGCCTGGCCGCGCACCGTGTCCACGTGCTCGGGCCGGTCCGGGTCGTGGCCGCGCACCAGGGCCTGCAGCTCCAGGGGTACGGCGGACATGGGCAGGACCCGGCCGTGCGCGCCGAGCAGTTTGCCGACCAGGTCGAGGGCCTGCACATGGTCGCCGAGCTGCTCCCACAGGGCGACGATCAGCAGATTGCCGACCGCGTGCTCGTGCAGTTCGCCCTGGGACTGGAAGCGGTGCTGGATGACCCGGGCCCAGGTCTGGCCCCAGTCGTCGTCGCCGCACAGGGCCGCAAGGGCCTTGCGCAGGTCGCCGGGCGGGAGCACGCCGAGCTCGTCCCTGAGCCGGCCGCTGGAGCCGCCGTCGTCGGCCACGGTGACGACGGCCGTCAGGTCGCCGGTGATCCGGCGCAGCGCGGCGAGCGAGGCGGACAGGCCCATGCCGCCGCCGAGCGCGACGACCTTGGGCTGGGCCGAGCGCCTGCGGCTGAGCCGGGTCAGTCGGGCCCGACGGGGGTTGGGTTTCACTCGCGCCCCATGTCCCGGTGGACGAGGACGGTCTCCACGCCCTCGGTGGCGAGGCGGGCCGCGAGCTTCTCCGACATGGCTACGGAACGGTGCTTGCCGCCCGTACAGCCGACGGCGATGGTGACGTACCGCTTGCCCTCGCGGCGGTACCCCGTCGCGATCAGCTGGAGCAGTTCGGAGTACTGGTTCAGGAACTCCTTGGCGCCGGGCTGGTTGAAGACGTACGCCGAGACCTCTTCGTTCAGGCCGGTGTACGGGCGGAGCTCCGGGACCCAGTGCGGGTTGGGCAGGAAGCGGCAGTCGACGACCAAGTCGGCGTCGACCGGGAGGCCGTACTTGTAGCCGAACGACATGACGGTGGCCCGCAGTTCGGGTTCTTCGTCGCCGGCGAACTGGGCGTCCATCTTGGCGCGCAGCTCGTGCACGTTCAGGCTGGAGGTGTCGATCACCAGGTCCGCGTCGCCGCGCAGCTCGCGCAGCAGGTCGCGCTCGGCGGCGATGCCGTCGACGATGCGGCCGTCGCCCTGCAGGGGGTGCGGGCGGCGCACCGACTCGAAGCGGCGTACCAGGGCGTCGTCGGAGGACTCGAGGAAGACGATCCGCCGGGTGACGCTCTTGGCCTCCAGGTCCGCGAGGGACTGGCGGAGGTTGTCGAAGAAGCGACGGCCGCGCACGTCGACGACGACCGCGATACGTGCCACGTTGCCCTGCGAGCGGGCGCCGAGCTCCACCATGGTGGGGATCAGCGCGGGCGGCAGGTTGTCGACCACGAACCAGCCGAGGTCCTCCAGGCACTTGGCCGCCGTGGAACGGCCGGCTCCGGACATCCCGGAGATGATCACCAGCTCGGGAATGGCCGCCTCCGCGGCCTCGCCGGGCTCGATGGCGCCAGTGCTGCCCGTACTCACCTGTGCTCCGTCTTCGTCGCGCTCTGTCATGTCGCCTGCCCCCGTCTCTCCGCGGCGCCCGCGGACGCGGGTGCCTCTGAGGTCTCCGTCGTCACGGGTGCCTCGTCTTCAATGATCTCTCCGGTCGCCGTATTCACCGCAGGAGCGGCCGGGGCCGCCTGGGCGAGTGCCACGGCGATCGTCTCGGCCGTCTTGCGGCCTATCCCGGGGACCTCGCAGATCTGCTCAATTGTGGCGGATCGCAGCTTCTTCACCGAACCGAAGTGCTTGATGAGCGCCTGTTTGCGGGTGTCTCCCAGGCCGGGCACCGCGTCGAGCGGACCCGCGCGGAACCTCTTGGAGCGTTTGTTCCGCTGATAGGAGATGGCGAAGCGGTGCGCCTCGTCGCGTACCCGCTGGAGCAGGTACAGGCCCTCGCTGGAACGGGGCAGGACCACCGGGTCGTCCTCGTCCGGCAGCCAGACCTCTTCCAGGCGCTTGGCCAGGCCGCAGACCGCGACATCGTCGATGCCCAGCTCGTCCATGGCCCGCTTGGCCGCTGCCACCTGCGGCTTTCCGCCGTCGACTACGACGAGCTGGGGCGGGTACGCGAAGCGCTTGGGGCGGCCGTCCTCGTCCTTGAGGGAGCCCTCGCCGCTGAGGGAGTCGCCGTTCTTGAGGGTGCCCTCGGCAGGCTCCTCGGCCCACTCCCCCGTCTTCTCCTTCTCGGCCAGGTACCGCTTGAAGCGGCGGGCGACCACCTCGTGCATGGAGCGGACGTCGTCCTGCCCCTCGCCGTGCCACACCTGGGTGTCGCCGACTCGGCCCTTGATCTGGAAGCGGCGGTACTCGCTCTTACGCGCGAGGCCGTCCTCGAAGACCACCATGGACGCCACCACGTCGTCGCCCTGCAGGTGCGAGATGTCGAAGCACTCGATCCGCAGCGGGGCGCCGTCCAGGTCGAGGGCGGCGGCGATCTCCTCCAGCGCGCGCGAGCGCGTCGTCAG
This sequence comes from Streptomyces boluensis, assembly GCF_009908195.1. GTDB lineage: Bacteria > Actinomycetota > Actinomycetes > Streptomycetales > Streptomycetaceae > Streptomyces > Streptomyces boluensis. The sequence goes on along the minus strand of NZ_JAAAHS010000183.1, from coordinate 2,727 downwards.
GTCGGAGGCACGCTTGGTCTTGTGCAGCACCAGGGAGTGCTGGGCGTTGCGCTGGACCGTCTCCATCAGGGCGCGCTTGTCGCCGCGCTGCGGTACGCGCAGGTCCACCGCGCTGCCGCGGCGCTCCGCGAGCCAGGTCTGCACCGGCTCCACCGGGTCCGGCAGGGCCGGCACCAGGACCTCCTTGGGTACGGCGTCGCCCTTCTCCTCGCCGTACAGCTGCTGCACCGCGTGCTCGACCAGGTCGCCCGTGGTGACGGCCTCGACCTTGTCGGTGACCCAGCCGCGCTGGCCGCGGACCCGGCCACCGCGCACGTGGAAGATCTGCACCGCCGCCTCGAGCTCGTCCTCGGCGAGGGCGATCAGGTCGGCGTCGGTGTCGTCGGCGAGGACGACGGCACTCTTCTCCATGGCGCGCCGCAGCGCCTCCATGTCGTCGCGCAGCCGGGCCGCCCGCTCGTACTCCATCTCCTCGGCGGCTGCCGCCATCTCCTTCTCCAGGCGGCGCAGGTACGCGCCCGTGCGCCCGGCCATGAAGTCGCAGAAGTCCTCGGCCAGTTCGCGGTGGTCCTCGGCGGTGACCCGGCCGACACAGGGGGCCGCGCACTTGCCGATGTACCCGAGCAGGCAGGGGCGGCCGGTGCGGGCGGCGTTCTTGAAGACCCCGGCCGAGCAGGTGCGTACCGGGAACACCCGGAGCATCAGGTCGACCGTCTCGCGGATGGCCCACGCGTGTCCGTACGGACCGAAGTAGCGCACGCCCTTCTTCTTGGCGCCGCGCATCACCTGGACCCGCGGATACTCCTCGTTGAGGGTGACCGCCAGGTACGGATAGCTCTTGTCGTCGCGGTACTTGACGTTGAACCGCGGGTCGAACTCCTTGATCCAGGTGTACTCGAGCTGGAGCGCCTCGACCTCGGTGCTCACCACGGTCCACTCGACGGAGGCGGCGGTCGTCACCATCGAGCGGGTGCGGGGGTGCAGATTCGCCAGGTCCTGGAAGTAGTTGGCGAGCCGCTGGCGCAGGCTCTTGGCCTTCCCGACGTAGATCACCCGGCGGTGCTCGTCGCGGAATTTGTAGACCCCCGGAGAGTCGGGGATCTGTCCCGGCTTGGGCCGGTAGGTGGAGGGGTCAGCCATGTCTCTCACCCTACTGGCGGGGACCGACAGCCGGGGCCGGGCACCGCGATGCCGTCCGGCGGCCTCGGACGGCAGCACGGACGGCATCGCGGTCGGCGTCGCGGGGTGCGCGGGCGGCTAGCCGCGCGTGGCCTCCCGGCGCTTGCGTACGGTCCGTACGGCGCCCAGCGCGAGGGCGCCGGCCGCGCCCAGGCCGGCCGCGGCGGAGGCCACGGTCAGTGCCGGGCCGACGCCCGAACCGCCCTGCCTTTCGGTGGCCGCGAGCCGGGGTCCGGGCGCCGCGGGCCGCTCCGCGTATCCGCCCGCCTTGCCGGACCTCGCGTACGCGGAGCCGGGCAGCTTGTCGCCGTAGGCCCGCTCAACTCGCTTGCGGTAGGCGGACAGTGAGGTGCCGTCGGCGCCGACCGCGCGGGTGGCGTCCCGGTCGAGGGGCAGCACGCGTGCGTGCCGCGTGACGTACCAGGCGTTGATCTGCGGCTCGTGGAAGACGGTGCCGCCGGGGAGTTTCTCGGCACCCGCGCGCGCGTAGTGCGTTTCGTCGTCCCCGGTGGCGATGTTCACCACCTTCCAGGTGCCGCCCTTCTTCCACGTGTCGCCCTTGGGCACCGTCCACAGGGAGGCCTCCTGACCGTCCGCGGAGACGGCCCTGCTGGCGAGGAACTCCAGGCGCGCGACGGGGCTGTTCTTCTTCCCGGCGACGAAATCCGGCGCCAAGAAGTACACGGGTACGGCCTCGCCCAGGACGCGCGGCTCGGCCTCCGCGGCGGTGACGGCGCCCTCGCGGGCGAAGAAGCGGGACAGGGTGTCGAGGTTCTCCGGCGCCCGCGCCGCCCGGTGCGCGGCGGCACGCTCGGCCCCGGACGGGGCGGGCGCGGACGGGGCGGTCTCCGAGGGTGCGGTCTCGGAGGGTGCCGTCTCGGAGGGTGCGTCGTCCGGGTCGGGAGCGGCGCCGGCCTGCGGGGCGCCGAGGCCGAGCAGCAGCACGGTCGCGCACCCGGCGACGACCGCCTTCCGGGGCAGGTGTCGGGTCATCGCGCTCACGCCCCGATCCGGTAGAGCGAGTGGGTCCAGGAGAACGTTCCGTTGTTCACGTACCAGTCGTGCGAGGCCCAGTTGTAGCGGTCGCTGGAGGGCCAGGGGTCGCCCCAGTACACCCAGCTCCCGGCGTCGTCGTAGCCGTAGAGGACGTGCATGTGACCGCCGCCGCCCGACCACTGGATGCGGGTCTCGACGGGGCGCCCGGCGTTCACCTCGCCCTGCACCGTGGGATAGCGCAGCCAGCCGGTGACGTACGAGCCCTGGCTGACGCCCATCCAGCGCAGCGCGGTCTGCACGTTGCCCAGGGTGGCCTGGTCGTTGGGGCAGTCGCCGCCCTGCTGCCGGTTGAAGGCGGCGTTGCAGAACTGGTTCTGCGAGTAGCTCTTGCCCAGATACGCGGCGATGGTGTTGCCGCCCGCGGCCCAGCACCAGTTGGACTTCTCCTGGGCCTGCATCGTGATGTCGAGGCGGTTCGCGGCGGAGGCCTGAGGGCCAGGCGTGACAGGGGCTGCGGGCCTGACGGGGGTGACGGGGTCGGCAGGGGTGATG
>NZ_JAAAHS010000182.1 GCF_009908195.1 Streptomyces boluensis | reverse complement strand
TTCCCGAAGTCCGCCCCGGACCCCGTGGCTGTCCGCAGGACTTTCGGGAAGGGGCGGGGAGGGGAAGAAGAAGCCCTACCCCCGCGACGCGTACACGTCCCGGAAGCGCTGCCAGCGGGACGGGGTCCAGGTCGACCAGTCCTTCGGGTGCCCGCCGAGAGCCTCCGCGAGGAACTCGAAGTGGTCGTGCCAGCCGGCCAGGCAGTCGAGGCGCAGCGCGTCATCGCCGCGGAACTCGTTGGTGAAGCGCAGCGTCGTCCCGTCCCGGCCGTCCGGTTCCAGGTGGAACCGCATCCGGCCGTGCAGCGAGTCGAGGGTGTACTCGGCGATCCGCTCCAGGTCCCACGCGGTGACCCGGCCCGCGTGCACCGCGGCGTCGCCCTCCTGGTTGAGCCAGCGCAACGTGACGGCGCCGCCGAGCCTCGGTACGAGGACATCGGCGGCGGCCAGCCACTGCCGCAGTCCCGGCGCGGTGGCCACGGCGAACCAGACACGCTCCACGGGGTGCGGCAGATGCAGCTCGAAGTGGAGGTGCTGGGTTCCGTCGTCGGTACGGCTGGTGCCCTGTCCGATCGTCGCGGTCATAGAACCAGCCTGGCGCGGTCCCGGGCCATCCGCACCCGCGGCTCAGACTCCGGCGTAGGAGTGCTTGCCGGTGATGAAGATGTTGACGCCGTAGTAGTTCCACAGCCAGGTCGCGAAGGCGAAGAGTGCCAGGTAGGCGGCCTTGCGGCCCTTCCAGCCGGCGGTCGCGCGGGCGTGCAGGTAGCAGGCGTACGCGATCCACGTGACGAAGGACCAGACCTCCTTGGGGTCCCAGCCCCAGTACCGGCCCCAGGCGTCGCCCGCCCAGATCGCGCCCGCGATGATCGTGAACGTCCACAGCGGGAAGACCGCGGCGTTGATGCGGTACGAGAACTTGTCCAGGGACGCCGCCGAGGGCAGCCGCGAGAGGACGGAGTGCGCGAAGGTGCCGGGCTGGCCGCCGGACTCCAGCTTGCTCTCGTACGAGTCGCGGAAGAGGTAGAGCAGGGTGCCGACGCCGCCGATGTAGAAGACCGCGCCGCAGAAGATGGCGGTGGAGACGTGGATCCACAGCCAGTACGAGTCGAGGGCCGGGACCAGCTGGTCGCTGTCGGTGTAGAGCCACTTGGTGGCGATGCCCAGGTCGAGCAGGACCGTGGTGACCAGGACGAGGCCCATCCAGCGGACGTTCTTCTTCAGCGCGAGGAGCAGCAGGTACGCGCCGACGGCCACCGTGGAGAAGGTGATCGAGAACTCGTACATGTTGCCCCAGGGGGCGCGCATCACCGAGAGCGCGCGGGCCACCACACCGCCCGCCTCGACGACGAAGGCGAGCACGGTGAGCGACACGGCGATCCGGCCGTACATGTCGCCCTTCTCGGTGCCGCCGTGGGCGCCGGGCCCGTCCGGCACGTCACGGGTGCCGGCAGCCGAGCGCGTGACGACCTTGGGGCGCTCCAGTACGGCGGTGCCCCCGGCCTTCTTGACGGTCACCTCGGGGCGGGCGGCGGCGGCCGCGGTGCCCTCGGTGGTGAGCGCGGCCGAGGTGCGGGCGACCTTGCTGCGGCTGCCGAAGGTCCACTCGGCGATGTGGGCCAGGAAGGCCAGGGTGTAGACGGCCATCGACGAATAGATCAGGACGTTGCTGATGTTCGCCAGGTTCTCGTTGGTGGCGGCGGCGAGATTCACTTCTCAGCCCCTTCGGCAGGAACAGCTTCGGGCTCCGCCGGACCGTGGGGTTCGGCGGGCTCCGCGGATTCTTGGGTGGGTTCGGGCACGCCAGGGGCCTGCTCGTACAACAGGTCGGCGAGGTCGCCCAGTTCCTCGGGGAGCTTGGGGGACTCGCTGCGGCCGAGGCCGGCCATCTCGACGACGGTGGTGCCGTCGGCGGCGCGGACCGCGCGGACCCAGATGCGGCGGCGCTGGATGAACAGCGAGCCGACCAGGCCGACGAGGGCGGCGCCCGCGCCGAACAGCGCCCAGCCGTTGCCGGGCTGCTGGGAGATCTGGAAGGACGCCCACTCCTTGAGGTCCTTCTCGAAGGTGATCGAGCCGGCGCCGTCCGGGAGTTCCATGGACTCACCCGGCCGGATGCGCTGCTTGAGCAGCTCGCCGTCCTTGTCCTTGAACTCCTTCATGGCGCTGGTGTCCAGCTGGTACACGTTCTGCGGCAGGCCCGAGTCGACGCCGAGGCTGCCGTGGTACGCGGAGAGCGCGAGCACGGGGTAGTCCGGCGCCGGGAACTGGGAGAACATCTGGCCCTTGCCCGCGCCCGCGAAGGTCGGCACGAAGAAGGCGTTGAAGCCGAGCTGTTCCTTCTTGCCGTTCTTGTCGCGGTAGCCGTCGGAGACCTTGATCGCTCCGGTGGACGTGACGTTGGAGTCGATCGGCAGCATCGGGACGGCACCGTGGTAGACCGTCTTGCCGCGGCCGTCCTTGACGGTGACGACGGGGGCGTAGCCGTGGCCGATGAGGTGGACCTTCGCGCCGTCGATGTCCAGCGGCGAGTTGACCTCGACGGCCTTCTTCTTCTCCGGCCCGTCGGCACCCTCGGAGTAGGTGATGTGCGCCCGGTAGATCCGCGGGGTGCCCTTCTCGGGTCCGCTCTTCTCGTACGTGTCCTCGAAGCTGTCGAGAGAGAAGCTGAAGGGCTCCAGGCTGTCGTTGTCGAAGAGGCTGCCGGACTTGAAGTCGTCGTACTGCGTCAGGGTGTTGGAGAAGCCGTCACCCTCGGGGATCAGCTTGCCGCCCTCGGACTTGAAGAGGGTGCCGACGGCGAACGCGACCAGCATCACGATCAGCGAGACGTGGAACAGCAGGTTGCCCGCCTCGCGCAGATAGCCCTTCTCCGCGGTGACGGCGTCCCCGGCGAGGTCGGCGCGGAAGCGGCGCTGCTTCAGCAGGGCGAGCGCCTGCTCGCGCACCTGCTCGGGCTCGGCGTCGGTGCGCCACGTGGTGTACGCGGGCAGCCGGGTCAGCCGCTTGGGGGCGCGCGGCGGGCGGCCGCGGAGCTGGCCGATGAACTGCCAGGTGCGCGGGACGATGCAGCCGATCAGGGAGATGAACAGCAGGATGTAGATCGCCGAGAACCACACCGAGCTGTAGACGTCGAACAGCTGGAGCTTCTCGTAGATCGGCGTGAGCGACTCGTGCGCCTTCTTGAAGTCGGCGACCTTGAGCTCGTCGACGCTGTTCTGCGGGATCAGCGATCCGGGGATCGCGCCGAGCGACAGCATGAAAAGCAGGATCAGGGCGACCCGCATCGAGGTGAGCTGGCGCCAGAACCAGCGGGCCCACCCGATCACGCCGAGCGTCGGCAGGTTCGGCGCGTCCTCCTGGGGTGCGGTGGAGAGCTGCGAACCGGCGCTGCCGAGTTCCCGCTCATCGGCCGCTTCGGCGGATTCGGCCGCTTCGGTGGATTCGGCCGCCGGGACGGGCTCGGCGCCGTCGGCTGCGGTGTCGGTCTTGCTCACGTTCAGATCCCCACGGTGAAGCCGGAAGTCCAGGTCTGCATCTGGGCCACGAGGTGGTCCCATACGCCGGTGACGAGCAGCAGGCCGGTGACGACGAGCATGGCGCCGCCGATCCGCATCACCCAGGCGTAGTGCCGCTTGACCCAGTCGAAGGCGCCGAGCGCCCGCCGGAAGGCGATCGCGGCCAGGATGAACGGCAGCCCGAGGCCGAGGCAGTAGGCCACGGTCAGTATGGCGCCACGGCCCGCGCTGGCCTCGCTGATGGCGAGGCTGCTGACGGCGGCGAGGGTCGGTCCGATGCACGGTGTCCAGCCGATGCCGAAGAGGACACCGAGCATGGGCGCGCCGACCAGGCCCGTCACCGGCCGCTTGTGGAAGCGGAATTCGCGCTGCGTCAGGAACGGCATCGCGCCCATGAAGAAAAGCCCGAGCACGATGGTCAGCGCGCCGAGCACCTTGGAGATGACCTCCCGGTGCTCCTGCAGCGTCGCCCCGAAGCCGCCGAACAGCGCGCCGCCGGAGACGAACACCGCGGTGAAGCCGAGCACGAACAGCCCGGCCCCGGCGGCCATCCGGCCCCGCTTGGCCTCGGCGAGGTCGGTGCCGCTGACGCCGGTGACGTAACTGAGGTAGCCGGGGACGAGCGGGAGTACGCAGGGCGAGAAGAAGGAGACGAGACCGGCGAGGAGCGCGATCGGCAGGGCCAGGACGAGGGCGCCGGTGAGGACGGTCTCGTTGGGGCCGTCGAAGGCCGCGGCCAGGGCGTGCACGCGCATCACTTCTCCGCGAGCAGCGGGTCGATCATCTTGTGCAGCTGCTTGTCGTTGACGGTCTGCAGGGCGCGGGCCGCCAGCTTGCCGTCCTTGTCGATCACGACGGTCGACGGGATCTGCTGCGGGGCGAGGCTGCCCTGCGGGAAGCGCAGGATGAGCTTGCCCGACGGGTCGTAGAAGCTCGGGTACTCGACGCCGAACTCCTCCTCGAACTTGATCGCCGGGCCCCTGTCGGGGTTGCGGGTGTTGATGCCGACAAACTCGACGCCCTTCGGCTTCAGCTCCTCGGCGACCTTCACGAGGTACGGCGTCTCGACCCGGCAGGGGCCGCACCAGGAACCCCAGATGTTGAGGACGACGATCTTCCCCTTGTAGGCGTCGAGGTTGAGGGGCTTGCCGTCGAGGGTCTCGCCGTCCAGCTTCGGGGCGGCCACGCGGTCGGCCTTGTCGACATTCGCGATGCCGTTCTTGCCGGTCACGAAGTTGGTGTTCCCGGAACCGCCTTGGGTGCCGCCGTCGCCGCACGCGCTCAGGGTGAGCGCGGCGACCGCGGCCCCGGCTGCGAGCAGGGAGGCACGTCGGAGGGCGGGACGGCTAAGGCTCATGTGAAAAGTTTCGCATGACCGTTTCGAGGATCTTGGGCGCCCCCCGGCGTGCGCGGAACGGCCAGATCAGGAGGCTGCCGCGAGCCCTTTCCAGCCGCCCGCGGGGGCCTGTCCGACCTCCAGCGTCCGCAGCTGATCGAGCACCTTCGGGTCCTGTACGTCGAGCCAGTCGACGAACTGCCGGAAGGACACCAGGCGTACGTCCTTCTTGCCCGCGACCGCCTTCAGGGTCTCCTCGACAGCGTCCATGTAGATGCCGCCGTTCCACTGCTCGAAGTGGTTGCCGACGAAGAACGGCGCCCGGTTTGTCTCGTACGCCCGGTTGAACCCGGCGAGGTAGGAATCGGTGGCCTGCCTGCGCCAGGCCGAGTAGTTGTGGGCCGGCGCCTTCGTGGAGTTCTTCGACTGGTTGGCGAGGATGTTGTAGTCCATCGACAGGACCTCGAAGGCGTGGCCGGGGAACGGCATCGCCTGCAGCGGAAGGTCCCATACGCCCTGCTTCTTCTCCGGCCAGCGCTGCAGCCCGCCGGGCGAGGACGCGTCGTACCGCCAGCCCAGCTCGCGGGCGACGGGCAGCAGGTTCTCCTGGCCGAGCAGGCAGGGGGTGCGGCCGCCGACCAGCTCCTTGTCGTAGTCGAAGGGCAGCGAGGGGAGGTCGGTCCAACCCGTGTTCGTACGCCACTGCTTGACGAAGGACGTGGCCTGGTCGATCTCGTCGCGCCACTGCCGGGGCGTCCAGTTGGCGACGGAACCGGTGCCCGCGCAGAAGTGGCCGTTGAAGTGCGTGCCTATCTCATGCCCTTCGAGCCAGGCCCGGCGCACGTACGTGAGGGTCTCCTTGATGTGGTCGTCGGTGAGGTAGCCGATGTCGGAGGCGCCCACGGAGTTGTTCGGCGGGCGGTAGAGGCGCTTCTTCGCCTCGGGCAGCAGATAGAGGCCCGAGAGGAAGAACGTCATGCGCGCGTCGTGCTCCTCGGCGAGCTTCAGGAAGCGCGGGAACAGGCCATTGCCCACCTCGCCCGCGCCGTCCCAGGAGAACACCACGAACTGCGGCGGCGTCTCCCCCGGCGCCAACGGCACCGGCTTCTCCGGCTGGCGCGGCTGCTTGCCCGTATAGGACGTGGAACCGTCGCCTATCGCGCGCCCCTCTACAGGGGTGCCCTTCTCCCTGGCCCGGCCCGCGGGCCGGGCGTCGTCCATTCCGGCCCCGCACCCGGCGAGCCCCGCCGCCGCCGCCCCGAGGCCAACCCCGAGGCCCAGCAGTCCCCTTCGGCTGAAGTCGCGCATTTCCGTCCCCGATTCTCCGTACTGGTCCCCCACCGAAGGTGGGCACACCGGTAGATGACGGGAGGAAGGGGATGGTTGCCGCAAGTGGCGCAAATCTTCTGGTATTCGCTCAGCGAAAAGGCCGGACACTCGACAAGTGCCCGGCCTTCACTGCCAGTTGACGCCTCGAGATGCGTCGATATACCTCGAAGTGCCTCTAGATCCACGGATACGAGGCGTACGCGGCGGTACGTCCGAGTCTTACGCTCCGAACGCCTTGTCCTTGCCCTTGACCGGCTTCGCGCCCGCGAGCAGATGCGCGGGGACGAGGTCACGGGCCGGCTCGGAGTACCCCACCGAGACGATCTTGTCGCCGCGGTACGTGAACGAGGTCAGCGAGGCGAGGGTGCACTGCCGCCTGCGCGGGTCGTGCCAAAGGCGGCGCTTCTCGACGAAGCTGCGCACGATCCAGATCGGCAGCTGGTGGCTCACGCACACCGCCTCATGCCCACGCGCCGCGTCCTTCGCCGCGTCCAGGGCACCCATCATCCGTACGACCTGCTCCAGATACGGCTCGCCCCAGGACGGCTTGAAGGGGTTGACCAGGTGCTTCCAGTTCGCCGGCCGCTTCAGGGCGCCGTCGCCCACGCCGAAGGTCTTGCCCTGGAAGACGTTGCCCGCCTCGATCAGGCGCTCGTCGGTGCTCAGGTCGAGGCCGTGCGCCTTCGCGATCGGCGTGGCCGTCTCCTGCGCGCGCTCAAGGGGCGAGGACACGACATGCGTCACGTCCCGGCCGGCCAGGTGCTCGGCGACCCGGTCGGCCATCTGCCGGCCGAGCTCGGAGAGGTGGTAGTCGGGCAGCCGGCCGTAGAGGATCCCGTCCGGGTTGTGCACCTCACCGTGGCGCATCACGTGCACGACCGTGAGGTCGTCGCGCCCGCTCACGCGGTGGCCTCGGCGGCGGCACGCGCGGCGGCCGGCAGGGCGTCCGCGATGCGCTGCACCGCACGCTCGTCGTGCGCCGTCGAGACGAACCAGGACTCGAACGCGGACGGCGGCAGGTACACACCGTCGGCGAGCATCGAGTGGAAGAACGCGGTGAAGCGGAACGACTCCTGCTGCTTCGCGTCGTCGTAGTCGCGCACCTCGCCGTCGGTGAAGAACACCGAGAACATGTTGGACGCGTTCTGCAGCCGGTGCGCCACGCCCTCCTTGGTGAGCGCCGCGGTGACCAGGGACTGGATCTCCTTCGACACCGCGTTCACCTTGTCGTACGCCACGTCGTCCAGGAGGCGCAGCTGCGCGAGGCCCGCCGCGGTCGCGACCGGGTTCCCGGAGAGCGTGCCCGCCTGGTAGACGGGGCCCGCCGGGGCGAGGTGCGCCATCACGTCGGCACGGCCGCCGAACGCCGCCGCGGGGAAGCCGCCGCCCATGACCTTGCCGAAGGTCAGCAGGTCGGGCACGACACCGTCGACCCCGAACCAGCCCGCCTTCGACGTACGGAAGCCGGTCATGACCTCGTCCGAGATGTACAGCGCGCCGTTCTCCTGACACAGCTGCTTCAGACCGGCGTTGAAGCCGTCACGCGGCGGGACCACGCCCATGTTGCCGGGCGAGGCCTCGGTGATGACGCAGGCGATCTCGCCGGGGTGCGCGGCGAATGCGGCGCGCACGGCCTCCAGGTCGTTGTACGGCAGCACGATGGTGTCGCCCGCCTGCGCGCCGGTGACGCCCGGGGTGTCGGGCAGCCCGAAGGTCGCGAGGCCGGAGCCGGCCGCGGCGAGCAGCGCGTCCACGTGCCCGTGGTAACAACCGGCGAACTTCACGACCTTGGCGCGGCCGGTGAAGCCGCGGGCGAGACGGATCGCGGACATGGTCGCCTCGGTACCGCTCGACACCAGGCGCACCTGCTCCACCGGCTCGATCCGGGCCACGATCTCCTCGGCGAGCGCGACCTCGCCCTCGCCGGGCGTACCGAACGAGGTGCCGCGGGCGACCGCGTCCTGCACGGCGGAGATCACCTCGGGGTGCGCGTGCCCGAGGATCATCGGTCCCCAGGAGCACACCAGGTCGACGTACTCACGGCCGTCGGCGTCGGTGAGATACGGACCGGTGCCGGACACCATGAAGCGCGGCGTGCCTCCGACGGCGCGGAAAGCGCGCACCGGGGAGTTCACGCCGCCGGGCGTCACGACGGCCGCTCGGTCGAACAGCGTCTGCGAAACGGGGGCTTCGTATGAATACGGCACTTTGGTCCTGATCTGCGATGCGTCTGCGCTACGTCTGCGAGGTGGAAGGAGGCGGGTGGCGGCGTCGAACCGGTCCGGAACGACCGGGCGTCAGCCCCCTCGCGTCTGCGAGACTGGGTGGTCAGAGGAAAAGCTCACACAAGCCATGGTGTCAGAGCCTTCGGACATCCTGTGGACAGGTGTTTCAGCACGGCTGTCCACACCCACGTTTCGGCGTACGGTCACGGGGGAGGTCAACTGACACGATGATCGGGTTGCGCGGCGGGGCTGTGTTACCTAAAAAGCAGTCGGGTGGAGATATGCATCGCGGTGGCGGACTGGGCGAGGGGACCGACGACCTCGGCCCCCGGCGTGCCCGCCGGGGGAGGCACCGTAGGGAACCCGAGGCCGCGGAGGCGGCGGACGCGACGACAGGCGCGGACCACCTGCGCCAGGCCGCGACGGGTGACCCTTCGAGCACGGGGAGCAGGAGTGGCCGGGTGGGGGTGACCTACAAATACTTCGGCGCTCCGGACGGTGCGACCGCGGCCCGCGTACCCATCTCGATGCGGCCCGAGGAGCTCGGCGGCGACGAGCTCGGCATGGGCGGCATGTTCACCAAGATCAAGCCGGAGACGATGGCCGCGATGGTCCTCACCGGCATCGAGGGCATACCCCTGCACAAGGTGCCCCCGCTCGAACTCGTCGTCCTCCACCCGGACTACGCCGTGGTGAAGCTCCCCATGACGGTCGTCGACCCGCTGCGCGGCATCGGCGAGGAGTCGGTCGGCGCGGCCGCGTTCATCTGGTCCACGGTCCCCGACCGTGGCGGCCCGCGCGACGCGTTCGACGTGTACCAACTGCTGCACGAATGGCAGGACTTCAGCCACCGGCTGCATGAGGCGGGGCATCAGCCTTACTGCCTGGTGTGGCCCTGAGCCGTTGCCCGGTCCGGCCCGACCCGTCTTAAACCTGACCCGTCTTGACCTGACCCGCCTCAACCGGCCGGTGCCCGTCCCGCTGTTGACCCTCACCTGTGCTGTTGAGGACCCTCACCTCTGACTTCTGCTGTTGACCTTCACCTTGGGGGAAGCCACAGCATCGGCAGAGCCGGGCGAGGCGCCCGGTCGAGGGAGGTACGGGGATGGGGCTGCTCACCATCGGAGCGTTCGCCGAGGCGTCCCGGCTGTCGCCGAAAGCGCTGCGGCTCTACGACGAGTTGGGGCTGCTGACGCCCGCGCACGTGGACCCGGTGAACGGCTATCGGCGGTACGCGCCGGACCAGTTGGAGCAGGCCCGGCTCGTGGCGTGGCTGCGCCGCATCGGGATGCCGCTGGCCCGGATCCGCGCGGTGTGTGCCCTGGAGCCGAACTCAGCCGCCCAGGAGGTGCGTTCCTACTGGGCCGAGGTCGAGGCCGACACCGCCGCCAGAAGAGACCTGACCGCCTTCCTCGTCGACCAGCTGTCACGGAAGGACCCCGCCATGACTTCGTCCGGCACACCTCTGGACATCCGCTACGCCGCGCTCTCCGACCCAGGCCCGGTCCGCGAACGCAACCAGGACACGGCCTTCGCCGGTGCGCGCCTGCTCGCGGTCGCCGACGGGTACGGGCGCTCCGGCGGCCCGGCGAGCGCGGCCGCCATCGACGTGTTCAAGCGCCTGGAGACCGACACGATCCCGGCCGCCGACCTCCTCAACTCCCTTGAGGAAGCGGTCGAGCGGGCCGGCCGGGCGGTACGGGACGTCGCCGCGTCCGACCCGGAACCGGACTCCGTCGGCACCACGCTCACCGCGATGCTCTGGACCGGCAGCCGCCTCGCGCTCGTCCACATCGGCGACTCCCGCGCGTATCTGCTGCGCGCGGGCGAGCTGCTCCAGATCACCCACGACCACACCCAGGTACAGGCGATGGTCGACGACGGCCGGCTGACGGCGGCCGAGGCGACCTCCCATCCGCAACCGGCCATGCTGCTGCGCGCCCTGACCGGCGCGGACGGCCCGGCGACCACGGGCCCCGATCTGCGCCTGCACGACGCCGCCGAGGGCGACCGCTACCTCCTGTGCTCCGACGGCCTGACCGCGGTCGTACCGCCCGGCGAGATCCGCCAGGTCCTCACCACGGCCACCGCCCCCGAAGCGGCCGTACGCGAACTGGTCGCCCTGGCCTGCCGGTCGGGCGGTCCGGACAACGTGAGCTGTGTGGTGGCGGATGTGGGGGTGGCAGGGCGGTAGTCGGGGGTTGGCGGTTGGCTGTTGGCTGTTGGTATGGAGTGCGGGGGCCTGGGCCGTTCGCGCGTCAGCGGTTCAGGGTCGCCGCCAGCCGGTCCCGTAGCGCCGTCTGGGCGGCTATGCGCCGGTCCAGGACTGCGAGCCGCTCCCGTGCCACGGCGAGGGCCTTCGGGGACGGCGGGCCCGCGGCCACGTCCCCGTCCAGGCACGGCACGAATACCTGCACGTCGTCCAGGGTCAGGCCCGCGCCCAGGAGGTACCGGATGTTGCGGACGCGGGCCACGGCGCCCTCGTCGTACTCCCGATAGCCGTTCGGGGCGCGCCCCGAGGAGATCAATCCGGACTGCTCGTAGTGCCGCAAGGCGCGCGTCGTCGCACCCGTCCGCTCCGCCAACTCCCCGATCCACACAGGGACATCACCTCCTGCGGCCATCAGATCACGCTCTCCATCCGCCTGCTCCGGCCTGTGGATAACTGCGAGTCCGCGGGAGAACTCCCTGGTCACGCCACGACCGCGCCCCCGTCCACAGGCAGCACCACACCCGTCACGAACGATGCCTCCGGTGCCGCGAGCCGGGTGATCGCCCAGGCCACCTCCTCCGGGCGACCGATCCGGCCGAGCGGTGTGTGCGCCAACTGCCAGGAACGGACGGCCGCCATCCGCTCCGGTGTGAGCCCCTGGTGCTCGCCGATCGGGGTGTCCACCGCGCCGGGCGCCACCGCGACCACCCGGATCCCGCGCGGCGCCAGCTCGACGGCCCAGCTCCGGGTCAGCAGTTCAAGGGCGGTCTTGCTCGCCGCGTACACCGAACTGCCCGGCCAGGCCCGCTGCCCGACCGACGTACTGACGTTGGCGATCACCCCTTGCGCCGCTTCCAGGAGCGGCAGCGCGGCCTGGGTGAGCAGGATCGGCGCGACCAGATTGGTGGCGAGCTGCTCCGCGACGCCACCGGGGGTGAGCGAGCCGAGGGCTCCGCCGCGGACGATGCCGGCGTTGTTGACGAGCACGTCGAGGCGGCCGTACGCGCGCTCCGCGGCCTCCACGATCCGCTCGGGGCCGTCGTCCGCGGTGAGGTCGACGGCAAGCGGAGTGATCAGGTCCGGGTACCCGGCCGCGGTCTCCCGCAGCGGCTCCGGGCGCCGGCCCACCGCGAGCACGCGGGCGCCCTCGGCCGCGAAGGCACGGGCGGTGGCCCGGCCGATCCCGGTTCCCGCACCGGTCACACAGACGACCCTCGGCCGGTCGGCAGCGCTGATCTTCGTGTGCGTACTGGTGGCGTTCAGGGTGTTCACGCTGGTGGCGTTCAGGGCGTTCACGTCGCTCGTGTCGTTCATGGCGTGAGCGTCCGACGTTGACGCCAGTGGCAAGGTCAAGCGCGCAGTGGCTACGCGTGTGGCCGCGCTTATGGCTACGCGTGTGGCCGCGCTTGTGGCCGTGCCGGGTCAGGCCCGTCGGTGGAGGCCGTTCCACGCCCAGCCGCGCATCGAGCGGAGCAGTACGGGGCGCAGGGCCGGGACGCGTGCCGGGCGTAGTGCCTGTTCCAGGCGGCGGCATCCCTCACACCAGACGTCCGAGCGCCTGGCGGCACGCGCGGCCGCGCCCGCGTCGTCGAAGAAGAGGGGGTCGCCACGGTGGGTGAGGCACTCCACCTCGTAGCGGTCGGAGCGGCTCATGTGCGGCACCGGGTCCGCCGCGGCCAAGTCCCGGGTCCTGACCTGCGCTCCGGTGTCCCTGCGGGTGAACACCCGCCCGTCGGCGTCGAGTTCGCGCACCTCGCGCTCGGCGTCCCGTACGGCGTCGCGACGCGCGAGCACACCTTCGGGGTCGGGGGCGAGGGCCTGCGCCGCTCTGAAGCGCGCCCTGTCGAGGGCGGTCTCCACGCGCCGGGCGCGCACCTTGGCGGCGGCGCGGAGGCGACGGCGGCGGACGTGCTTGGTGTCGACCGGTATCCCGCTGGTCATGAGGCGGTACTCCTTCGGCTCCCCGAGCCACCTGTCCCCCACGGGAGTCGACTCTAAGGCGGATCGGGGACACCTGCCCGTTCACCGCGAGACGGAGCGGTCCGCGTGAGGCTCGTGCGCAGGACCTGTCCACAGGGGTTATCCACAGGCTGATCCCGTGGCGGGGATCCGATGGCACACTGGCACGTCGAGCCCGGAGGGAGACCGGACGTGCCCATGATTCGTAAGCTGCGCCGCATGGTCGGCCGCGCCAAGCATCGCGCTGTGGACCTCAGCCACCCGGCGCGTTCCCCGCTGGGCAGCGCCGTGGTGAATTGCGTCGTGTACCAGGACGGCAAGCGCCGCTCCGAGGGGCGCGCGGACATCTCGGCGGCCCAGGCGCTGCAGCGCGTCCGCAAGGAGGGCGAGGGCTTCGTCTGGATCGGCCTGCACGAGCCGACGCCCGGCGAGCTGGCGGATCTCGCCGAGCCGTTCGGCCTGCACCCCCTGGCCGTCGAGGACGCCGTGCACGCGCACCAGCGCCCCAAGGTGGAGGCGTACGACGACATACTGTTCGCCGTCTTCAAGTCCGTCTGTTACGTGGAGCACGACGAGCTGACGGCCACCAGTGAGGTCGTCGACACCGGCGAGATCATGGTCTTCACGGGCCGGGACTTCGTCATCACCGTCCGGCACGGCAGACACGGCTCGCTCGGCCCGGTCCGCGAGGCCCTGGAGGCCGACCCGGAGCAGTTGGCCAAGGGTCCCTCCGTCGTGCTGCACGCGATCGCCGACCACGTGGTGGACGAGTACCTGGCGGTCGCCGACGCCGTGCAGGACGACATCGACGAGGTGGAGTCGCAGGTCTTCGCGGCCGATCCGGACCGGTCCGGCGGTCGGCCCGACGCCGGCCGGATCTACCAGCTCAAGCGGGAGCTCCTGGAGCTGCGGCGCGCGGTCTCGCCGCTCAGCCGCCCGTTGGAGATCCTGTCGACGCGCGCGAACCCTCTGATCCAGCCGGAGATCCAGCCGTACTTCCGGGACGTCGCGGACCATCTGGCCAGCACCAGCGAGCACATAGCGTCGTTCGACGCGCTGCTCGACTCGATCCTGCAGGCACATCTGGCGCAGGTGACGGTCGCGCAGAACGAGGACATGCGCAAGATCACGGCCTGGGCCGCGATCATCGCCGTGCCGACCATGGTCTGCGGTGTCTACGGCATGAACTTCGAGCACATGCCCGAGCTCCGCTGGACGTACAGCTACCCGGTCATGCTCGTCGTGACCGCCACCGCGTGCGTGCTGCTCCATCGGGTGCTGCGGCGCAAGGGCTGGCTGTAGCCCCCGTTTCGGGCACTTCGGGTACTTCGGATACAGGCGGGCTCAGCAGGCCGGGGCAGCTCAGGGCTTCCAGTGCGGGTCGCGGCCCAGGGAGCCAAGGAGCCGGTCCTGCTCGGACGCGTTCGCCGGTACGGGCACGGGCTCGCCGATCACTCCGGCCTGCCGCGCTCCGGGACCGAGGTCCTCGTACGCGCTGACGACCTCGGTGAGAACCACCGGGTCGATCACGTAGTCGCGGCCCGTGGCGCGGGCCAGGTCCCAGCCGTGCACGGCGAGGTCGCCGAGGACCATGTGGCCCACGGTGCGGGCCGGGAAGTTCATGGCCCCGGTGGTGCCCTCCTCCGCGCCCGGCTCGGCCCAGGCGGCGACGAGCCGCCGGGTCTCCTCGTCGAACCGGTCCCGCCAGCCACCGGCGCCGACCACGTCCGGGGTCTCCCCGAAGTGGGAGTTGTCCTTCGCCGCGAGGCGCTGGAACTGGACGACCACCTGAGTGAGGTGGTTCACCAGGTCCCGTACGTCGTACTCGACACAGGGAGTGCGCTGCCCGAGCTGTTCGTCCTCGATGCCTCGGATCACGGCGACGGTCTGCGCGGCGGCCGCGTCCAGGAGTTCGCTGATGCTCTTCGTCATGGGGCGACCGTAGGACTGCGCCGGCCGTCAGCGCTTGAACAATCGCGACAAGGGTGCGGGATTTCCAGGGGGCGGGATTTCGGTGACAAGGGTGTGGCTTTTCGGCGGCGAGCGGGGCAGGCGGGATC
>NZ_JAAAHS010000181.1 GCF_009908195.1 Streptomyces boluensis | reverse complement strand
GCCCGAGGTCGGGCGGGGAGGAGGCTCAGGCGGTGCGGGCGTCCGTCTTCGCCGTGGGGGCCGCGTCGGCCGGGGCGGTGGCGTCCGCGTCCAGGTCGGTCAGGTCGCGGTGCCGGGTCTCACGGGCGACCCCGACGGCGAGGAGGGTGAGCAGAGCGGCCCCGATGACGTACAGCGCGATGGGGGTGGAGCTCTGGTACTCGGCGAGTAGGGCGGTCGCGATGAGCGGTGCGGGCGCGCCCGCCGCGACGGAGGAGAACTGGGCGCCGATGGAGGCCCCCGAGTACCGCATGCGCGTCGCGAACATCTCGGAGAAGAACGCCGCTTGGGGTGCGTACATGGCGCCGTGCAGGACCAGGCCGACGGTGACGGCGAGGAGCAGGTTGCCGAAGCCACCGGCGTCGATCAGCGCGAAGAAGGGGAACATCCACGCGCCGATCCCGGCCGCGCCGAACAGGTAGACGGGCCGTCGGCCGACGCGGTCGGAGAGGGCGCCCCAGGCGGGGATGACCGCGAAGTGCACGGCGGAGGCGATGAGTACGGCGTTGAGGGCGGTCTGCTGGGAGGCGCCGGCGGAGGTGGTGGCGTAGACGAGGATGAAGGCGGTGACGACGTAGTAGCTGATGTTCTCCGCCATGCGGGCACCCATGGCGATCAGGACATCGCGCCAGTGGTGACGCACCACGGCTACCAGCGGCATCTTCTCGACCTGCCGCTCACCGCCGGACGCGGCCTTCTGTGCCTCGGCGCGGGCCAGGGCCTCCTTGAAGACGGGGGACTCGTCGACGGAGAGCCGGATCCACAGGCCGACGATCACGAGAACACCGGACAGAAGGAACGGGATGCGCCAACCCCAGGACGCGAAGGCGGCGTCGGAGAGGAGGGCGGTGAGGGCGGAGAGCACACCGGTGGCGAGCAACTGCCCGGCGGGGGCGCCGGTCTGGGGCCAGGAGGCCCAGAATCCGCGGCGGCGCGCGTCACCGTGTTCGGAGACGAGCAGCACCGCGCCGCCCCACTCGCCGCCGAGCGCGAAGCCCTGCACGAGACGCAGCACGGTCAGGAGCACCGGCGCCGCGGTGCCGACGGTGGCGTGCGTCGGGAGCAGACCGATGGCGAAGGTGGCGCCGCCCATCATCAGGAGGCTGAGCACGAGCAGTTTCTTACGGCCGAGCCGGTCGCCGTAGTGGCCGAAGACAAGGGCTCCGAGCGGGCGGGCGGCGAAGCCCACGGCGTAGGTGAGGAAGGAGAGGAGGGTGCCGACGAGCGGGTCGGACTCGGGGAAAAAGAGCTGGTTGAAGACGAGAGCGGCGGCTGAGCCGTACAGGAAGAAGTCGTACCACTCGATGGTGGTGCCGATGAGGCTCGCCGCGACAATGCGCTTGAGACGGGAGGGTGTTGGTGGAGCGGACGCTGCGGAGGCCATGTGCACCACTTCCAGGCTTGGGCGGGGGGAAGGACGTGTCGCCACAAGGTAGGAACAGGCAGGTCAGTGGCACATGTGGTGGGGCACCATACTTCGGGAGATCCATGTGTCCGCGGTCCACGCCGTCCGGGACGATCGGCCACGCGCGGCCCACACCGCCCGTGCGGTCCACGCCGCCGCCCGTGCGGGCAACGGCAGGCGGACCGCGGACGCGAGTGGCCGTCAGCTGCCGCCCGTTGAGCCCCCCGAGTCCTGGTCCTGGTCCTGGCGGTCGAGGATGGTCAGGACGACGGCGGTCGCCGTGGTGGGGTCGCTGTGGCGGACTGCCTCGAAGAGTTCCTCGTGCGAGGTGTCGTTCCGGGCGATGGTGTGTTCCATGCACTGGTCGACCTTGATGCTGTCGCGCAGCGCGTCGCTCATGCCCTGGTAGAGGTCCCGCAGTACGGAGTTGTGGGCGGCCTCGGCGATCCGCAGATGGAAGTCCACGTCGGCGTCGGCGAAGGCCTCCACGTCGGCGTTCCGCCCGGCGGCGGCCCTGCGGTCCAGGGCCTCGCGGAGCCGCTGGAGATCGTCCTCGGTGCGCCGGGTCGCGGCCAGGCGGGCGGCGACCAGGTCGAGGCCGTGGCGTACGTCCATGACGTCCGTGGCGCCGGCGTCGTCGAGGCGGCGGCGGAGCGCGACCTGTGCCTCGTCGGTGGCGGTCACGAACGTGCCGTGGCCCTGCCGCGTCGTGAGCAGGCCCGCGTGCACCAGGACGCGGACGGCCTCGCGGACCGAGAGCCTGCTGACCCCGAGCATCTCGGCGAGCCGGGTCTCCGACGGGATCCTGTCGCCGAGCTGCCAGGTGCCGCGGGCGATCTCCTGCCGGAGCTCGGCGAGTACCCCGTCGACTAGGGACGGTGCGCGCTCCACGTTTTTCATGTCTCCCTACCCCTTCTCTGGTCATCAGAGGACCTGATAACTCTAGCAACGCGTTCTTCTCCGACGAAGGAGTGACAACTGTCCATGAGGCATGCCTTGTTCACCGCAGTACGCCCGCACGGCGCGGAAGTTCGCGACCTTCTGGTGTCCGACGGCCGTATCGCCGCAGTCAATCCGTCCGCCCTCCCCGAGGGATGTGTGACCGTCGAAGGCGGCGGCGACCTGGCACTGCCCGCGCCGGTCGACGCCCATATCCACCCCGACAAGACCACCTGGGGACAGCCCTGGCTCAGCCGCGCCCCTGCCGGGACTCTACGAGACCTGATCGACGGTGAGGTCGCCGCCCGGTCCACGTTCCGGGCCTCGGCCGAGGAGCGCGCGGGCGCCCTGATGGACCGCGCCGTCACGCGGGGGACACGGGCGATGCGCGCCCATGTCGATGTCGCGCCCGTGTACGGACAGGCGAACGTGCACGGTGTGGGCGCCGCCGCCGCGAAGCGGAGCCATCTGCTCGACGTACAGGTGGTGGCCTTCCCGCAACTCGGCCTGCTCACCGCGCCCGGGACGGCGGAACTCCTCGAACAGGCCCTGGCCGAGGGCGCGGACGTGCTCGGAGGGCTCGACCCGGTGGGCGTGGACGGCGACATGGACGGGCAGCTCGACTTCCTGTTCGGCGTCGCGGAGCGCACCGGGGCGCCGATCGACATCCACCTCCACGACGGCGGCCCTTCCGGCCTCGCGCAGGTCACCGAGATAGCGCGGCGGACGGTGGCGGCCGGGATGCGGGGCCGGGTCACGATCAGCCATGTGTTCTGCCTGGCCGAGCTCGAAGGCGCCGAACTCGCCGAGATGGGCGAGCGGTTGGCCGAGGCGGGAGTGGCGCTGACCACCTGCGCGCTCGGCGCCGACCCGGTCGTCCCGTTCGGCCCGCTCACCGCGAAGGGGGTCCTGGTCGCGGCGGGTTCCGACGGTGTCCGTGACCCGTGGACCCCGTTCGGCGACGGCGACATGATCAACCGGGCCCATCTGCTGGCGTACCGCACGGACGCCCGCACCGACGCCGAACTCGCCGCGTGCTACGAGCTGGTGGCGCACGGCGGTGCCGCGCTTCTGGGGCTCGACCGGGTCGGCCTTGAGGTCGGTGACCCCGCCGACTTCGTGCTGCTGCCCGCCGAGTCCGTGGTGCAGGCGGTCGTCGACCGGCCCGTTCCACGCCTCGTCGTGCACGACGGCCGCGTGGTCGCCCGCGACGGCCGACTCACCGACCCCGCCGACCCCGCCGACCGCACAGCGGCAGCTGACCGCACCGACCCCGCCGAGCGCGGCCAGTCCGTCCAGGCCGCCACCGGCCGACCCGTCGAAAGGGCGTCGAGATGATCCGCCGTACCGTCCCCGTGATCGGGCTCGTACTCGCGCTTGCCGCCTGTTCCGCGGCGCAGCAGCCGTCGGAGCAGGGCAAGCCACCGGCGAAGCTCGACCTGAGGACCAGCACCGCGGCCGCCTCCAAGGGGCTGGACAAGGTGACCTGGAACCTTCCGTACGAGCCGCAGACGCTGGACCCGATCCGGTCCTTCAACTACGCGGAGAACACCGCTCTGGCCAATATGTGCGAGAGCCTGCTGCGGCTGACCCCCGACTTCAAGATCAAGCCGGGGCTCGCGGAGAAGGCCGAGAACCCGGACCCGACCACCTGGGTCTACACGCTCCGCAAGGGCGTGAAGTTCTGGAACGGCGACCCGCTGACCGCCGAGGACGCCGCGGCCAGCCTGCGCCGCCACCTCGACCCGGCCCTCGGCACCTGGTGGGGCGACTACTTCCACACGGTCAAGTCCGTCAAGGCGACCGGGCCGATGCAGGTCACCGTCAAACTCAAGCAGGCCGACGTCCTGTTCAACCAGGCGATGGCCACCGCCGCCGGCGCCGTCGTACAGAAGAAGTTCCTGGACAAGGCCGGCAAGGGCATCGGCACGCCCTCCGACGGGGTGATGTGCACCGGACCGTTCGAGTTCAAGAGCTGGCAGTCCGGCGACTCGATGACGCTCGTCCGCAACGAGGCGTACTGGGACAAGTCCCTGAAGGCCAAGTCCCGTTCGCTGAAGCTGCGATTCATCGCCGACGAGACGACCGCGGTGAACGCGCTGCGCTCCGGCGAGGTCGACGGACAGTTCTTCTACCTGCCGCCCGCCGGGCTCGGCCAGCTGAAGAAGTCGACCAGCGGCTCGGTCACCCTGGGCCGTTCGCTCACCTTCTGGACGCTGCTCGGTTCGGCCGAGTCCGGCCCGTACGCCGACCCGAAGGTGCGCCGCGCGCTGTCGCTCGCCCTCGACCGGGCCGCGATCTCCAAGGTCGTCTTCCAGGACACAGCCGCTCCGCAACGCGCCCTGACCGGCAGCGACTACTGGGGCTACGCCCGCGACACCTTCAAGAAGGCCCACGGGGCGCTGCCGCCGGAGACCCCCGACCAGGCCGAGGCCGAGCGGCTGCTCGCCGAGGCGGGCAAGACCGAGAAGCCCGTCGTCATCGGCATCCAGGGCAGCTCGGCCGTGCACGAGCAGACCGCCAACCTGCTCAAGGCCACCGGCGAAGCGCTCGGCCTGCCCATCGAGATCAAGGTCATCCCGGTCGAGCAGTACGGCAACCTGTACAGCGATCCCAAGGCGCGCAAGGGAGTTGATGCCTTCCTGAGTACCTGGTACGGCAACGTGCCCGACCCGCTGGACGTGTACACGGTCTTCCTGAAGGGCGGCCGGACCAACTTCAGCGACTACAAGGCGGTCGACGCCGACATCGAGAAGGCACGGGCCGAGGCCGACCCCGCCGCCCGCGCGAAGCTCGTCACCGGCATCCAGAGCAAGGTCACCCGCGACGTCACCTGGATGCCCCTCAACAACCTGCCGGTGATCCTGTACATGAACGACCGGGTGACCGGAGCCGTCCCCTCCTTCCCGTACCTGTACTACCCGTGGGCCGCCGGTCTGGGGGCACGATGAGGTTCCTGCTGCGGCGCCTCGCCGGCCTCGCCGTCGTCCTCGTCGTCGCCTCCTTCCTCGTCTACGGCCTCCTTTACCTCGTCCCCGGCGGCCCGATGGCGTTCCTCCTCGGCAACCGCAGCGGCACGCCGGAACAGATCGCCGCGATCCGGGAGCAGTACCGGCTCGACGACCCCTTCCTGGTCCGCTACCTGGCCTGGCTCGGGGACGCCGTACAGGGCGACTTCGGCAGCTCCCTCGTGTACCGGCAGGACGTATCGGCACTGCTCACCGCGCGCGGCACGACCACCGCACTGCTCGTCGGATACGCCACGGCCGTCATCGTCGTCGTCGGTGTGGCCGCGGGCACGGTGGCCGGGCTGCGGCCCGGCCGGGCCGACGCGGTGATCAGCACGCTCTCCTCGGCGTCCCTGGCCGTGCCGACCTTCGTCATCGGCGTACTCCTGGTGATCGTCTTCGCCCTCGGCCTCGGCTGGTTCCCGGTGTTCGGGCCCGGCGAGGGATTCCTCGGCCGGCTCCATCACCTCACCCTCCCCGCGATCACCCTCAGCCTGGGCAGCGCCGCCTTCCTGGCCCGCATCACCCGCGCCTCGGTCCGCGAGGAACTGGGCCGCGAACATGTGGAGACCGCCCGCAGCCGAGGCCTCGCCGAACGCCACGTCATCCGCAGGCACGTGCTGCGCAACGCGTCGATCCCGGTGGTCACCGTCACCGGCCTCACCGTGGCCGGCCTGCTCGCCGGCTCCGTCGTGGTGGAGAACGTGTTCGCCCTCGACGGCCTCGGCTCACTGTTCGTACGGGCCATCCTGCAGCGCGACTTCGCCGTCGTGCAGGCCGTCGTGCTGGTCCTCGTCACCGCATTCGTCCTCGTCAACCTGGTGGTGGACCTGTGTTGCAAAGCGCTCGACCCGAGGCTGAGCCGATGACCGCCCTCGACACCGTCCGGCCGCGCGGGGGCTTCCGCCTCCCGCGGCCGGGCCCCGCCCTGCGCCGACTCGGCCCGCTCGGCACCGGCGCCGCCGTGCTGCTCGCCGCGGTCCTGGCGACGACGCTGCTCGCCCCGGTCGTCGCCCCCTACGACCCGAACCGGCCCGACCTGTTCAACGCCCTGGCCGGCGCCTCGCCCGCGCACCTCCTGGGCGGGGACGCGCTCGGCCGCGATGTGCTCTCCCGGCTGATGTGGGGCGCCCGCACCACCCTGAGCGGACCACTCCTGATCATCTTCCTGTCCACCACGATCGGCACGACCCTCGCCATCACGGCGGCCTGGGCGGGCGGCAAGGTCGACGCGGTCGTCTCCCGGCTGCTCGACGTGCTGTTCGCGGTGCCCGGCATCGTGTTCGCGCTCGTCGCGGTGGCCGTACTCGGCCCCGGCGTCCCCGGAGTCGTCCTCGGCCTCACCATCGCGTACACCCCGTACGTGGCCCGGGTGGTGCGCAGCGCCGCACTGCGCGAGCGCCAACTGCCGTACATAGCCGCCGCCTGGGTGCAGGGCCGGTCCGCCGTCGGCATCTGCGTACGGCACCTGCTGCCCAACCTGCGCCCCCTGATCGTCGCCCAGTCGGTGTCCGCCCTCGGCTTCGCCGTCATCGACCTGGCCGCGATCTCGTTCCTCGGGCTCGGCGTCCAACCACCCACCGCCGACTGGGGGTTGATGGTCAAGAGCGGCCTGGACAGCGCGACCCGCGGCCAGCCGCTCGAAGCCCTCGGCGCCGGCCTCCTGATCGCGCTCGTGGTCGCCGCGGTCAACATCCTGGGCGACCGCATCGGCAGAGAGGAAGGTGAACTGCGGTGAAGATCCCCGAAGTACAGGACAAGCCCCGTGACGTACGGGAAGACCTCCTCGACGTACGCGGACTGAGCGTGGCGGTGCGCGCCGGACGGAGCTGGCGCACCCTCGTCGACGGGGTCGACCTGGCCATCGGCGGCGGCGAGGCCGTGGGCCTCGTCGGCGAATCCGGCTCCGGCAAGTCCATGACGGCACGCGCCCTGCTCGGCCTCACCCCGCCCGGCGCCCGCGTCACCGGCGACATCGCCTTCGACAGCGACCAGGTCACCACCATGAACCGGCGCGCCCTGCGCGAACTGCGCGCCCGCCGCGTCGCGATGGTCTTCCAGGACCCACGCGCCCACATCAACCCGGTACGCAGCGTCGGCGACTTCCTCACCGAGGCGATGATCGCCAACCTCGGGGTCGCCGCCGCCGAGGCGCACGCCCGCGCGGTACGGCTCCTCGCCGATGTGGGCATCCCCGACGGCGAACGGCGACTGCGCCAGTACCCGCACGAACTCTCCGGCGGACTGCTGCAACGCGTCATGATCGCGTCGGTGCTCGCCGTGGAACCCGACCTGGTCCTGGCCGACGAACCCACCACCGCCCTGGACGTCACCACCCAGTCGGAGGTCATGGCGATCCTCGACGAACTCCGCCGGGAACGCGGCATGGCCATGCTCCTGATCACCCACGACCTGGCCCTCGCCGCCGCCACCTGCGACCGCATCTCCGTCATGTACGCGGGACGGATCGTGGAGACACAGCCGTCCACCACCCTCACGGCCACACCCCGCCACCCCTACACCTCGGGGTTGATGCTCTCGCGCCCGAGCATCGACACCGTCGCGGACCGGCTGCCCGTGATCCCCGGGCGGCCCGTCGCGGCCTTCGAGAGCGGCGAGGGCTGCGCCTTTGAACCGCGCTGCGGGCACGCGAAGCCGCACTGCCGGGACCTGAGGCCTCCGGTCCAGGACGTGGAGGGGGCGCGGGTGGCCTGCGTACGAGCCGGTGAACTCACCTTGCGGGGAGACGTGGACGTATGAGCGACACAGTGATCGAGGCGACGGGGCTGCGCAAGGAGTTCGGCACGGCGGTCGCCGTGGACGACGTGTCGCTGACGCTTGAGCGCGGCCAGTCCCTCGCGGTCGTCGGCGAGTCCGGATCGGGCAAGACGACGCTCGCGCGGATGCTGGTCGGCCTGGAGACCCCGACGGGCGGAACGCTCCGGGTGTGCGGCCGGCCGCGGCCACCGGGCCGGGTCTCGTCGCGCGAACGCCGCAGGCGCGCCCGCGAGATGCAGATCGTGTTCCAGGACCCGTACTCCTCGCTGGACAAACTGCAGCGGATCGGCGGCGTCATCGAGGCCAGTCTCGACCTGCACTTCTCGCTCACGCCCGGCGAACGGCGCAAGCGGGCCCTGGAGTTGCTGGAGGCGGTAGGCCTCGCTGAGCGGCACGCGACGATGCTGCCCCGCCAGCTCTCCGGCGGCCAGCGGCAGCGCGTCGCCATCGCACGGGCGATAGCCGTCGAGCCGCAGGTGCTGGTCCTGGACGAGGCGGTGGCCGCGCTCGACGTGTCCATCCAGGCGCAGATCCTCAACCTGCTCGCCGACATCCGCGAACGCAGCGGCATCAGCTACGTGTTCATCTCGCACGACCTGGCCGTCGTCCATCAGATCAGCGAGGTCGCGTTGGTGATGTCCGGCGGCCGCGTGGTCGAACGGGGCCCCACCGGCGCCCTGTTGAGCGACCCGCAGGAGGAGTACACCAAGTCGCTACGGGCCGCGGTGCCGCGCCCCGGCTGGAAGCCGAGCAGGAGGGCGGTGAGCGGAAGCGCGGCGAACGGAAGCGCGGCGAGCGGAACGGCTGCGAGCTGACCGCGTCGACGGGGTCCGGCCCGAGTTCCCCGCGCCGGGCCCCGCGAGCGCCACTACGCTCGACTGCGTAGCCGACGACGGAGGACTGTCATGGCTGTGGTCGAGTACTGCCTGGTCGCCGTGGACTGCCCCGAGCCCGACGCGCTCGCGGAGTTCTACCGGGCGCTCCTGGGCGGCGAGGTCAAGAAGTACGACGACGACTGGTACGACCTGTACCTGCCCGGCGGCCACCGCATCGCCTTCCAGCGCGCCCCCGGACACCGCCCGCCGAACTGGCCGCGGGCCGACGACAACTCGCAGCAACTGCACCTGGACTTCCACGTCAAGGACATGGCGGCGGGCGAGGAGCTGGCACTGTCGCTCGGCGCGGTACCGCTCGACCTGGACGACGGCGACGGGAAGCGCGGATTCCGGGTGTACGCGGACCCGGCGGGCCACCCGTTCTGCCTCTGCCAGGCCTGAAGCCGCGGCGCCTGCACGCGGTCGGTACGCGGAGGCACGTGGCGGTACGACGCGCGTGCGCGCGGCTCCGGTGGTTCGCTGGAAGGAACTCCACGAGCGCAACGAACTCCACGAACTCCACGAACTCCACGAACAAGGGAACCGCCGTGGCCCCACCACCGATCAGCCGATGTGTCACCGTCACCCTGAGTGACTGCCGCGCCGACGACGCGCACGCGGTCGTCGACCTGCTGACGGGCCTGTTCCCGTACGAGGAGACCGGCGGCGCACACCCCGTGCCCGGCGCCGATCCGCCGCACAGCCCGACGGTGTGGGCGGCCACGCTCGACGTGTCGACCTCGCCCAACGAACCCCCGCGCACCGCTCCGCTGGAGGCCCCGCTGGAAGCGCCGGTGGAGGTCACGCTGCAGGGCGCGCCGCACGACGTGGTGGCCGTGCACGCCGCGCTCGCGGAGGCCTTCACCCTCGACGACGAGGGCATGGTCTCCGGTGACCAGGAGCAGGAGGTCCAGCTGCGGCTCACCTCACGGTGACGCGTACGGACCGTACGGGCCTGGCGCCCGATCCCGGTGCCCTATCCCGGTGCCTGATCCCGGTGCCGGTGAGCCTCAGCGGCCGCGTCGCACCCGAGCCGCCTTACGGGCCTCGGCGAGCTTGCGCGCCTCATCGGCCTTGCGGGACTTGCCGCCGCCACCGCGCGAGCCGCCCCCGGCGCCCCCGGTGCCGCCAGCGCCGCCGGTCTTGTCGCGGGAGTCGTCCTTGCTGCTGCCCAGACCGCGGAACGGCTTGTTGGTGTTCTTGGGTCGCTCCTCGGCGGGACCGTCGAGCGGCTTGCCGGGCGGGGTCTTCGCCCCGGTGATCCGGCTCAGCTCCGCGTCGCCGGAACGCACCTTCGTCACCCGCGGCTCGATGCCCGCCTCGTCGGTCACCCGGCTCATGTCACGGCGCTGGCCGGAGAGCACCAGTGTCACGACCCGGCCGGACTCCCCGGCGCGCGCGGTGCGGCCCGCGCGGTGCAGGTAGTCCTTGGGGTCGGTGGGCGGGTCGACGTTGACGACCAGGTCGAGGTCGTCGACGTGCAGGCCGCGGGCGGCGACGTTGGTGGCGACGAGCGCGGTGATCTGCTTGTTCTTGAACTGCGCGAGCGTACGGGTGCGCTGCGGCTGCGACTTCCCGCTGTGCAGCGCCGCGGCGTGCACCCCGTTGGCGCGCAGGTGCCGGGTGAGCAGGTCGACGGAGTGCTTGGTGTCGAGGAACAGCAGGACCCGGCCGTCACGGGCGGCGATCTCGGTGGTGACGGCGTACCGGTCGGGCCCGTGCACGACCAGCACATGGTGGTCCATCGTCGCGACGGCACCCGCGGACGGGTCGACGGAGTGGACCACGGGATCGTTCAGATACGTGTGGACCAGCTGGTCCACATCGCGGTCCAGGGTGGCCGAGAACAGCATCCGCTGGCCGTCCGGAGCGACCTGGTCGAGCGCCTCCGTGACCTGCGGCAGGAACCCCAGGTCACACATCTGGTCGGCCTCGTCGAGCACGGTGATCCGCACCCGCCCGAGGCGGCAGGCCTTCCGCTCGATGAGGTCGTGCAGGCGGCCGGGGGTGGCGACGACGATCTCGGCGCCGTCGCGCAGCGCCGCGACCTGCCGGCCGATCGAGATACCGCCGACAACCGTCGCGATCCGCAGCCGCAGCGCCTCGGCGTACGGCGTGAGCGCCTCCGTGACCTGCTGGGCGAGCTCCCGCGTGGGCGCGAGGATCAGCGCGAGCGGCTGCTTCGGCTCGGCCCGCCGCCCGGCCGTCCGGGCGAGCAGCGGAAGCCCGAACGCGAGGGTCTTGCCGGAGCCGGTGCGCCCGCGCCCCAGAACGTCGCGCCCCGCGAGGGCGTCCGGCACCGTGGCCGCCTGGATCGGGAAGGGCTCGACCACGCCGTGCTCGGTGAGGACACGCAGTACGGCGGGCGGCAGTTCAAGGTCGGCGAAGGACGCGACGGAGTGCTGGTCGTGCTGGTGGTCCATGAGGAGCCTTCCGCAGGGGAACGTACCGAGGAAGGCTCGGCCGGAGTCAGCAGATGTCGGCGGGCCGGCGGACGAGGTGTCGGACCTGTCGGACCGGGCGGGCGGAACCGCCTTGCGTCGCGGCCGTGCAAACGTTTGAGGCTAACACGGTGCGTATGTCCGGCCCGGCGCTCGCCGGGAGCGGTACTCGCCCGGAGTGGTACTCGCCCGGAGCGGTGCTCTCGGTATCCGGCGCTCTCCGGTATCCGGTGCGGTTCCCGGCCGGGGTGACAGGCGCGTTGCGGCGGCGTGAAGGGACGGGCGCGGACCTTGACCGGGTCCGACGGTGGGCGTCAGGCTCCTGGACATGACCGCGACGATCCCTCTCGTCCCGCGGCTCCACGTCGACCTGGGGCGGCTCGCCTCGGCAGCGTGTCGTCGCCGCGCCGCGTGACCCCGGCAGCGCCCGCTCACGCGCTCTGACGCACCGCGTTTCCCGCCGTGCTCCTGCCGCGCCTGGCCCGTCGACTCCGGCGCGTTCCGTACCGCCCTGTGCGTGACCGTCAACACCCTTACGTGTACGGGTAGTTGACGCCCTCACCCGCGCGCCGCCGCACCCGGACGTACCCGTGCCCGGACGTACTCGTACCCGTACCCGCCCCACCGAAGGGAACCCCATGACCTCCGCGCCCACACAGACCACACAGACCACCCAGACCACCACCCCCACCACGTACCCCGAAGGCGTGACCGTGCGGAAGGTGGGTGGCCGGATCGGGGCCGTCGTGGAGGGGGTGCGGCTCGGGGGTGATCTCGACGAGGTGACCGTGGCCGCCGTACGGACCGCGATCCTGCGGCACAAGGTCGTCTTCTTCCGGGGCCAGGAACACCTGGACCCGACGAGCCACGAGGCGTTCGCCGGGCTGCTCGGCACGCCCGTCGCCCATCCCACCGTGCCGTCCGTGGACGGGCGTTACGCGCTTGGCATCGACAACGAGCGCGGCGGCCGCGCCAACCAGTGGCACACCGACGTGACGTTCGTGCCCGCGTACCCGGCCTTCTCCATCCTCCGCGCCGAGGTCGTCCCGCCGTACGGCGGCAACACCCTGTGGTCCAACACGGCCGCCGCGTACACCGAACTGCCCGAGCCGCTCCGCGTACTCGCCGACAGCCTGCGCGGGGTGCACACCAACGACTACGACTACGCGGCCGTCCGGCCGGGGGCCACCGGCGCGGCCCTGGAACAGCACCGCAAGGTGTTCACCTCGGTGAAGTTCCAGACCGAGCACCCGGTCGTGCGCGTGCACCCCGAGACCGGTGAACGCACCCTGGTCCTGGGCAACTTCCTGCAGAAGCTCACGGGTTTCGCGGCCAGGGACTCGCGGGGCCTGATCGACATTCTGCAGTCACACGTCGAGCGCCCGGAGAACACGGTGCGCTGGCAGTGGCGCGCCGGTGACGTCGCCATCTGGGACAACCGCGCCACCCAGCACTACGGCGTGGACGACTCCGACGCCCACGAGCGCACTCTGCGCCGCGTCACCGTCGACGGCGAGGTGCCGGTCGGCGTGGACGGCGAGACCTCGCGCCTCCTCGCCCCGGAGTCGGTGCCGGACCCGGTCCACGGCATCGCCTCGGGCGCCTCCACGAACGGCAGGGTGGCGGAAGCGGCCTGACGGAGCGTCACGGAGGCGGGTGGCGTGCGCGGGGCCCGGCCACCGGACCCCGCGCGCCCGCCCTTGTCGTTACAGTCCGAGCTCCTCCGCCGCGAGCCGCGTGCCCTCGATACGCGCCTTGACCTTGGCGAAGGCGGTCTCGCGGGACGTGGACGCGTCATCGGCGAACGGCGCGAAGCCGCAGTCGTCGCAGGTGCCCAACCGGTCCACCGGGATGTGCCGGGCGGCGAGCAGGACCCGGTCGCGTACCTCCTCGGCGCTCTCCACCCTCGGGTCGATCGGGTCGGTCACGCCCACGAACACCCGTACATCGGCCGGGAGGTGCTCGGCGATGATGCTCAACACCCGCTCCTGGTCGGCCTCACTGGCGAGCTGGACGTAGAA
The DNA here is from genome assembly GCF_009908195.1 of Streptomyces boluensis. GTDB lineage: Bacteria > Actinomycetota > Actinomycetes > Streptomycetales > Streptomycetaceae > Streptomyces > Streptomyces boluensis. The sequence continues at coordinate 1,179 of NZ_JAAAHS010000181.1, read as the reverse complement.
GTTGCCCGCGTGGAGCTGGAACAGCTTGGGCAGCAGTTCCGCGTAGTCGACGTCGAGGCTGTGGGTGGAGTCCTGGTCGCCGCCGGGGCAGGTGTGCACTCCGATACGGGCCCGCTCGGCCGCGCTGAAGCGGTCCAGGACCCGGTTGTTGAGCGCCACGAAGGAGTCGAGGAGCCCGCCGCTCGGGTCCAGCTTCAGGGACAACCGGCCCTCGGTGAAGTCGAGTTGGACGGCGTGCGCGCCCGCGTCGAGGCAGCCCCGGATGTCCGCCTCGGCCTCGTCGACGAGATCGTCGAGGAACGCCTCGCGCGAGTAGTCCACGATCGCCTCGGCCGGGTAGAGCAGACTCAGCGCGGACGGGGCGATCACGGCCTGCTTGACGGGCAGTCCGGTGTGCTGCTGGGCCGCGCGTAGGTACGCCACGGCGTGCGTACGGTAACGGAACGGCCCGGCCGTCAGCGCGGGCAACTGCCGGGTGTGCCCGTCGGCGAACGGGATGACGGCACCCTCGGGGCTCAACGTGTCGAGCCCCGCCACCGGGTAGGTGGCGAAGCTCGGCTTGGACTGCTCGCCGTCCACGAGCACCGGGGAGCCGAGCTGTTCGAGGCGGCCGAGCGTGTCCGCCACGGCCTGGTTCTGGAGCTTGGTGAGGTCGTCGTCGCCGATGCGGCCCGCCGCGTGGTCGGCGAGCGCGTTCAGGAGCTCGCGCGGGCGGGGGACGGAGCCGATGGATTCCGTGGGAATGCTCATGCCGGGCAAGCTAGATCACTCGCGTGGGGCGGCGACGGACGAGTCGCGATTCCGCCAGGCCCCGAGGGGAGGTTGGCCGGAACGGCATGCCGTTGGCCAGGGGTTCACGGTTCGATCAGGCCGGATCGGATCGCCACCCGACCACGGACACCTCCTGGCCACCGACCACGGAACCGTCCCGGCCGCACGGCCCCGACCACGGAACCGCCCCGACCACGGAACCGCCCCGACCACCAGCGCCAGGTATAAGAAGGCAGCGCCAGGTATAAGAAAGCATGGGCAATTCCCGCAAGCGTTCCCTCCGCAGCCTCCTCCGGGGCGTCGACCACTCCGTGTTCCGGCAGGTCGCCGCGCGTTCCTGGCCCGGGGCCGAACCCGTGTTGCCGCGGCTCAGCCGGGCCGCGAACCACGGGCTGCTCTGGGGTGGCG
>NZ_JAAAHS010000180.1 GCF_009908195.1 Streptomyces boluensis | reverse complement strand
ATAAGAGACAGCCACGGGCGCGGACACGCGGGGTGTGCTCGCCGGAGCGGGCCTGACGGAGGCCGAACTCGACAGTCTGACCAGGCGAGGAGTGATCTCTTGACCGACACCGAGCCGACCGGCACCAGCCCGACCCACACCGAGCGGACCGACACCACGCTGCCCGGCGTCACCCTGTCCTACCCGCCCGTCGATGCCGGTGCCGTGCTCGCCGGGGCCGCGCGGCACTTCCCGGACCGGGTCGCCGTGCGCGACGGTGCGCGGACCCTGACCTTCGCCCAACTCCACGAGCGGGCCCTGCGGTTCGCCCGCGGACTGCACGAGCACGGCATCGCGCCCGGCGACACGGTGCTGCTGCTCGTCCCCAACTGCCTCTGGTTCCCGGTGAGTTACTGGGGTGCGCTGTACGCCGGATGTGTGGTCAGCCCCGCCAACCCCGCGCTGCCGCCCGCCGCGCTCGCCGCGCAGCTCACCGACTCGGGGGCGCGCGCGGTCGTCGCCCACCCCGCGTCGCTCGCCTCGGCGTACGCGGCGGACGCGGCGGTCCCGCACCTCACCGTCGCCGTACCCGCCGGCGAAGAAGCGCCGCCCGCACCCGAGGGGCGGACCGTGGTGGACGCCGGTTCGCTGCTTCGGCACGGGGTCGCGGAGCGTGCGGTGCGCCGCCCGGACGACCTGGCGCACCTCGCGTACACGGGCGGAACCACCGGCCGTTCCAAGGCAGTTCGGGTGCTGCACCGCAATCTGCTCGCCAATGTCGCGCAGGTCGCCTGGGCCCGCGGGGCCGCCCGTACCGTGGTCGTCGACGGGGTGCTCGGCGCCGAGCAGGACAAGGAGCGGGCCACCGCGCGGCACCACGCGCCCGGCACCGCGACCACCCTGTCGGTGGCACCGCTGTTCCACGCGATGGGCCTGGTCGGGCTCGTCGGCAACACCCTGGTCGGTACGACGGTGGTGCTCTGCACCCGCTTCGACCCGGAGCGTTTCCTCGCGGACGCGGCCGAGCACGAGGTGTCCTGGCTGAACGGCTCCCCCGCGATGTACCGCTCGCTGCTCGCCGCGCCGTCGGCCGCCGGGTGCCGTCTGGAGTCCGTCACCAACGTCGTCTCGGGCGCCGCGCCCATCGACCCGGAGACGGTACGGCGGCTCGGCGCGATGTTCCCCAACGCGCTGATCACCGAGGGATACGGGCTGACCGAGGCGACCATGGGCCTCACCCTGCACCCGGTCGACGACGCGGCCGGCACCCCGCCCGGTTCCGTCGGACTCCCCGTACCGGACACGGAGTTGTCGATCCGCGACCTGCTCGACCCCGAGCGGGAACTGCCGCCAGGCGAGACCGGCGAAGTCTGGGCGCGCGGGCCGCAGATCACCGACGGGTACCACGGCAAGGTCGACCTGACGGCCGATCAGTTCCGGGACGGCTGGCTGCGTACCGGCGACGTCGGGCACCTCGACGAGCGCGGCTTCCTGTTCCTGTCTGGACGGGCCAAGGACATGCTCATCTACAAGGGGTACAACGTCTATCCGCTGCCTCTGGAGGATCTGCTCGCCGGGCATCCCGCGGTCGCGGCGGCGGCCGTGATCGGGGTGCCGCACCCGGAGGCGGGCGAGATCCCGGCCGCGTACGTGGTGCTGCGCCCGGCGGCCACGGCGAGCGCGGAGGAGCTGATGGCGTACGTGGCGGACCGGGTCGCCCCGTACCAGCGGGTGCGGGAGCTGCACTTCGTGGCCGCGCTTCCGGTGTCGGCGGCGGGGAAGATCCTGAAGACCGAACTGCGCGCCCAGCGAGCCGAGTTGGGCACCACTTCGACTGGCACTTCGACGAGCACGGGAGGAACCCGATGAGGATCGGCATGATGCTGAGCTACAGCGGCGGTTTCAAGGAGACCGTCGACGCACTCGGCGACTACGAGAAGGCCGGCCTCGACATCGTCTTCGTCCCGGAGGCCTATTCCTACGACGCGATCAGCCAGCTCGGCTTCATCGCGGCCCGTACGGAACGTGTGCAGATCGCCTCCGGCATCCTGCAGATCTACACCCGTACGCCCAGCCTGACCGCGATGACCGCGGCCGGTCTCGACTATGTGTCCGGGGGCCGTTTCACCCTGGGTATCGGCGCGTCCGGGCCGCAGGTCATCGAGGGCTTCCACGGTGTGCCGTACGACGCTCCGCTGGCCCGTACCCGTGAGCTCGTCTCGATCTGCCGGCAGGTGTGGCGCCGCGAGAAGGTGGTCCACGAGGGCCGCCACTACCAGATCCCGCTTCCGGCCGACCGGGGCACGGGACTCGGCAAGCCGCTGAAACTGATCAACCATCCGGTGCGCGACCGCATCCCGGTCGTGCTCGCCTCGCTCGGCCCGAAGAACGTGGCGATGACCGCCGAGATCGCCGAGGGCTGGCTGCCGATCTTCTTCCACCCCGGCAAGGCGGCCGAGGTGTGGGGCCCGGCCCTGGCCGAGGGCACGGCCCGGCGCGACCCGGCGCTCGGCCCGCTGGACGTCGTGGCCCAGGCGCCGTTGGCCATCGGCGAGGACGTGGACGAGCTGATCGACCTGGCCCGGCCCCAACTCGCCCTGTACATCGGCGGGATGGGCGCCCGCGGCCGCAACTTCTACAACGACCTCGTGTGCCGCTACGGCTACGAGGCGGAGGCGGCGAAGATCCAGGACCTGTACCTGGCCGGCCACAAGGAGGAGGCCGCGGCCGCGATCCCCGACGGACTGCTCCGCGAACTCTCCCTGATCGGCCCGGACTCGTACGTGGCCGAACGCGTCGAGCGGTACCGTGCGGCGGGCGTCACCACACTCAAGGTGAACCCGGTGTCACCGGATCCGGCACGACGGCTGCGGGACCTGGAACGGGTCAAGGTCATGACTGCGTAGGGAGCAGGGCGAGATGACGACAGAGGACCGCCTGGTCCACGGCTGCATGGGGCTCGGCGGGAGCTGGGACCGGGAGCCGTACGGGGCCGCGGACATCGCCCACGCGCACGCGGTCGTGGAGGCCGCGCTCGACGGCGGGATCACCGCCTTCGACCACGCCGACATCTACCGGCACGGCAAGGCGGAGGCGGTCTTCGGTGAAGTCCTCGCCCGCGCACCGGAGTTGAGGGCCCGGATCACGCTGCAGACCAAGTGCGGGATCCGGCTCGCGGAGGGTGACCGGCCGGGCCGCTACGACCTGCGGGGCGGCAGCATCGTACGGCGGGTGGAGGAGAGCCTGACCCGGCTGCGTACGGACCATGTCGACACCCTGCTGCTGCACCGGCCCGACCCGCTCGCCGATCCGGAGGACGTCGCCGAGGCGCTGACCTCGCTGCACCGGCAGGGTCTGGTGCGGCGGTTCGGCGTGTCCAACATGAGCGCCGCACAGCTCGCCCGGCTCCAGGCTCCGCTTGAACTGCCCCTGGCAGTCGACCAGTTGGAGATGAGTCTGCACCGCAGGGACTGGCTGGAGACCGAGGTCCTGGTCAACACCCCGCAGGCGGCAGGGCTCGGCTTCCCCGCGGGCACCCTGGAGTTCTGCCGGGCCAACTCCGTACAGGTGCAGGCCTGGGGCGCGCTGGCCCAGGGACGGTACACGGGCCGCCCCGAGACCGCGGCCGACCGTACGACCGCCCGCCTCGTCCACGCGCTCGCGGAGCGCAAGGGCACCACCCCGGAGACGATCGTGCTGTGGTGGCTACGACGGCACCCGGCGGGGATCGTGCCGGTCATCGGCACGAGCGACCCGGCCCGCGTCCGCGCCTGCCACGACGCGACACAGGACCCCCGGCTCTCCCACGAGGAGTGGTACGAGCTGTGGATCAGCGCTCGGGGGGCGGCGCTTCCCTAGGCCGCGTCCGTAAAGTCTCGCTTGCTCCCGCCGCCGTAAGGGCGCAGGGTGGAGGCAAGGCCGAGAACAGCACATCGTGGCCAGGTTCTGGCGCCTGCGCGCACCCGGCCCGTATCCGCACGCATCGACGTGCCACGGGCGTTCCGCGCCGCGTACGAGCGCCGCCGCCCGGCCGTGCGGGCCGTACAAGCCACCACAGCGATCAGGGAGACACCACATGCCCGCAGGATCGAACGCGAAGCGGGAGCGACAGTACGAGCACATCAAGGAGAGCGCCGAGCGGCGCGGGGCGTCCAAGGGGCGGGCCGAGGAGCTCGCCGCGCGCACCGTCAACAAGGAACGCGCCCGCGCCGGGGAGTCCCGCACCGCGAGCCGCACCTCGACGAAGGACCCGAAGTCCGCACCCGAGCGGGGCGGGCAGCGCTCACATTCGGGCGCCGAGGGGCCGACCAAGGACCAGCTGTACGCGGAGGCCCAGCGGAAGCACATCGAGGGCCGATCCACCATGAACAAAGGGGAGTTGCGCCGGGCGTTGGGCTACTGACACCGGTGACGTCGAACGGAACGGAACAGCGCCGCGTACGCGCGGGAGAGGAGCCGGAAGCACCATGGGAAACCAGGCGGAAATCCTCCGGGCCAAGCTCGCCCGGATCAAGGCCGCGAAGAAGAACGCGGACGGGGCCGCCCTCGGCCTCGACCGGCTGAAGGAAGAGGGGCGGCACGAGTCCGAGGCGGCACGCCGGGCCGAGGCGGCGGCGAAGGAGGCCCGCCGGGACTCCCGGCGCCGCTGACACGTACCGCTCCACCGACCGAAGGGAGCCGACCCGCAATGGCGGCGACCAACGATTCCGGGCGGCGGAACACGCCCGCGCCCGTGCCCCACGACCCCCAGGACCAGCAGGCCGAACCCGGCGCCGGCACCCCCGACCACTGGGACGTACCGACCCCGCCGGCCGACGACCCCGACGCACCGCACGAGGACGTGCCGGACACCGACGAGGCGGGCACCGGCCGCCGGGGCGAACCCGCCGCCCCGCCGGGACCGCACCCCGAACCGCAGGAGCCGTCGGGCTGACCCCAGGGCTGCACCCAGGGCCGAGCCGCTGCCGTCAGGCGCGGCAGCGCAGCATCTCGAGCGGCGGGTTGGCGTTGTAGTCCGCCCAGTGCTCCGCGCCGAACTCGCGCAGGCCTGCCTCGGACACCGGGATCGGCACCCACGTCACATCGCTGAACCCGGCCGCCTTGAGGCAGGTCTCGTAGACGTCGCGGCGCGGGCGGTTGGCGACGAAGGAGACCGGCGGGTCGAGCAGTGCCGTGGTCCGCACCTGCGGGCCGGTCTCGCCCCCGGCGCCGGTGAGTTCACTGCGGAAGCCGTACTTCTCCGGCTGCGGCCCCTCGAAGCGGAAGTCGGGCGACTGGTTGAGCGCGAACAGCTCACCGCCGGGCTTCAGGGCGCTGTGGATGGTGCGGCACATCCGCTCCGTGGTGGCGATGTCCGGCGCGTAGTTGAAGAGTTGCACCGCGAGGACGATGTCGAAGTGCCGCTCCTGGGGCCGCAGTTCGGACACGTCGCCCACCTCGTAGCGCACACCGAGCGGGTCGCGGGTCTCCAACTCCTTGGCCACGGCGACCATTTCACCGGAGATGTCGACGCCGAGCACCTCCGTGGCGCCGCGCCGCTTGAACTCCCGGCTGTAGAAACCGGTACCGGAGGCCAGATCGAGGACCGACTTGCCGCTCACGTCCCCGACCATGCCGAGGAAGCCGGGCACCACCGCGTACTGCTCAAGCGGCAGCGCCTTGAACCCCTCGTACGCCTCGCCGATCTCGTCGTACTGCTGCGCACTCATGTGCGTCCTCCCCTGTACCCGGTCATGTCGTCGAGCGCGGCGCCCCCCGCACTCGGGGCGGGCCGCGGTCTCTGGCGGTGCAGTCTTCCCGTACGCCGCCGGACATCCGTACTGGCAGAAGGCACAAAGATCACGACCTTGTCCGGGCGGGCGCCACAAGGGAGTTGACCAGCGCGGGCGCGCGTGACGAGGTCCTTGCCGAGGTCCGGAGAGGCACTGGAGTGCCGGAGTGGCGGATCATGTCCCGCGCCACCCGCCCCGTTGAATGTGACTGGCATCACAGTTCCCTGTGCGCCATCCTCAGGTCATCATATGACGCGATCCCCGCACGGAATCTGTGCCGGGATGTGCCCCGGACAGCACGGTCGGGGCGCCGTACAGCGAGACGAGGGTTGGGCATGAACGACCAGGCAAGGCCGGAGCGACCGCGCGTGGGCGTGGTGGGCCTCGGGGCCATGGGGCTAGGCATGGCGCGCAGCCTCCGGGCCGCGGGCTTCGATGTCGGCGTCCACGATCTGCGCCCCGAGGTGGCCGCGGCCTTCGCCGACGAGGGCGGCACCGCCTACGCCTCGGCGGGTGAGCTGGCCGCCGCGGTCGACGTACTGGTCGGTGTCGTGGTGAACGCGGCGCAGGTCGAGTCGGTGCTGTTCGGCGCCGACGGGGCGGCCGAGCGGCTGCGTCCGGGCTCGGTCTACGTGATGTGCTCGACGGCCGACCCGGACTGGTCCGCCGCCCTTGAGAAGCGCCTCGCCGAGCGCGGGGTCCGGTACCTGGACGCCCCCATCTCGGGTGGCGCCGCACGCGCCGCCAGTGGCGAGCTGACCATGATGACCTCGGGCGCCGCCGCCGCGTACGCGGTCGCGGACCCGGTGCTCGACGCCATGAGCGCCACGGTCTACCGGCTCGGCGACGAGGCCGGTATCGGCTCCAAGGTGAAGATCGTCAACCAGCTGCTCGCGGGTGTGCACATCGCCGCCGCCGCCGAGGCGATGGCCTTGGGGCTCAAGGCGGGCGTGCCCGCCGATGCGCTGTACGAGGTGATCACGCACAGCGCGGGCAACTCCTGGATGTTCGAGAACCGGATGGCACACGTGCTCGCCGGGGACTACACGCCGCTGTCCGCCGTCGACATCTTCGTCAAGGACCTGGGGCTCGTCCTCGACGCGGCCCGGCCGGAGAAGTTCCCGCTGCCGCTGGCCGCCACCGCCCACCAGATGTTCCTGCAGGCCTCCGCCTCAGGCCTTGGCGGCGAGGACGACAGCGCGGTCATCAAGATCTTCCCCGGCATCGAACTGCCCGAGCCGAGTCGGTCGACCGAGCCGGTCGAGTTGTCCGGGCCGAGCCGAGCGTCCGGGCCGAGCCAGTCGGCCGAGCCGACGGAGGAGAGCTGACATGGGGATCCGGCTCGGCTGTATCGCCGACGACTTCACCGGCGCGACCGACCTCGCCAACAACCTGGTGCGCGCGGGCATGCGCGTGGTCCAGCTGATCGGCGTACCGCACCCCGGCGCCCCGGCACCGGCCGACGCGGACGCCGTGGTCATCGCGCTCAAGTCCCGTACCGAGCCGGCGGCCGAGGCCGTCGACTCCTCGCTGCGGGCGCTCAGTTGGCTGCGGTCGGCGGGTGCCGAACAGATCTACTTCAAGTACTGCTCGACCTTCGACTCCACTCCGGACGGCAACATCGGGCCCGTCACCGAGGCCCTGATGGACGCCCTCGGCACCGACTTCACCGTGGCCACCCCGGCGTTCCCCGACAACGGCAGGACCGTTTTCAAGGGTCATCTCTTCGTCGGCGACACCCTGTTGAGCGACAGCGGGATGCGCCACCACCCGCTGACCCCGATGACCGACTCCAACCTGGTGTCGGTGCTCGGCGCGCAGTCCACCCGGCCGGTCGGGCTCATCGACCACACCGTGGTCGCGGCCGGGCCCGACGCGATCCGGGACCGGATCGCGGAGTTGCGCAAGGACGGGGTCGGCGCCGCGATCGTCGACGCCGTCTCCAACGACGACCTCGTACGGCTCGGGGCCGCGGTGCGCGAACTGCCGCTGGTGACCGCCGGTTCGGGGCTCGCCATCGGGCTGCCCGCGAACTGGGGCCTGCGGCCGTCCCGCGCCGCGGACCGGCTGCCGCCCGCGGGCGGGCACGCGGCCGTGGTCTCCGGCTCGGTGTCCACCGCCACCAACGGCCAGGTCCAGGAGTTCCTGCGCACCGGCCGGCCGGCGTTCAGCGTCGACCCGCTGCGGATCGCGGCCGGTGCGGACGTGGCCGCGCAGGCCCTCGCGTTCGCCGCCGCGCACCTCGCCGAAGGACCCGTACTCGTGTACTCGACCGAGGCGCCCGGCGCGGTCAAGGACGTACAGGGCAGGCTCGGGGCCGCCGAGGCCGGGGAGCTCGTCGAGCGGACCCTCGCCCGCGTCGCCCAGGGCCTGGTCGGGCTCGGGGTGCGCCGGCTCGTCGTCGCCGGGGGCGAGACCTCCGGCGCGGTGGTCCAGGCGCTCGGCCTCACCGGCCTGCGCATCGGCCCGCAGATCGACCCCGGGGTGCCGTGGTGCGCAGCCGCGCTGCCCGACGGCGACACCCTCCACATCACCCTGAAGTCCGGCAACTTCGGCGGCCCCGACTTCTTCACGGCGTCCTTCGCCCACCTCACCGGGGGCGGCCGTCAGGAAGGGGAGTCCGTATGACCTCGCTCCCGGGCCCCGCCGTGGACGCCGCCCGTGCCGAGATCGTGCGGGTGGGCACCAGCCTCTTCGCCCGCGGGTACGTGCACGCCAGCGCCGGCAACATCAGCGCGCGGGCCGACGACGCCCACCTGATCACCCCGACCGACGCCGCCCTCGGCTTCCTCGACCCGGAGCGCCTCGCCCTGGTCGACGCCGACGGCACGCAGGTCGGCGGTGACCGGGCCAGCAAGACGCTCACCCTGCACCGGCGGATCTACGCGGCCGACCCCACGGCACGGTTCGTCATCCACACGCACTCCACGCACCTGGTCGCGCTCACCCTGGCCGGGGTGTGGAGCCAGGACGACGTGCTCCCGCCGATCACCCCGTACTACGTGATGAAGGTCGGGCACGTCCCGCTCGTCCCGTACCACCGGCCCGGCGACCCGCGCGTGGCCGACCTGGTGACCGGGCACATCGCCGCCCGGTCCGCCGCCGGCACCCCCATCAGGGCGGTACTGCTCGACCGGCTCGGCCCCGTCGTCTGGGGTCCCGACGCCGCGTCCGCCCTGGCCGTACTCGAAGAACTCGAGGAAACGGCCCGCCTCTGGCTCCTGACCGACCGTCGCCCCGAGCCGCTCCCCGCTCCCGCCCTCGACGAGCTGAAGGCCACGTTCGGCGCCTCCTGGTGACCGACCGCCGACCTGATCCGGCCTGATCCGAACGACAGGCCCAGGCGGCGACCCGCACTCCTGCCCGAGAATCCCCCGAGCCGCACGAAGGATTCCGCATGCCCACGTCCACTGCGACGGCCGAGGCTCCCGACCTCGCCCGTGAGAACGCCGTGTTCCGCAAGGTCGTTCTCCGTATCGTCCCGTTCCTGGTCCTCTGCTACGTCTTCTCGTACCTGGACCGCGTCAACGTCGGCTTCGCCAAGCTGCAGATGTCCGACGACCTCGGCCTGAGCGAGGCCGCGTACGGCCTCGGCGCCGGTCTGTTCTTCATCGGCTACTTCCTCTTCGAGGTGCCGTCGAACCTGATGCTGCAGCGCATCGGCGCACGGACCTGGATCGCCCGCATCATGATCACCTGGGGTCTGGTCTCCGGGGCGTTCATGTTCGTCAGCAGCGAGACCTGGTTCTACGTCCTGCGCTTCCTGCTCGGAGCCGCCGAGGCCGGGTTCTACCCGGGTGTGATCCTCTACTGCACCTACTGGTTCCCCTCGCACCGCAGGGCCCGCGTCATCGCGATGTTCATGTCGGCGATCCCGGTGGCCGGCATCTTCGGCAACCCGCTGTCCGGCTGGATCATGGACCACTTCGACGGGAAGAACGGCTGGCACGGCTGGCAGTGGATGTTCCTGCTCGAAGCCATCCCGGCGATCCTCATCGGTGTGGCCACGCTGTTCTACCTCGACAACGGCGTCCGCGCCGCCAAGTGGCTCTCCGACGACGAGAAGGACATCGTCGAGGCGGCGCTCGCCAAGGACACCGCGCACCAGAAGCACGGCGGCGCCTGGGACGGCTTCAAGGACCCCAAGGTGTGGCTGATGTGCCTCATCTACTTCTGCTTCGTGATGGGCCAGTACGCCCTGACGTTCTGGATGCCCACCTTCGTCAAGTCCACCGGCATCGACGACACGTTCACCATCGGCGTGCTCAGCGCCGTGCCGTTCCTGGCCGCGCTCGTCGCCATGAACCTCTTCGGCCGCTCCGCGGACAAGCGCCGCGAACGCCGCTGGCACCTCGTCATCCCGAGCCTCATGGGCGCCGTCGGCTTCTCCCTCGCCGCCGGCTGGAGCGGGTCCACGACGCTGTCCCTCGTCGCGCTGTCCTTCGCCGCGGCCGGTGTGCTGACCTGCGCCCCGCTGTTCTGGTCGCTGCCCACCGCGTTCCTCGGCGGCACCGCGGCGGCGGCCGGTCTCGCCGTCATCAACTCGGTCGGCAACCTGGCCGGGTTCGTCAGCCCGTACATGATCGGCGCGCTGAAGGACGCCACCGGATCGGCCGCGATACCCATGTACGTACTGGCCCTCAGCCTCGTCGTCGGCGCGGCCGCGGTCCTCACCACCAAGAAGCAGGTCGTGAACCGATGACCGCTTCCACCGCTTCCGGTCCGACCACAGGAGCACGCCATGCCTAGGTTCGCCGCGAACCTGTCCATGCTGTACACCGAGCACGACTTCCCCGACCGCTTCGCCGCCGCCGCGGCGGACGGCTTCGAGGGCGTCGAGTACCTCTTCCCGTACGCCTACGAGGCCGCCGGACTGCGCCGCCTGCTCGACTCGCACGGCCTGCGCCAGGTGCTGTTCAACGCGCCGCCCGGCGACTGGGACGCCGGCGAGCGTGGCCTCACCTCGCTGCCCGGCCGCGAGGCCGAGGCGCGCGCCGGGGTCGAGCGGGCCCTGGAGTACGCGGCGGCGCTCGGCTGCGGCCAGGTCCACCTGATGGCCGGTCTCGTACCCGAGGACGCGACGCCCGAGCTGCGGGCGCGGCACCGTGAGACGTACCTCGCCAACCTGGCGTGGGCGGCCGAGCGGGCCGCGGCCGCGGGCGTCGACCTGCTGATCGAGCCCATCAACGGCCGTGACATGCCGGGCTACTTCCTGCACCGGCAGGCCGAGGCGCACGCCGTCGTACGGGAGGTGGGCGCCGCCAACCTGAAGGTGCAACTCGACCTGTACCACTGCCAGATCGTGGAGGGCGACCTCACCGCGACGCTCCGCCGTGACCTGCCCACCGGGCGCGTCGCCCACCTGCAGATCGCGGGCGTCCCGGACCGGCACGAGCCCGACGAGGGCGAGCTGAATCTCCGTCATCTGATGGGCGTCGTCGACGAGTTGGGCTACGACGGCTGGGTCGGCTGCGAGTACCACCCCCGCGCCGGTACGAGCGAAGGGCTCGGCTGGCTCAAGCACTACCGAGGAGCGAGCGCATGAGGATCGTCATCACGGGTGGCTTCGGCTTCCTCGGCCGGCAGGTCGCCCAGGCCCTGCTAGAGCGGCGCACCCTGTGCGGCAGGACCGTCGAACGCCTCGTCCTGGCCGACCTGTTCGTGCCGGAGGACTCGCCACTGGCCGCCGACCCCCTGGTGGAGGTCGTCCAGGGTGACCTGCGCGAGCGCCTCGACGCGGCCTTCGCGGAGCCCGTGGACGTGCTGATCCACCTGGCGTCCGCGGTGTCCGCCGAGTGCGAGGCCGACTTCGACCTCGGCATGGCCGCCAACCTGGACACCACCCGCGCCGTCCTGGAGGCCGCCCGCGCCCAGCACGCCGCCGGGGGCCCGCCGGTCCGCCTGGTGTTCTCCAGCAGCGTCGCCGTGTACGGCAGCGACGCCGCGCTGCCGCTGCCGCCCGTGGTCAGCGAGTCGACGCTGCCCACGCCGCGCTCCAGCTACGGCACCCAGAAGCGGGTCTGCGAGCAGCTCGTCGCCGAGTACACCCGGCGGGGCTTCCTCGACGGGCGGGTGGCCCGCCTGATGACCGTGTCGGTGCGCCCCGGCAAGCCCAACGCGGCCGCCTCCGGCTTCCTCTCCGGGATCGTCCGCGAACCGCTCGCGGGCCTCCCTGCCGTCTGCCCGGTCAGCCCTGACCTGCGGGTCGCCCTGGCCTCGCCGCGGCGCACCGTCGAGGGCATCCTGCGGATCGCGGCGGCCGAGCGCGGCAGCGGGCCAGGCCTGCTCGACGGCGATCTGCCGGTCAACCTGCCCGCACTCACGGTGACGGTCGCCGAGATGCTCGACACGCTGCGCCGCGTCGCCGGGGACGCGGTCGCGGACCTGGTGACGGTCGCGCCCGACCCGGCCGTGGAGGCCATCGTGGGCTCCTGGCCCGCCGCGTTCGACAACGCGCGCGCCGCCTCGCTCGGCCTCACCGCCGACGAGGACTTCGAATCGGTCGTGCGGGCGTACGTCGAGGACCACCCCGCGGCGGTCGCCGCGGGTGCCCTGCCCACGGCCGGTCCGGTCGGGGCCTGACGGATAGACTGGCGCACATGTTCTCCAAGGTGAGTGGGCCCGTACGACTCGCGGACCGGGTTGCCGCGATCCTCTCGGAGGAGATCGAGTCCGGCCGTCTCGCCGCGGGCGACAAGCTGCCGACCGAGGTCGAGTTGGTGAAGCAGCTGGGCGTCAGCCGCACGGTGATCCGTGAGGCGGTGTCCCGGCTGCGCAGCGCGGGCCTGGTCGAACCCCGGCAGGGCCGCGGCGTGTTCGTGATGCCCCGGCGCACCCGCCCCCTCGACCTGGAGGCCGAGGCGTCCGGTACGAAGGCGAAGGTGCTGCAGATCGCCGAGGTGCGCCGCGGCATGGAGGGCGAGGCCGCGTCGCTCGCCGCGACCCGTGCCACCCCGGCCGACATCGAGCGGATGCGGCAGGCCCTGACCGCGATCGACGAGGCGGTCGCGGCGGGCGGTGACGGGGTGGACGAGGACCTGGCGTTCCACCGCTCGATCGCCGAGTCCACGGGCAATCCGGTGATGGTCTCGACGGTGCGCTATCTCGGCGAGGTGCTGCGCAGCGGCATCCGGGTCACGCGGGCCAACGAGGCGCGGCGCGGTGACTTCATCGAGGCGGTCCGGGACGAGCACCACGAGATCCTCGCCGCGATCGAGTCCGGCGACGCGCGGGCGGCGCGGTCCGCGGTGCGCCGCCATATGAAGCACGCCGCGTCCCGGCTGCAGGACGCGGACGACGGGTTCTGGACGGAGACGGACGATGTCGACGTGGATCCGGAGAAGGGGTCCTGAGACCGGGTCGCCGGTGTTGTGTGCGGAAGGGGGACGGACCGTTCAGGTCCGTCCCCCTTCCGCATGTCAGCAGCTCACGGCCGGGGTGCCCGTGCGGTGACGAGGAGTCCGGCGAGCGCGGCGGCGAGCAGGGTGAGTCCCGCCGCGGTCCAGAACGCGGCCGAATACCCGTACAGGGTCGCCTGGTTGGCGCGCTGCGCCGACTCGACCAGCGTGGCGGGAAGCTGTCCGGTGTGGATCAGGGCACCCGTCGGGCCCACCTGGTCCCAGAACTCCGGGATCCCCTTGGTCTCGCTGAGCCGCCCGGACGCCACCGCGTAGATGATCCCGCCGAGGATCGGCGCCACAGCCGCGCTGCCCAGTTGCTGTGCCGCGCAGCCGGCCGCCGCCGTCCCGCCCGCGTCGTGCGGGGCGGTGCCGCCGGTCGCCGTGGCGAGCAGCGGTACGAAAGCGACGCCGAGCCCGGCGCCGGCAAGGACGAGGCCGGGGATGGCGATGGTGAAGTACGAGGCGCCGGTCGGGAAGCCGGTCAGGAGCGCCAGGCCGAGCGCCGCGAGGAGCAGTCCCGGCACGATCAACAGGCGGGGTGCGTACCGGTGTTGGAGGCGTGCCGAGACAAGGAGCGCACCAGCGGCGGCGGCGAGCGCGAAGGGCAACAGGTGGACGCCGGCGGTGACCGGCGGGTAGCCCCACACGACCTGCAGGAACCCGGCCAGGTACTGCCACACCACGAGCGAGCCCGCGCCCGCGAGGAGCAGGGCGAGGAGGGCGCCCGCACGGTTGCGGTCCCGTAGGACGTACAGCGGGAGGAGCCCGCCGTCCGCCTTGGCCCGCAGGGCCACGAAGGCGATGAGCAGGACCAGGCCGATGCCGGCGAACACCGGCGGCGGCACCACGCGGTCGAAGGCGAACAGCGCCCCCGGATCGCCGAGCCGGACCAGGCCGTAGGCGAGCACGATGAGTCCGGTGGTGCCGAGGAGCAGGCCCGGTACGTCGGTGCGGGCGGGGACGCGGACCGGTTGGTCGGGCACGATCGCGCCCGCGCTGATCGCCAGGACCGCGGCGAGCACGGCGAGGACGAGCAGGCACACCCGCCAGCTGAGGGCCTCCGCGATGCCGCCGCCCATGAGCAGGCCGACGGCGGTGCCCCCGAGGGCGACCGTGGCGTACAGGCCGAAAGCCGTGCCGCGTTCCCTCGGGGCGGTGAACGCGCTGGTGACGTACGCGAGTCCGGCCGTCGAGAGGAGTGCGGCGGACGCGCCCTGGCCGAGTTGGGCGAGGACGAGCATCAGGCTGGAGCCGGCGAAGCCCGCGACGGCGACGGTCAGGGCGAATCCGGCGAGGCCGGTCACCAGCGTCCGTCTGCGGCCGATGCGATCCGCCAGGTGTCCGCCGACGAGGAGCAGCCCGCCGAACCCCACGGCGTACCCCATGCCGAGCGCGCGCAGCGAGTAGCCGGCGAGGCCCAGGTCGGCGACGAGCGTGGGCAGCAGGACGGCGGTGGTGCCCGTGCCCACGGCGACGAGGAGTTGCGCCAGTACGGCCACGACGAGCCCCGCCCACCGCTTGGGGTGCGTGTCCCACGGCGGTTCGGCGCGGGCCGTCGGCGTGTATCCGGGCGGCGGGGGCGGGAACACCTGGTCCTGCACAGAGGGCGGGGT
>NZ_JAAAHS010000018.1 GCF_009908195.1 Streptomyces boluensis | reverse complement strand
CCCGTGTTCCTCACCGCCGCCGCCGTGTTCGCCGCCGCCACGCTCACCGCCTGTGGTGGGGGCGGCGACAGCGATCCGGATGTCGTGAAGGTCTCGTACAAGCAGTCCACGGACAACCAGATCCGGGTGCCGGACAAGTACCTGGCCGAGATGAAGAAGCAGTTCGAGAACGCGCACCCGGGCAAGAAGGTGAAGCTCGTCCCGATCAAGGCGCCGGACTCGGAGTACTACACGAAGCTGCAGCAGATGCTGCGCTCCCCGAAGACCGCGCCCGACCTCGTCTACGAGGACACCTTCCTCGTCAACTCGGACATCACGAGCGGGTACTTGAAGCCCCTGGACCCGTATCTGAAGAAGTGGAAGGACTGGGGCCGGTTCTTCGACACCGCGAAGGCCGCGGCGAAGGGCGAGGACGGGAAGACGTACGGGGTGCCGGACGGCACGGACACCCGTGGGCTCTGGTTCAGCAAGGACATCTTCAAGAAGGCGGGCCTGCCCGAGGACTGGCAGCCGAAGAACTGGGCGGAGATCCTGGACGCCGCCCGCACGGTCAAGAAGAAGGTGCCGGGCGTCATCCCGCTGAACGTCTACACGGGCAAGCCCGCGGGCGAGATGGCCACGATGCAGGGCTTCGAGATGCTCCTGTACGGCACGGGCGAGGACCCGATGTACGACCCGGCGAAGAAGAAGTGGGTGGCGGGCGGCAAGGGCTTCAAGGACTCCCTGGAGTTCGTGGAGACGGTGTACGAGGAGAAGCTCGGCCCCGAGGTGTCGGACGCCCTCGACCCGAACATCGGCACGCGGACCCGCGGTGAGCTGATGCCCGAGGGCAAGCTGGCGATCAACCTGGACGGCTCGTGGCTGCCGCAGGACTGGCTGCCCGGCGCGGGCCACGCGTGGCCCCAGTGGTCGAAGGAGCTGGGGCTCGCGCACATGCCGACGCAGAACGGGCAGGCGCCCGGCAAGGTCAGCATGTCCGGCGGCTGGACCTGGGCGATCCCGTCGAAGGCGGGCAACCCCGACCTGGCCTTCGAGTTCATCAAGACGATGCAGACGAAGGCGAACGCGCAGAAGTGGTACGTCGCGAACTCGGGCATCGCGGTCCGTGAGGACGTCGCCGACGACCCGGAGTACGTGAAGGCGCAGCCCGGCATCGAGTTCTTCACCGACCTGGTGGAGTTCACGCACTACCGGCCCGCGTATCCCGCGTATCCGAAGGTGTCGACGGCGGTCCAGGAGGCCATGGAGGGCGTGACGACCGGGGACACCTCGGTCGAGGAGGCGGCGAGGACGTACGACGAGGAGCTGGACTCCGTCACGGGCGGCGAAGTGGTCAAGAAGTGAGCTCTGCCGCCTCAGGGCCGCGCCGCGCGCTGGCGCGGGCCCTGCCGGCCTCGCCCGGTGTGGTCCTGCTGCTGCTGTTCCTCGCGGGCCCGCTGGGCTACTGCGTGTATCTCGCCTTCACCGACCTGCAGTTGACGGGTCAGGCCGAGTCGTCGTTCGTGGGCCTCGACAACTTCACGAAGGCGTTCGGGGACGAGGACTTCCGACACGCGGTCTGGCTGACCCTGGTGTTCACGGTGGTGTCGTCCCTGATCGGGCAGAACACGCTCGGCCTCGGCCTCGCGGCCCTGATGCGGCGCGCGTCCAGGCCGGTGCGCACGCTGACCGGCGGGATCGTGGTGGTGGCGTGGGTGCTGCCGGAGGTGGTGGCGGGCTTTCTGCTGTACGCGTTCTTCCGCCGCGAGGGCACCCTGAACGCGGTCCTCGACTGGCTGCACCTGCCGGGCCAGAACTGGCTGTACACGCTGCCGATCCTGGCGGTGTCGTTCGCGAACGTGTGGCGCGGTACGGCGTTCTCGATGCTGGTGTACTCGGCGGCCCTGAACGAGATCCCGAAGGAGGTCACGGAGGCCGCGCAGGTCGACGGGGCGAGCGGCCTGCGGCGGATGTGGCACATCACGCTGCCGATGATCCGCCGCTCCATCGGCACGAACCTGATGCTCAACACCCTGCAGACGCTGTCGGTGTTCGGCCTGATCTGGGTGATGACCCGCGGCGGCCCCGGCGGCCGCAGCCAGACCCTGCCCCTCTACATGTACGAACAGGCCTTCCAGAACAGCATGATCGGGTACGCGACGGCGGTGGCGCTGCTGCTGCTCGTGGTGGGCTCCCTCTTCTCCCTCGTCTACATGCGCCTGCTGCGCACGGAGGTCTGAATTGTCCGGCTCCGTCACGCGCACGCCGCCCGTCAAGCGCACGCTGCCCGTCAAACGCACGCGGTCCGCCGAGCGCACCCTGTCCGCCTCCGCCCGCCGCCGGGGCCACCGCCTCTCCGCGGACGTGGCGCTGCTCGCGGTGGCGGCGGCGTTCGTCCTGCCGCTCGCCTGGGTGCTGTTCTCGGCCGTGGACGCGGAGGCCGACCTGCGGGTGAAGTTCCCCGAGGAGCCCACGTTCGCGAACTTCGACGCGGTCCTCGTCCCCGACGTGACATTCACCCCGCTCCTCAACAGCCTGCTGCTGTGTGGCGGGGCGACGCTCCTGACGGTGAGCTGCGCGGCCCTCGCGGCGTACCCGCTGTCCCGCTACCGCTCCCGTACGGGCCGCGCCTTCCTGGCGACGATCCTCTTCGCGACGTGTCTGCCGATCACCGCGATCATGGTGCCGGTGTACGCGCTGTTCGTGCAGGTCGAGCTGATCGACACGATGCACGGCACGATCCTGTTCTTCGCGGCGTCCCAACTCCCGTTCGCCGTATGGCTGATGAAGAACTTCATGGACGGTGTCCCCAGAGAACTCGAGGAGGCCGCGTGGACGGACGGCGCCTCCCCGTTCCAGTCCCTGCTCCGCGTGGTCCTGCCCCTGATGGGCCCAGGCATCGCGGTGGTGACCGTGTACTCGTTCGTCATGATGTGGGGCAATTTCTTCGTCCCCTTCATGCTCCTGCTCAGCCCCGACCAGATGCCCGCCTCGGTCAGCATCAACGACTTCTTCGGCAACCGCGGCACGGTGGTCTACGGCCAGCTGGCGGCGTTCTCGGTCATCTACTCGACCCCGGTCCTGCTCCTGTACATCCTGATCGCACGGCGGCTCGGCGGGGGGTTCGCCCTGGGGGGCGCGGTCAAAGGCTGACTCTTTTGGACGTTTCTACCAGCTGGTCTCGACCGGTGATCCTGGGCGAACACACCGTAGGCGACCCCCCAGTAGCCCTCTAGCGTGTCCGGGTGCACCAGAGTCAGACCACCGGCGCCACGCCGCCCTTCGACAACCTTGCCGCCCGCCGGATGCGGGAGGCCTTGGGGATGGCGCACGGACATGTTGCGTACAGCCTGCGGGCCAGTTACGGCCTCGCGTACGTGACGCCGGACACCGTCGCCGCCTGGGAGCGCGGGCAGCTCGCGCCGAGTTCGGCCGAAGTTACCGCGCTCGCGGGGGCGTTGTGGTGCGCGCCGAGTGAACTGCTCGGCGCCGCGCAGACGTTGCGCGAGCATCGGCTCGCCCATGGCCTCGCCACGCAGGACTTCGCGCGGGCGGTCGGCGTGGAGCACGCCGCGTATGTCCGGATGGAGGAGAGCGGCGCGTGGCAGGGCAATGAGCGGCAGTCGGAGGCCCTCGCCGAGCTGCTCCGGCTCGGCGCGCGGGACTTCACGGCGGTGACGGGCCGCAAGGACCGGCTGGCCGAACTGCTGCGCAGCGCGGTGACGGCCCGCTGGGAGGGGTACGTACGGCCGGTGCTGAAGCTGGTCCCGCTGGAGCGCGCGACCGTGGAGGACGTACTGGACCGGCTGTACGGCGAGTACCACACGCGGATGGTGGCGACGCTGAGCTGGGGCGGGACGGAGAGCGGCGCGGGCCACTCCGGGCGGGAGTTCCTGGAGGGGATCGTGGACGAGTTCTGGGAGCTGGTCGGGCCGGCCGGGGACTGACGACCCGACCGACGAACCGGCCGCCCCCGACCGCCGCTGAACTCAGCTTCCCGTAGGGGGACTCGGGGCGGTCAGAAGACCGACTCCGCCTCGTGCATCCGCGACTCCGGCACCGTCTTCAGCGCCGTGACCGCCTCCGCCAGCGGGACCATCTCGACGTCCGTGCCGCGCAGCGCCGTCATGTGCCCGAACTCGCCCCGGTGCACGGCCTCCACCGCATGCCAGCCGAAGCGGGTGGCGAGCACCCGGTCGTACGCGGTGGGCGTGCCGCCGCGCTGGACGTGGCCGAGGATGACCGGCTTGGCCTCCTTGCCGAGGCGGCGCTCCAGCTCGTACGCGAGGGCGGTGCCGATGCCCTGGAAGCGCTCGTGGCCGAACTGGTCGATCGCGCCGTGCCCGTAGTCCATCGTGCCCTCGGCGGGGTGCGCGCCCTCGGCGACGCAGACGACGGCGAACTTCTTGCCGCGCGCGAAGCGCTCCTCGACCATCTTGACCAGGTCGGCGGGGTCGAACGGCCGCTCCGGCAGGCAGATTCCGTGCGCACCGGCCGCCATCCCGGACTCCAGGGCGATCCAGCCCGCGTGCCGGCCCATCACCTCGACGACCATCACGCGCTGGTGCGACTCGGCGGTGGTCTTGAGGCGGTCCATGGCCTCGGTGGCGACGCCGACGGCGGTGTCGAAGCCGAAGGTGCGGTCGGTGGCGGAGATGTCGTTGTCGATGGTCTTCGGCACGCCCACCACCGGCACCCCGGCGTCGGACAGCATGCGGGCGGCCGTCAGGGTACCCTCGCCGCCGATCGGGATGAGCGCGTCGAAGCCGCTCTTCTCGATGAGCTCCTTGGCGTTGTCGCAGGCGGCGCGGAAGCGGTCGCGCTCCAGGCGGGAGGAGCCGAGGATGGTGCCGCCCCGGGCCAGGATGCCGCTGACCGCGTTCAGGTCGAGCTCCCGGTAGTGGCCGTCGAGAAGCCCCGCGTACCCGTCCTCGAAGCCGATGACCTGGTCGCCGTGCGCGGCGACGGCGCGGTGCACGACCGACCGGATCACTGCGTTCAGGCCGGGGCAGTCGCCGCCTGCGGTGAGAACTCCGATACGCATCGCGCTGTTTCTCCTGCTCGCTAGTCCTGGGGCCTGCCCGGCGGGGCAGCCCCTGCGCTTGAGCCGGGTTCCGATTGTTCCACGGGCATCCGGGGCACGCCCCTTCCCGTACTCCACCGGAAGCGGCGCCTCCCAGACCCTTGCGAACGCCCTGACCCGGCCCTTTCCCGGACCCCCTGCCCGGCGGGCGCCCTATCCACCCGCAGGGGTATTGTCAAGAGGGCAACCACACCATATCGGGTATTTTTGTAGGGGCTTGTCTCGGTCTCTCCGTACGTGTCTTCGTACGTCCCGGGTCAAGGCGCACAAGCGAGCGAGGGAACGGAGAGCAACGCGTGACGCGCAGCGTGTACGTGACCGGGATCGACCGTGGCGACGGCCGCCAGGTCGTGGAGCTGGGAGTCATGGAACTCCTGACCCGACAGGTCGACCGGGTGGGGGTCTTCCGGCCGCTGGTCCACGACGGACCCGACCGACTTTTCGACTTGTTGCGGGCCCGCTACAGGCTCAGCCAGGACCCGGCCTCCGGGTACGGCATGGACTACCACGAGGCGTCCGCGCTCCAGGCGGAGCGCGGCACCGACGAGTTGGTGTCCCACCTGGTCGACCGCTTCCACGAGGTGGCCAGGGAGTACGAGGTGGTGCTCGTCCTCGGCACCGACTTCGCCGACACCCAGCTCCCCGACGAACTGTCCCTGAACGCCCGCCTGGCCAACGAGTTCGGCGCCTGGGTGCTGCCCGTCGTGGGCGGGCGCGGGCAGAGTGCCGAGTCGGTGCGCGCCGAGGCCCGCAACGCGTACCGCGCCTATGAGGTGTTGGGCTGCGAGGTCCTCGCGATGGCGGTGAACCGGGTCGCCCCGGCCGACCGGGACGCCATCTCGGAAGGGCTCACCGCCCAGCTCCCGGTGCCCTGTTACGTACTGCCGGACCTCCCCGCACTCTCCGCGCCGACCGTCGCGCAGATCACGCACGCCCTCGGCGGAACGGTTCTGCTCGGTGACGACTCGGGCCTCGCCAGGGACGCGCTCGACTTCGTCTTCGGCGGGGCGATGCTGCCGAACTTCCTGGGCGCCCTGACGCCGGGCTGCCTGGTGGTGACCCCGGGCGACCGGGCCGACCTGGTGGTGGGGGCGCTCGCCGCGCACAGCGCCGGTACGCCTCCCATAGCGGGCGTGCTGCTGACCCTGAACGAGCGGCCCAGCGAGGAGATCCTGCGGCTCGCGTCCCGGCTCGCGCCGGGCACGCCGGTGGTCTCGGTGGCCGGGAACTCCTTCCCCACGGCGACCGAACTCTTCGCGCTCGAAGGCAAGTTGAACGCCGCGACCCCGCGTAAGGCGGAGACCGCGCTCGGCCTCTTCGAGCGGCACGTCGACACCTCCGAGCTGCTCAACCGCCTCGAGGTGTCCCGCAGCAGCCGGGTCACGCCGATGATGTTCGAGCACAAGCTGATCGAGCAGGCCCGCGCCGACCGCCGCCGGGTGGTGCTCCCGGAGGGCTCCGAGGAGCGGGTGCTGCGCGCCGCCGACGTACTCCTCCGGCGCGGAGTGTGCGATCTGACGCTGCTCGGCGATGTGGAGGCGATCCGCAAGAAGGCCGCCGACCTCGGCATCGACCTGTCCGACTCGCAGTTGATCGACCCGCAGACCTCGGAGCTGCGGGAGAAGTTCGCCGAGCAGTACGCGGCGCTGCGCGCCCACAAGGGCGTCACCGTGGAGCTGGCGCACGACGTGGTCGCGGACGTCAACTACTTCGGCACGCTGATGGTGCAGGACGGTCTCGCCGACGGCATGGTGTCCGGTTCGGTGCACTCCACGGCGGCGACGATCCGCCCGGCCTTCGAGATCATCAAGACGAAGCCTGGGGGCACCTCCCGGCCGGAGGCTGGGGGAGCGAAGATCGTCTCCTCGGTGTTCTTCATGTGCCTCGCCGACCAGGTCCTCGTGTACGGCGACTGCGCGGTCAACCCGGACCCGAACGCCGAGCAACTCGCCGACATCGCCGTCCAGTCGGCCACCACGGCCGAGCGGTTCGGCGTGCTGCCGAAGGTCGCGATGCTGTCGTACTCGACGGGTACGTCCGGCTCGGGCGCCGATGTGGACAAGGTGCGGGAGGCCACGCTGCTCGCGCGCGGGCAGCGCCCGGACCTGAAGATCGAAGGCCCGATCCAGTACGACGCCGCCGTGGAGCCCTCGGTGGCGCGCACCAAGCTGCCGGAGTCGGAGGTCGCGGGCCGGGCCACCGTGCTGATCTTCCCGGACCTGAACACCGGCAACAACACGTACAAGGCCGTGCAGCGTTCGGCCGGCGCCATCGCGGTCGGGCCGGTCCTTCAGGGTCTGCGCAAGCCGGTCAACGACCTGTCGCGGGGCGCGCTCGTGCAGGACATCGTGAACACCGTCGCCATCACGGCGATCCAGGCCCAGACGCCCACCAACTGATCCCCGATCGAAAGCAATACCTGTGACAGCGACTCGTGTTCTCGTCCTGAACTCCGGCTCCTCGTCGGTGAAGTACCAGCTCCTCGACATGCGCGACAACGCACGGCTCGCCGTGGGTCTCGTCGAGCGCATCGGTGAGGAGACCTCCCGGCTCAAGCACACGCCGCTCGCCACGGACGGCGCGGCCCGCGAGCAGAACCGGCCGATCGCCGATCACGAGGAGGCCCTGAAGGCGGTCGCCGCCGAGCTGGCGCACGACGGACTCGGCCTGGATTCCCCCGAGTTGGCGGCGATCGGGCACCGGGTGGTGCACGGCGGCAAGCAGTTCACCGAGCCGACGGTGATCGACGACGCGGTCCTGAAGGAGGTGGAGCGGCTCATCCCGGTGGCGCCGCTGCACAACCCGGCCAACCTGACCGGTATCCGTACGGCCATGTCGCTGCGGCCCGACCTGCCGCAGGTTGCGGTCTTCGACACGGCGTTCCACACGACGATGCCGGAGTCGGCGGCGCGCTACGCGATCGACGTGCAGACCGCCGACCAGCACCGCATCCGCCGCTACGGCTTCCACGGCACGTCGCACGCGTACGTGTCGCGCAAGACCGCCGAACTCCTCGGCAAGCGGCCGGAGGACGTCAACGTCATCGTGCTCCACCTGGGCAACGGCGCCTCGGCCTCGGCGGTGCGCGGCGGGGTCTGCGTGGACACCTCGATGGGGCTCACGCCGCTCGAGGGTCTGGTGATGGGGACGCGTTCCGGCGACATCGACCCGGCGGTCATCTTCCATCTGATGCGGGTGGGCGAGATGTCGGCGGACGAGGTCGACGTACTCCTGAACAAGAGGAGCGGCCTGATCGGGCTGTGCGGCGACAACGACATGCGGGAGATCCGCCGTCGTATCGACGAGGGCGACGAGGAGGCGCGGCTCGCCTTCGAGATCTACGTGCACCGGCTGAAGAAGTACATCGGCGCCTACTACGCGGTGCTCGGCCGGGTGGACGCGGTGGCGTTCACGGCCGGGGTCGGGGAGAACGCGGCTCCGGTGCGGGAGGCTGCGGTGGCGGGCCTGGAGGAACTGGGCCTGGCGGTCGACGGCGAGCTCAACTCGGTGCGTTCCGACGAGGCCCGGATCGTCTCTCCGGAGTACGCCCGGGTCGCGGTGGCGGTGGTGCCCACCGACGAGGAGCTGGAGATCGCCCGGCAGACCTACGCGCTCGTGGCAAACCGGGCGGGCGAACGCAACGACTGAGCGCCGGTCCGCCCATTTGTAGATTCCGCCAGATGGAATATTCCTTAGCGAAACAAAACGATAGGATCCGTCTCATGCGCCGTTCCAAAATCGTCTGCACACTGGGCCCCGCCGTCGACTCGTACGAGCAACTGAAAGCTCTCATCGAGGCCGGTATGAACGTGGCCCGCTTCAACTTCAGCCACGGTTCGCACGCAGAGCACCAGGAGCGTTACGACCGTGTCCGCCGGGCCGCCGAGGACACCGGCCGTGCCATCGGTGTGCTCGCCGACCTCCAGGGCCCGAAGATCCGTCTGGAGACCTTCGCCGAGGGTCCCGTCGAGCTGGTGCGCGGTGACGAGTTCACCATCACCACCGAGGACGTCCCGGGCGACAAGTCCATCTGCGGCACCACGTACAAGGGCCTGACCGGAGATGTCTCCAAGGGCGACCAGGTCCTGATCAACGACGGCAACGTCGAGCTCAAGGTGACCGACGTCGACGGCCCCCGGGTCAAGACCATCGTCATCGAGGGCGGTGTCATCTCCGACCACAAGGGCATCAACCTGCCCGGCGCGGCGGTGAACGTGCCGGCCCTGTCCGAGAAGGACATCGAGGACCTGCGCTTCGCCCTGCGGATGGGCTGCGACCTGGTCGCCCTGTCGTTCGTGCGGGACGCCGACGACGTGAAGGACGTCCACAAGGTGATGGACGAGGAGGGCCGCCGGGTCCCCGTCATCGCCAAGGTCGAGAAGCCGCAGGCGGTCGCCAACATGGCGGGCGTCGTCGCCGCCTTCGACGCGGTCATGGTGGCCCGTGGCGACCTGGCCGTCGAGTATCCGCTCGAGAAGGTCCCGATGGTGCAGAAGCGCCTCGTGGAGATGTGCCGGCGCAACGCCAAGCCGGTGATCGTGGCGACCCAGATGATGGAGTCGATGATCACCAACTCCCGCCCCACGCGCGCCGAGGCCTCCGACGTGGCCAACGCGATCCTGGACGGCGCGGACGCGGTCATGCTCTCCGCCGAGTCCTCGGTGGGCGCGTACCCGATCGAGACGGTCAAGACCATGTCGAAGATCGTCCAGGCCGCCGAGGAGGAGCTGCTCTCCAAGGGCCTGCAGCCGCTCGTACCGGGCAAGAAGCCGCGTACGCAGGGTGGTGCGGTGGCCCGCGCCGCCTGCGAGATCGCCGACTTCCTGGACGCGAAGCTCCTGGTCGCCTTCACCAAGTCCGGTGACACCGCGCGCCGGCTCTCCCGGTACCGCGCCGCGCAGCCGATCCTCGCCTTCACCAGCGAGCAGGAGACCTGCAACCAGCTCTCGCTGAGCTGGGGCGTGGAGTCCCGCCTGGTCCCGCACGTCGACAACACCGACGCGATGGTGGACCTGGTCGACGCGGAGCTGCTGAAGCTCAAGCGGTTCAACGCCGGCGACACCATGATCATCACCGCCGGTTCGCCCCCCGGCGTCCCCGGCACCACCAACATGGTCCGGGTGCACCACCTGGGCGGCGGCGAGCGCGACTGACGTCCGTCCGTCCGTCCGATACGCAAGCGCCAAGGGCGCCCCCTTCGTGAAGGGGGCGCCCTTGGCGTTCGTGCGGCTCCCGGTGGAACTGGGGGCACCGGTCGGAGTTCAGCCGCTCAGGGCGTGATCTCCTGGTTGAAGCCGGGCACGGTGAGAGTGCCGCCGAACTGGCCCGCCTGGACCACCTCGACGTTGGTGAAGTAGATCGTCGGGATGTTCAGCGGCGGCGGGTGCTCCGGGTCGAACGTGATCGGGATGAGCCCGAAGAGGTGTCCGGAGATCTTCTCGGTGTACATGATCGTTTCGCCGTTGCGGATCGTGGACGTGGCGCCCTTGGCCGACCTGATGTGGTACGTCTCGCCGCCCGGACCCTCGACGGTCTGGTGCAGGTCGCCGATGTCCGTGCCCTTGCTGATCACGTACTTCAGGACCTGCTTGGTCTTGCCGCTGGGCGTCTTCAGGTTGACGACGCCCTGGTAGTCGGCGCCCTTGAGGAGCAGCGAGCTGGCCTCAAGGTGCCACGGGTCTTCCGGGATCGGGGCGGGCGGCGTCTCACTGTCGCCGTCGACCTTCTTCTCCACGACACACGGGAACGGCTTCTTCCCGTCGGCGTCCGGGGCGAGCGGGTCGGCGGAGGGATTCAGCCTGTCGGCGTCTTCCTTCGCCTTCTCGGCTGCTTCCTCGGCCTTCTCCGCCGCGTCCTTCGCGCCGTCCGTGACCTTGTCGGCCGCGTCCTCGACACCGTCGACGGTGTCCTTCACCGGGTCGGTGGCATCGCTCTTGGTGTCGTCCGACGCGGACGGCTCGGGTGCCGGGGACTCCGACTCCTGGTCGTCCGGGGTGAAGACGTCCTTGATCTTGTCGCCCACGCCCAGCGGGTCGAGCGGGTTCTCCGTCTCGGTGGGGGACGGCTCGGGCTCCGGCTCGTCGGCGGTGTCGCCCGAGTCGCCGGTGGCAGGCGTCGCGTCGGAGTCGTCGCCCGCCGACGGCTTCTCGGCCGCTTCCTCGGCGTCCTTCTTCTCCTCGGCGGCCTTCTCCTCGGCGGCCTTCTCCTTGGCCGCCTTCTCCTTCGCGGCCTGCTCCTTCTCGGCCTTCTCCTCGGCCTCCGCGTCCTTGTCCGGCGCCGTGACGCACGGACCGTCCCGGAACGGGTTGTCCGGCTGCGGCTTGGCGTGCGCCAGGGTCGGGGTGAGCCCCATGCCCATGAGGATGCTGGTGGGCATGGCGGCGATGGCTATCGCCTTGCCCGCGGGCATGTTCAGCCTCGTGATCAGAGGCTTCTTCGGGGCAGCGTGCCGCGGCCCCGTTCTCGCACGGGGCCCAGCCTCGGTGCCCTCGTACTGCACCTCGTCACCCGGCACGGTGCCTCCCGTTCGTCTGGTTCATCGAGCCCGTTCCTGTCAGGTCGTCACGCGCACCGTTCACAGCGGGCTCGTCGCGGTCGTCCGCGTCGGACCCTTCGGACGTACGGTCCCGTCGCTCGGCCCGGCCGCTCTCGTCCCCGGCCGGAGCCCAGGCGATGCCGAGCGCACCGCCGAGCAGCGCGAACAGGAACCCGACGAGGAATCCACCGATGTTGGACACCACGAGCGAGACCAGGGCGAGCAGGATCGCGGCGACGCCGGCGAAGATCCGCGAGTGCGACTGGAACCACATGGTGAGGCCGAGCACGACCAGGAGCACGCCGATGATCAGCGAACCGGCACCCGCCGTCGTGGCCATGGCCAGCGTCAGGTTGCCGAGCTTGATGTTGGCGTACGGCAGGTAGGCGATCGGCAGGCCGCCGAAGATGGTGAG
Organism: Streptomyces boluensis; assembly: GCF_009908195.1. GTDB lineage: Bacteria > Actinomycetota > Actinomycetes > Streptomycetales > Streptomycetaceae > Streptomyces > Streptomyces boluensis. Next base: position 31,981 of record NZ_JAAAHS010000018.1, on the reverse strand, counting down.
GAGGCCCGCCCAGAAGGGCCGGCCACCCCGCCAGACCCGGAACTTCTCCCGGTGGACCTTGAGGAAGTGGTCGTTCGGCCCCGATGACACGGCGCTCATGGGACAACAGCTCCTTGGAACCGGCGGTACGTGAATCAGTGCAGATCTGTGGTGGCGGGCGGGGAGACCGGAGCTCCACGCCCGCCGAGCCAGCTGCCCGACGGCCACCCCGTACGGAGGGCCGCAGGACTCGGGCGAGTGCTTAGAAGCACTCCTTCTTGCCCTGGTGCAGCTTCATGCTGAGACCGCTCAGCTTGAAGGTGCCTGCGCTGGTCGCCCAGGCCGTCTGCTTGATGTTGCTGAGAATGGCGCGGTCGGCTTCCTGCGCGAACCCGTTCGGGTCCGCGATCTCCTTGCCGCCCTTCATGCCGGGGCCCTTGGTGGACTGACCCGCGGCCACACCGATGTTGAGACCCCGGAACTCGGCGTCGGCGTCGAGCTGAGCGACGTCGATGTAGAGGTTCTCGGCCTCGACCGGAGTGTCTCCGCCGCCCGCCTTGAGCTGCAGCGTGACGTCACCGATGACCGGGACGTGCGAGACCACCGACTGGCACATGTTGGTGATCTCCGCGGTCTTGAACGCGGAGACGGAGACGGGGTGGTGGGCCTTCTTGCCCTCCATGTCGACACCGACGTCGACACCGCCGTACTGCACCAGACCCTTGCCGTCGAGCTGGTCGGCCGACACCTTGAACGACTGACCCGACACACTGAACGATGCCGCGAGCGCACCCTGCGAGAGGGCGACGCCTATCGCGGCAGTCGCCGCGACGCTCGGCACCATGACCACGGCGAACCGCTTCCAACGGGTTCCGCCACGAGCCACGGATTCCATGACTTTCCTCCTTCTCGGACGTACATCTCCTGGCCCTGACTGCCCTTGGCGGCTCAGCCGGGCAGGGATGGGAGAAGTGCTACGTCCTCGGGAAGGAGAGCGCCCGTACTCCAGGCGCGTACCGCGTCCGAATCACTGACGATCACCCCCGAGCGACAACCACTGGTCGCGCCTGCACGCAACCGCTCGGACAGGCCCCGCCGTTCGGCGAAGACCCCCCTGTCCTTGACCGTCGGCGGCGCCTCCGGCCACTCGGTGGGGACCACGAACCCTGCGCCCCGAGCTGGTTGTCGGGAGTACGGGAATGGACCGAGCGTGGCCGATCGTGGTGCATTCGGAGCGCCCGCACAAGGGGGTTCGTTACTCGCTGGTAACGGCTGGATAACCACGACGCGACGGGCTGACATCGGGCGGCCACACTCGGTGCGGTCAACCCCCCGCACAGACCGGGAAATTGACCGACGGAACCGGACAGATCACCGGCCTTGGCTTACTCCAAGTAACAGCGGCCGCGATTACCAAGTTTTGGTAAAGCGCGGCCGCTGAATCGCTCTGTCGCCAAATTTTCACAACGCCACTGCGGGTCTTCCCGTTTAGGACCAGGTCACCAACTGACGGGCGCCGGGCGGCCGTCACAGCTCGTGAAGCACCCGCCGTACGGGATCAGAACAGCGCGCGGGCCAGTGCCGAGCGCGCCGAGGCGACCCGCGGGTCGTCGGCCCCGACCACCTCGAAGAGTTCGAGCAGCCGCACCCGGGCGGCGTTGCGGTCGTCGCCCGCGGTGCGCTTGACCGCGTCGACGAGCCGGCCGAAGGCGTCGTCGACATGACCGCCGACCAGGTCGAGGTCGGCCGCGGCGATCTGCGCCGCGACATCGGCGGGCCGTTCGGCGGCGTCCTTGCGCACCTGCTGCGGGTCCAGGCCGTTGACCCGCTGGAGCAGTTCGGCCTGGGCGAGGCCGAGCTCGGCCTCGGTGTTGCCGGGGTCGTCGGCGAGGACATTGCGGTACGCCTGCACCGCGCCGCCCAGGTCGCCCGCGTCAAGGGCCTGCGCGGCCGCTTCGAGGAGGGCGTCGTGCGGTCCGGCGGGCTCCTCGGCCGGGGCTGCGGCGTCGTCCGGCGTCGCGCTCGGGTCGACGGCGATCCCGGTGATGCCGAAGCGCTCCTCGCCGACCTGGATCAGCTGGTCGAGGGTCTCGCGGATCTGGGCCTCGGGGGCGGCGCCCTGGAAAAGCGGCAGGGCCTGACCGGCGACCACCGCGAAGACGGCCGGGATCCCCTGGATCCCGAACTGCTGCATCAGCATCTGGTTGGCGTCGACGTCGACCTTGGCGAGCAGGAAGCGGCCGTTGTACTCGACGGCGAGGCGTTCGAGCAGCGGGCCGAGCTGCTTGCAGGGCTCGCACCACTCGGCCCAGAAGTCGATGACGACGGGTACTTCGGCGGAGCGCTGAAGCACCTCGTTCTCAAAACCCGCCTCGTCGACGTCGATGACGAGACTCGCGGGCGATACGGCTTGACCGCCGCCGTTCTTCGCGGATTCGGCGCGCGCCTGCTCCGCCTTGGCCTTGGCCTCCTGGGCCGCCTTCACCGCGGCGAGGTCGACGACTCCGCTCATGGACATGTTCCGTGGCTGCATGCGTACATCCTCCCCCTTCCGCGCGCGCCTGTGAAAAGTCCGGCCGAATCCGTGGGACCGCGGCCCGTCCGCAGGCCCCCCGCCGGATGCGAGGCGTACGGACAGGTCACGGTCGAGGGGTTGCCCCCAAAGGTCCGAGGAGGGACCGTTTCCCTGCGTGGCCAGGGTCCCCACCCCAGCCTGTGGTTGCCGCTCGAAGGTCCCCGTCAGGTTCCTACGAGCTTTCGCTACGACTCGTAGCGTATATCCCGACCGGGGCCCGCGTCCGGTGATCACCGGTGATCTGCCTCACGGAATCGCCGCGGGGTACGGGTGACTTACCGGCGGGTATGGTCGGCCGCATGCGCCGCACACCCCCATGCGCCGGGCGGAAGGGACGCCCCCGGAGCGCCGAGGCCGACACCGCGATCCTGGAGGCGACCCGTGCCGCCCTCGTGGACCTCGGCTGGTCGAAGCTGACGATGAGCGATGTCGCCGCGCGCGCGGGCGTCGCCAAGACGACCCTGTACCGGCGCTGGGCGGGCAAGAACGAACTCGTCGTGGACGCGGTGGCCATACTCTTCGACGAGCTCGAACTGCCGGACCGGGGCAGCCTCGCCGAGGACGCGCAGGGCGTGGTGCTGCAGTTCGCCGCCCTGCTCGAACGGCCGGAGGCGCGTACGGCGTTGATGGCCGTGGTCGCCGAGTCGACCCGCGACGAGGCACTCCGGACGCGCATCCGGCACGCGATCGTGGACCGCCAGAAACGCCTCGTCCTGGAGGGCCGCAGACGCGCCCAGGAACGCGGCGAACTCCCCCGCGAGGCCGACGAGTCAGCGGCCTCCCGCACCGCCGACCTCATCTTCGACGTGGTGGCGGGCGCGGTGGTCCACCGCTCCCTGGTGAGCGCGGAACCGGTGGACGAGGAGTGGGCACGCAGCTTTACCGTGCTGCTGCTGGGGGGGTTGGCCGCGGCGTCCCGTCCCGCACCGTCGGCTGGGTGACTGCCGATCGCCCTCCGGGCTCGTCCTCAAACGCCGGACGGGCTGAATTTTCCGGGCCAGGGCTCATATTTGAGCCCCTCCGGCGATTGAGGAGGCCCGTCCGGCGAGGACTTTCGGGAAGGGGCGGGTAGGGGAAAAATCAGCCCTGCCAGGCGCAGCTGCCCAACGAGGCCTCGCCCGACTCGACCAGCCGCTCCGCCTCCCGCGCAGGCACCAGCGCACTGTGCGAGTCACGGCACACCACCGTCCGGTCCCCGTACCCCGCAAGATCCGCGAGGATCTGGTCCCAGTGCCGGTACTGGACGTCGTGCCCCGTGTCCGCATAGCGCCGTACGACCTCACGCCCCGGCAGGGCGTCCCGCCAGACGGCGAGGGTCGACGGCGGCACCGTCGTGTCCTTCTCCCCCGCGTACAGGTAGGCCGGCGCCTTCAGCCGCGACAGGTCGGGCCCGGGACGTTCGCAGTAGAGCCGCTGTTCGTGCACCTGCGGAGCCACATCGGCTTGCTGGCCACGCTGGTTGAAGGTCCGCGCACCCTCTTCGTACGCGGTGTCCGCGAAGCCGGGGATGGACTTGACCGGGCTGTCGTCGGGGAACGCCCACCACTTGCGCGGGTCCTTGACGGAGTCCTTCAGGGCCGCGCCGAGCGCGTCGTCGGACAGGGCGCAGTACGCGGGCTTCGCGCCGTACGGGGGCAGCGCGGCGGCGAGGTGGAGCGCGCGGACGCGTTCGGGGGCGCGTGCGGCGAGCTCGGCCGCGTACGGGCCGCCGCCGGAGATGGCGATGACGGAGACCTTCTCGACGCCGATCCGGTCGAGCACGGCGAGGGCGTCCTCGGCGAAGTCGGCCTTGCCGAGCCCGGGGTCGAACTCGGTGTCACCGAAGCCGTTGCGCTCCACGGATATGAGGCGCAGGCCCATCTCGTCGCGGGTGGACCCGAAGAAGTCGGTCATGTGCTGGGCGCGGGCGGAGGTGCCCGTACCGCCGATGAACAGCACCGGGCGGCCGTCGCGCGGCCCCGCGTCGGTGAAGTGCGCCGTGCGCCCGGAGGGCAGCTTCGCCGCGTGCACGTCGGGGCCGAGCGAGTCGAACTCGTCCTGTACCTCGGGCAGTCGGGGCGTGTCGGCGACGACGGCGCCCGAGCCTCCGACGAGGAGCGTGCCGAGCACGGCGAGGGCGGTGGCGGCGAGCGCGGTACGGCGGCGGGGTGGTCTCAAGGTGTCCTCCGGGGCGGGTGCGTGTATCGCGAACGCACCTACCCCGGCAGACGATCCGGAACCCCGGCTTCAGAACCTCTCAGAACCCGTCGGGACTCCTCAGAACCCGTAGGGGCTCCTCAGAACCCGGCGGGTTCCGTGTACACCCCCCACTCGTCCCGCAGCACGTCGCAGATCTCGCCGAGGGTCGCCTCCGCGCGGACCGCGTCCAGCATCGGGCCGATCATGTTGCTGCCGTCGCGGGCGGCGGCGAGCATCGCGTCGAGCGCGGCCCGCACCTTCGCGTCGTCCCGCTGGTCCTTGCGTCCCGCGAGGGCCCGTACCTGCTCGCGCTCCACCTCGTGGCTGACCCGCAGGATCTCCAGGTCGCCGGTGACGGACGGGGTGTGGACGTTGACGCCGACGACCCGCTTCTCGCCCTTCTCCAGGGACTGCTGGTACCGGAAGGCCGACTCGGCGATCTCGCCGGTGAACCAGCCGTCCTCGATGCCGCGCAGGATGCCCGAGGTGATCGGGCCGATCGGGTGCTGCCCGTCCGGGTGGGCGCGGCGGCCGCGCTCCTTGATCTGGTCGAAGATCTTCTCCGCGTCGGCCTCGATACGGTCGGTGAGCTGCTCCACGTACCACGAACCGCCCAGCGGGTCCGCGACGTTGGCGACGCCGGTCTCCTCCATGAGGACCTGCTGCGTCCGCAGCGCGATCTCGGCGGCCTGCTCGGACGGGAGCGCCAGGGTCTCGTCGAGGGCGTTGGTGTGCAGCGAGTTGGTGCCGCCGAGCACCGCCGAGAGCGCCTCGACCGCGGTGCGTACGACGTTGTTGTACGGCTGCTGCGCGGTCAGCGAGACCCCTGCGGTCTGGGTGTGGAAGCGGAGCCACTGCGCCTTGTCGGAGCGCGCCCCGTACACGTCCCGCATCCAGCGGGCCCAAATGCGCCGGGCCGCGCGGAACTTGGCGATCTCCTCGAAGAAGTCGAGGTGAGCGTCGAAGAAGAAGGAGAGGCCGGGGGCGAAGACGTCGACGTCGAGGCCGCGACTCAACCCCAGTTCCACATAGCCGAATCCGTCGGCGAGGGTGTATGCGAGCTCCTGCGCGGCCGTCGAACCGGCCTCGCGGATGTGGTAGCCGGAGACCGACAGCGGCTTGTAGGCGGGGATGTCGCGGGCGCAGTGCTCCATCAGGTCGCCGATCAGGCGGAGATGGGGCTCGGGCTCGAAAAGCCACTCCTTCTGCGCGATGTACTCCTTGAAGATGTCGGTCTGCAGCGTGCCGTTGAGCGCGGCCGGGTCGACGCCCTGGCGCTCGGCGGCGACCAGGTACATGCAGAAGACCGGCACGGCCGGCCCGGAGATCGTCATGGAGGTGGTGACATCGCCGAGCGGGATGTCCTGGAAGAGCACCTCCATGTCGGCGGCCGAGTCGATGGCGACTCCGCAGTGGCCCACCTCGCCGAGCGAGCGCGGGTCGTCGGAGTCGCGCCCCATGAGGGTGGGCATGTCGAAGGCGACGCTCAGTCCGCCGCCGCCGTTGGCGAGGATCATCTTGTAGCGCTCGTTGGTCTGCTCGGCGTTGCCGAACCCCGCGAACTGGCGGATCGTCCAGGTGCGGCCCCGGTACCCGGTCGCGTGCAGCCCTCGGGTGTACGGGTACTCACCGGGCCAGCCGATGCGCTCGAACCCGTCGTACGTGTCCCCGGGCCGTGGCCCGTAGACCGGCTCGACCGGGTCTCCGGAGAGCGTGGTGAAGTCTGCGTCCCGCTTGCGGGCCGAGTCGTACCGGGCCTGCCAGCGGCGGCGGCCCTCGTCGATGGCGTCAGCGTCCATGATTTCAATTTACTAGGACGTCCTAGTAAATGTCGATGGCCGACGGGTACCCGTCACTGCGGGCACCCGGGCGGAACCCGCTGTGATCAGGCCCTGAGCGCCGCCAGATGCGCGCTGCGCACCTCCGCCGTCTGGCCCTGGACCACCAGGAACAGGCCCTCGCGGGCGAGACGCTGCGCCGGGGCCGACAGGCTGAAGGCCCGGCCGCCGCCGATCACGATGGCCGCCGTCGTGGCCGCCCGCATCAGGTCGTACGCCCGCGTCTTCACCGCGAGCCGGTCGTCGAGCCGCTCCCCCGCCGGTACGTCGTCGACCAGGGCGTACGCGTCCGCGCGCACCGCGTCCAGGCGCGCCCGCAGCACGCCCGCGGTGTCCTTCGCCTCGCCGTCCCCGGAGGCGTCGAGCAGGTCGAGGGCGGCACGGGTGACGCCGAGTACGGCCGGGTTGGTGTTGGTGTTCTTGGGGCGGTCGGCGGTGGCCCAGTCCTCGTACGGCTGCCGGATCACCACGTCATCGGCCGGGACGGTGAGCCCGTCGAGGACCAGGCCGACGGTGCGGGCGCCGGTGAGCGCGGCCAGCTGGAGGGGTGCGGTCGGCGTGAGCCCGGCCTGCTCGCGGGGTTCGGCGAGCGCGAAGACGACCTCGCCGTCCTCGGTGGCGCCGCCGAGCAGGAACACGTCGTTGAGGCCCCAGCCGGTGTACCAGGGCACCCGCCCGTCGAAGCGCACCCCTCCGTCGGGCAGCCGGGTCGCCCGTACCGGCAGCTTCGGGAACGCCCGCAGGTGCGAGAAGGCGATCCCGGCGAGCGCGCTCCCCTCGGACAGCGGCCGCAGCCACCGCTCGCGCGCCGCTTCCGCGCCCGCCACCAGGGTGCGTACGGGTGTGTGGTGCTGGGCCTGGATGAAGAAGGTGGAGCAGCACGCGCCCGCGAGGATCTCCGCGACCTCACGGCCGACGGCGGCGGGCGCCTCCGAACCTCCGTACGCGGCGGGTGCGTTGACGCCGAGCACACCGGACGCCTTGACGGCGGCGATGGCCTCCGGGGTGACGCCCGTACGGTCGTGGGCCTCCGCCGCGGGCGCGAGGACGTCGTCGGCGAGGCGCCGGGCGGCCTCGACCAGGGGGTGATTCACGGGGTCGGTGGTGCTCAAGCGACGTACTCCTCGCGTTCCTCGGGTGCCGGGGCGGGTGCGCCCAGGGTCAGCATCAGACGGTTGGCCCAGGCGAACACGGCCACAACATGGATCAGGTCGAGGATCTCGGTGTCGTCGAGGCCTGCCACCTCCCGCAACTCCCGTACGGGCAGCGGCCGGCCGGTGCGTGCGGTGAGGGCCACCGCGAAGTCGACGATCGCCTGGCGGCGCGGTGTGTCGCCGCGCAGGTCGCCGCCGAGGATCGCCTCGGCCGGCCCGGCGTCCTTGTTGAGCTGGGCGAAGCGGCGGGCGTGCACCGAGGCGCAGTACACACAGCCGTTGACGCGGGACACGGCGAGCGCGGCGATCTCGCGGTCGCGCCGGTCGAGGCCGCGCGGCGCGTACATGATCGCGTTGTAGAGCCGGGACCGCTCGCGCAGCGCCTCGACGTCGTGGACGAGCGCCAGGTAGTACGCCGAGGTCTTCGCGGTCGGCAGCGACTCCTCCAGGACGGCGAGCTGCTCGGGCGTCCCGTCTTCGAGGCGCAGGGTCTCCACCCAGGCGTCCCAGTCGAGCGTGCCGAGCGTGAACTCCCGCTCCAGGACCGGTACTTCGTACGCGGGCAACTCGCCGCTCTCCGCCGCGAGCCCGGCGAGCGCGCGCAGGCCGGCCGCGAGCCGCGTCTGGTACGTGACGAAGGCGGCCAGCTGGGAGGCGGAGACGATGTCGCGGGGTGCGAACCCGGCCGCGGCCAGTTCCGCGATGTGCTCGGGCCCGGCGGAGGACGGGGCGAGGACGAGGCGGCGGGCGTGCGCGCGCAGCGCGTCGAAGCCCGTGGGGAGCGCGCCACCGGCGCGCAGGCCCCGGTAGTGCGCGGCGAGCGCGGGCGCACCTTCCAACTCCGCTACATGGGCCGCCAGTTCGGACCGCGCGGCGCGCGACAGACCGGAGCTGGCGGCGAGCAGCACGTCATGCGCGGCCTGCGTATGGGCGTACGCCTTGTCGCGCGCACCCCGCAGGGCACGTACGGCATCGGGCGCGCCGGTGACGCTGTCGATCACATCGTGGGACACGGAGGGCACGGCGGGGCCTTTCTCGTGGAGCTCGTCACTCTCGTAACTCTCGTACGGCTGCCGGGGGTTCACGACAGCGCGCTCTCGCTTGACCTGTACGCGCGCAGGTACAGCCGCGCGCCCGCGACGAGCAGGATCGCCACGCACACCGCGAGCGCGGAGGCGAGGCCCAGGTCCTGGTCGGCGAAGGCGAGCTTGCGAATGGCGAGGGGGACGGTGGTGGAGGAGTCCATCGGCCCGCCCGCCGCGAGGAGATACGGCAGGTCGAAGTCGTACGCGGTCCAGATGGTGCGCATCAGCATCGCGACGATCAGGGCGGGCGCGATCCACGGCAGGGTGACGTGCCGGAAGATCCCGAACCGGCCTGCCCCGTCGAGCGACGCGGCCTCCTTCAGCTCGCCCGGCAGGGTCTGCAGGCGGGCCAGGACGACGATGACGACGAACGGCACGTACTTCCAGCAGTTGACGGCGACGAGCGCGCCGAGCACCGTCGCCGGGTCCGCGAAGGGGTTGGCGAGCGACTCCGACAGGCCGAGCTCGCGCAGCGCGTAACCGGCCACTCCGGATGTGTCGTTGAACAGGAACCGGAAGACGAGCGCCGCCACCACCGCGGGCACCACGTACGGGAAGAGGACCAGGCCGCGCGCGAGGCTCTGGCCGCGCAGACCGGCGTTGAGCAGCAGCGCCACGGCGACGCCGAGCACGGCCTGGATGACGACGTTGGCCGCGACCCACAGCACGCTGCGCCCGAACGCGCCGCGCACCGCCGGGTCCTCCCAGAGGCGCCGGTAGTTGTCGGGGCCGAGGAAGGTGTGCTCGCGGGTGAGGAAGTCGATACGGAAGAAGCTGTCGAAGACCGAGGCGAGGAACGGGTAGACGGCGAAGACGAGGAGCAGGAGCAGCGCGGGCAGCAGCATCAGGGTGCCGAGCGCCCGGTCGGAGAACCCGCGCCGCACCTTCTTCGCAGGGACCGACTTCCTTGCGGGAGGCCGCACTTGAGTCGTTGCGGTCACTTCACGGCTGGTCACTTCACTGCTGGTCACTTCACGGCCCCCTGTCCGACACCGCCGACGAGGAATTTCTGTACGAGGACGAACAGCACGAGCACCGGGGTGACGATGACGAGCGCGGCGGCCATGAGCACGCCCCAGGAGTAGACGCTCGTCTGGTCCATCAGGAGCGAGAGGCCCTGGCTGACCGTGAACTTCTCCGGGTCGGCGAGCAGCGTCGAGGCGAACAGGTACTCGCTCCACGCCGCGTTGAACGTGAACACGGAGGTGGCGATCACCCCGGGCACGGCCTGCGGCAGCACCACCCGCACGAACGCCCCGAACCGGGTGCAGCCGTCCACCATGGCGGCCTCCTCCAACTCGACGGTCAGCCCGTGGAAGTAGGAGCGCAGGGTCCAGAGCGCGAACGGGAGCAGCGTCGCGGTGTAGAGGACGACGAGCGCGCCGAGGTTGTTCGCCAGACCGAATCTGGCGACGACCTGCGCGACCGGAACGAGCACCAGGATCGGCGGCACCAGGTACGCGAACAGCGACAGCTCCCCGACCCACCGCAGGCCCGGGATGCGGAACCGGACGAGGGCGTACGCGGCGCACACCCCGAGCAGCACGGTGAGCGCGGTCGCACCCACGGAGACGAGCAGCGAGTTCCGCAGATAGGCGCTGAACTGCGAGATCTCGAACAGGGTGCGGAAGTTGTCGAAGGTCAGCTCGCCCGGCCAGAAGCTCGGCGGGTACGCGATGATCTCCGCGTCGGGCTTGAGCGCGGTCAGCACGATCCACAGCAGCGGCAGATCGGCGACGGCCACGACAAGCGCCAGGCACAGGTACAGGGGTGCTCTGCGGAAGTTCCGGAGTCTCACGCGTCCGCCCTCCACTTCGGGTTGGCGGCCCGCCAGTCACGTCCGGCCCACTCCAGCTGGTCCACGGCCCGGCGCCAGGCCCGCTCCGGGTCCTCGCCGCGCAGCAGGATCGACTGCACCATCACGGCGTCCGCGGGCGGTGGCGCCCACGCCTTCCCGGCCCAGGGGCACGGCCGCGCCTGCCTGCCCGCGTACCGCCCGTTCACCACGGACCCCATGGCCATGTCGGGGCTCATCGCGTCCGGTACGAGATCGAGGATGGTGCGCACCCAGTCGCCGTGCCTGACGAGGTACGGGTCGTCGGACTCCCCGATTCCGGCGCGCAGTCGGTCCTTGACCGACTTCAGCGGCGGTACGAGGTGTCCTGGCACGGTGAGCGCGAACTTCAGGGCGTTGGTGCCGGTGGTGAGCGCCTTGAGGAAGGCGGTGGCCTCGCGGCGGTGCGCGGTGCGGGCGAAGACGCTGTACTGGTTCTTGCCGCCGTACGCGAGCCGCCCGGTGCGGAACGGGCCCGCGGGCACCGGGAGCACTCCGGTCACCTCGGCGACCTTCGGGTTCTGCGCGGCGAGGTTCACCCCGAGCCGCCCGGCCATGGTGGCGAAGGCGGCCCGCCCGGATATGTAGGTGTTCATCAGGTCCGGGTAGTTGGTGTTGAACATGCCCTTGCGCCCGTACCGCATGATCGCGACGTGCCGCTTCACCCCGTCGAGCACCTCGTCCTCGCCGAAAAGCACCCGGCCGTCGGCCCCGTAGTAGTCCCAGCCGGACTGGTACACGTACGGGGCGAGGAACTGGGTGGTCATGCCGGGGGTGTTGCCGGCGCCGGAGGAGATCCCGTCGATGCCGCCCTGGCCGTGCAACTCCCGTACGGCGCCGAGGAATTGCTCGTATGTCTCCGGGGGCGCGATGCCCGCCCTGTCGAGCAGGTCCTTGCGGTAATAGAGGACGGAGGCGTTGGCCTGGAAGGGCATCGCGTAGTCCTCGCCGCGGTACGTGATGCGGCTGCCCGGCAGGAAGTCGTCCTCGCCGACCTCCTCGATCATGCCGGTCAGCGGCAGCAGATAGCCCTTCACGGCCCAGTCGAGGATGTTCGACGCGGGCGGCGCGAACACCCCGATGTCGGTGCCGGTCTGCATCGCGGACTGCAGGTACTGGAGCTGGTTCTCGTCCGAGTAGAGCGTCAACTTGACGGTGACGCCCGGGTGTTCACGCTCGAACTCACGGATCACGGAGCGGTAGAACGCGAGCGACTTCGGGTCGGACTCGGTCGTGTAGAACGGCACGACCTTGCCGGAGCCGGAGTCAGGACCGGAGCCGCAGGCGGTGAGCAGCGCGGAGCCGGACACTGCGGCGGACGCGGCCGCGCCGAAGCGGAGCAGGGCGCGCCGCGGCGGATGCGCGGAGGGCATGGGGACATCCCTGGGATGCGGGGTGACGGAGGGGACAGCGGCTGGAGCTGGTCGCTCAACAGCCGGTGCTGGTGCTCCGCCGCAGATCGAGGTAGCGGCGCGCGGTGAGGTGCAGCAGCCGTGCGGTGCGCATGCCTCTCCCCCCGCCCTCGATCGCTCGTTCGCCCTCGGTGACGGCGAAAGTAGATGGCCGTCACATCCGGTGTCAAAGCAGAAGACGCGCAAGTCCGCGATGCGGACGTGCGCGTCTCAACTTCGGGGTGGCTGTTACGCCTTGACGGCTCCGGGCGCCGGGTCGGTCACCTTGTCGGCGAGCTCGGCGGAGATCTTGCGCTCGACGAAGAACGCGGCCGTCGGGATGGTGCCCGCGATCAGCACCCACAGCTGCTTGCCGACCGGCCACTTCGCCTTGGAGCCGAGGTCGAAGGCGAAGACCAGGTACACGACGTACAGCCAGCCGTGCGCGATGCTGACGACCTTCGTGAAGTCCGCGGCCCCGTCCAGGCCCAGGGCGTACTTGCCGATCATGCCGAGGGTCAGCAGGACCAGGAGGACACCGGTGATGTAGGCCAGGGCGCGGTAGCGGGTCAGCACGGATCGCTTCATGCGTACGAGCGTAACCGCCCGTTTTGCGCGATCTTCAGCCGACCCCGTGCAGGCGGGTACGGGGGCTCAGCAGGGGGCTCAGCTGTCCTCGAAGTCCCGCGCCGCGACCCGCAGCGGCCGCAGCATCGCGAAGATCTCCGCGCACTCCTCCGCGTCGTACGTACCGAGCCCGAAGTCCATCGCCATCAGGTCGCGGGTGGCCGCGTCGACCACCTCGCGGCCCTTGTCGGTGATGGAGGCGAGGGTGCCGCGGCCGTCGTTGGGGTTGGGTCGTTTGTCGACGAGGCCGGAGCGGACCAGGCGGTCCACGGTGTTCGTCACGGAGGTGGGGTGCACCATAAGGCGCTCGCCGATCTTCGACATCGGCAGCTCGCCCGCCTTGGAGAAGGTGAGCAGCACCAGCGCCTCGTACCGCGCGAAGGTGAGTCCGTACGGCTTGACGACCGCGTCGACCTCGGCGAGGAGGATCTGATGGGCGCGCATGATCGAGGTGATCGCGCCCATGGACGGCACGGATCCCCAGCGCTGCTTCCAGAGTTCATCGGCTCGCGCGATGGGGTCGAAGGAGAGACTGAGCGGCTTCGGCACGCACCCGACCTTACCGGGCGGTCACATGCTGGTCAGCCCCGTCTCGCGGTACGGTCGACGGCCTCCGCCCGCGCCGCACTTCGACGACCAGGGCGAGCGCGCAGAGCGTGCCGAGCACACCGGCCCCGGCCACCACGTACGCCACCGGGAAGAACTCGGCGGCGAGCCCGGCGAGCGCCATGCCGACGCCCTGGACCGTCATGAGCCCGGCCGTCATCAGGGTCATGGCGCTGCCCTTGAGGTCCTCGGGCACCGCCTCCACGAACCACTGGTCGAGCCCCATCACGTACGCGCCCGCCGCACCGGCGAGCAGCAGCAGCGTCGCGGTGAGGGCTACGCCCGGCGTGCTCGCGTACCCGAGCAGCGGCAGGAGTCCGGCGCCGCCGAGCGGCAGGACGAGCCGGGCGCGGGTGTACGGGGTGAGGCGGGCGCCCGCGTACAGCTCGGCGGCGATATGGCCGACGGGCATCGCGCACATCAGCAGCCCGAGCGCGACAGGCCCGGCGCCGATCCGCTCGGCGTAGGGCGCGGCCAGCGCCTCGGGGGCGACGACGAAACCGGCCGGCACCCAGAACAGCAGCATCAGCGCACGCAGCCGCCGGTCGCCGAAGACCCGGCGGGCCGCGGCCATCGACTCGCGCGGCAGACCGCCGCCACCGGAGCCGGCCCGCGCGGGCCGGTGCGCGGTGCCGAAGCGGAGCAGCGCGGCGGAGCAGAGGAACGTGCCGAGCGTGACGGCGATGGCGCCGCGCGGCGACACCGCGGCGAGCAGCACACCACCGGCACCGAACCCGGCGAGCAGCGCGCTCTGCGAGACGATCCGCAGCAACGAGCGCCCCAGGACGAACAGTTCGCCCTCGCCGAGGATGTCGGTGAGCGCCGCCATCCGCGTACCCGTGAACACCGGCGCGACCGCGGCCACCGCACAGCGCAGCGCGAGCAGCCAGCCGACCGGTGTGCCGGGCAGCACCATGACGGCCACGCAGGCGGCGCAGACCAGATCGCAGCCGACGAGCACGCGCCGGGCCGGGTAGCGGTCGGCGACGGCGGCGAAGAGGGTGCCGCCCACGAGGTACGGCAGGAAGCCGAGGGCGAAGGTGAGGGCGCTGAGCAGCGGGGAACCGGTGAGGTCGTAGACGAGCACGGTCAGCGCGAGCTCGCTCACCACCACCCCGAGCAGCGAAAGCAGATGCGCCGCGAACACGGCACGGAACTCCGGTACGGCGAACACGGCGGCATAGCGGGGGCGGCGGCCGGGACCGGCGGTTGGCGAGGACATGCGCAGCAGGTTGCCGCCGACCCGGCCGCCCCTCCAGACTTTCGGCTCACACCGAATCCGGCGGTTGAGGGGAGAGCGATGGCGCTGCGGCTGCGGTTCGGCGAGAGCGATCTGCTGCGCTGCCGCTTCGCGCTCTCCCCGCTGTGGGAGACGCAGCAGGCGGTACGCACCCTCGCCCGCCCCGAGCACCACGGCTACCACCTGCCCTGGCTGCGCCGTACCCGGCGGGCGGCGGCCGGTCTCGACCTCGCGCCGCTGTGGCTGCTCATGCCGCAGCACGGGCACGGTGCCGACCTGCTCTGCCCGCCGCCGCTCGGCCCGACCGCGTCGTTCGAGGAGGAGCTGGCCGGGGTGCGGGCCACCGATCCGGAGGTGGCCCGGCGGGACATCGCCAAGTCGCTCGCGGACCAGCCGGGCGGCCTCGAATCGGCGCGGGGCAGGGCGATGCTGGCGGACCCGGAACGTGCCGTGCGGGAGCTGGCCGAGCTGATCGACCGCGCCTGGCGGGCCCTGGTCGAGCCGGACTGGCCACGGCTGCGCGCGCTCCTGGAGGCCGATGTCGCGTACCACTCGCGGCGCCTCGCCCAGGTCGGGTTCGGGCGCCTGCTCGGCGAGTTGAGCCCCCGGCTGAGCTGGGCGGACTCCACGCTGACGATCACGAACACCTGGGGCGACCACTCCCGCGTCCTGGACGGCAGCGGCGTCGTCCTGATGCCGTCCGTCTTCACCTGGCCGGAGACGGTCGGCGGGTACGACGAGCCCTGGCAGCCCGCCGTGATCTACCCGGCACGTGGCATCGGCGGACTCTGGACGGAGCCCGCGGACCGCACCCCGGACGCACTGGCCCGCCTGCTCGGCCGGGCCCGCGCCGACGTGCTGTGCGCGCTCACCGAACCGGCCGCCACGACGGCCCTCGCCCACCGCCTCGGCCTCGCCCCGTCCTCGGTCTCCGCACACCTGTCGGCGCTGCGCGGGGCGGGCCTCCTCACCTCCCGGCGCCAGGGCCACCAGGTCCTGTACGAGCGCACCCCGCTGGGCATCGCCCTGGCGACCGGCGAGACGGCCTGACCCCGGCGGCCTGACGGTGGCCGTTGTAGTGGCGGCGTCGGTGCGGCAGCCGCTACAACCTGTGACCGTTATGTCACGATTGCCCGGTCCTGTAGTGCGCCGTAGTCCAAGGGGGCACGATGCCCGCCCACACCGCCCGCACCGACAACAACCACCGCCGCGGCCCGTGCCGCACACGCCGTGGGCTCGCCCGCTCCGCGGCCGCGCTCGCCGTGCTCGGGCTCGCCCTCGCCTGCTCCCCCGAGGCGGAGTCCCCGCACACCAAGGGCGCGGCCCTGGTCCGAGACCCCGCGAAGCCGTCGAACTCCGACTTCTGGGTGGACCCGAACAGTCCCGCCGCCCAGCAGGTCGCCAAATGGCGCCAGGAGGGCCGCGACGCGGACGCCGAAGTGCTCCGGCGGATCGCCGACCAGCCGATGGCGGCCTGGCCCGCGGGCGACGACCCCGGCCCGGCCATCAAGACCGCGACCCAGGGCGCCGCCAGGACGAACCGCACCGCCGTCCTCGTCGCGTACAACATTCCGAACCGCGACTGCGGCCAGCACTCCGCGGGCGGCGCGAACAGCGCGGACGCCTACCGGCAGTGGATCGGCGCCTTCGCGGACAACATCGAGGACAGCAAGGCGCTGGTGATCCTTGAGCCGGACGCCGTCCCGCACGTCGTGGACGGCTGCACCCCGGCCGAGTACCACGACGAGCGCTACCAGTTGATGTCCGAGGCGATCGACCGGCTCAAGAAGCAGCCGAACGTCAAGGTGTACATCGACGCCGGGCACTCCGCCTGGGTCAAGGACCACGGCAGGCTCGCGCAGGCCCTGCGGAAGGCGGGCATGGACCGCGCCGACGGTTTCGCCCTGAACGTCTCCAACTTCCAGACGGACGCGGAGACCAAGGCGTACGGCAAGGAGTTGTCGAAGGTCCTGAACGGCAAGCACTTCGTGATGGACACCGGGCGCAACGGCAACGGCGCGATGTCCGGCGGCGGCGCCGACGGCTGGTGCAACCCGCCGGGCCGCGCCCTCGGCAACCGGCCCAGCACCAGGACCGGCGACCCGCTCGTCGACGCCTTCCTCTGGATCAAGCGGCCCGGTGAGTCCGACGGCGAGTGCCGGGGCGGCCCGCCGGCCGGGCGCTGGTGGCCGGAGTACGCCCTCGGCCTGGCCCGCAACTCGAAGGCGTAGCTCCGTCAGACGTGCGTACCGCTCGTTCCCGCACGGCCGTCGCCGTGGATCTCAGCTGCCTCCCGTGGTGCTGCTGGAGATCCTGGTGGCGGCCGTGGCGGCCGTCGTCGGGTGGGACTCCACGGGCGCCGTGACCGGTGTGGTGGCGACGGCGAGCACCGGTTCGGCGACCGCCTCGCGCACCGTCGACCGCTCGACCGCCCGGCGCCGCCGGTACTCGCCGACGGCCCAGACGGACACCGGGGCGAGCGAGATGACGAGGCCGAGCACCGACCACGTACGCATCGCCACATGGCTGTGGCCGAGCACGAACGACGCGACCAGGGACACCGCGACCAGCGCCGCCCAGGCCAGATGCACCCGGAAGGTGAGAAGCCGGTCGGGACTCGCGCCGTCGCCCTTGGGCGTCACCACGAACCGGCAGGGGCGCCGCAGCACCGCCGCGCCGAGGGACTTGGCGTAGATCGGCGCGGAGAGCGCGGACATCGCCATCCCGGCGAGGCCGCCGGAGCCCTCGGGCTCGTGCGGGGAGACGTTGTGCCGCCGGTTCCACAGGTACAGGCCCACCTGGAGGGCGGCGGCGTCGCTGTAGAGCATCAGCCAGATCGACGCGGCGACCTGGGTGCCGGAGGCGCCGAACCACAGGAACAGGAAGCAACTGAGAATGCCGAGCGCCCAGTTCACGGCGGTCATCGGGTAGTAGACGAGCATCAGCGAGTAGTTGAAGAACCGCCCGGGAGGCATCCGGAAGGGCGCCCGCCAGTACTGCTTGATGACTGTCTCGTACGTGCCGCGCGACCAGCGGAGCTGCTGGGTGAAGAAGTCGGTCCAGGAGGCCGGTCCCTCGCCGACGGCCAGGACGTCCGGGGTGTACACGGAGCGCCAGTACCGGCCGGTGCGCGGGTTCTTGCGCCGGTGCAGCTCGAAGCCGGTGGCCATGTCCTCGGTGATCGAGTCGTAGAGCCCGCCGACCTGCTTGACGGCGGATATTCGCACGGCGTTGTTGGTGCCGACGAACATCGGGGCGCGGTAGCGGTTGCCCGCCCGCTGGATCAGCGCGTGGAAGAGGAACTGCTGGGACTCGGCGGCCTTGGTGACCGGGGAGTCGTAGTTCCCGTACACCTGGGGTCCGACGACGAACGCGATGTCCGGGTCCCGGAAGTAACCCATCATCCGCTCGAGGAAGTTGGGGAGCGGGACGTGGTCGGTGTCGACCGAGGCGAAGAACTCGTACTTGTCGCCGTGCTTGGCGAGCCAGGCGTTGTAGTTGCCGTGCTTGGTCCTGGCCTTGTGCGTGCCGGTGGGGCGGTTCCACTCGGGGACGCCCTTGCGGCTGAAGTGCCGCACGCCGAGCTCGGCGCAGAGCGCCTTGACCTGCGGGTCGTCGCCCTCGTCGAGCAGCCATACGTCGACGAGTCCGTCGTGGCGTATCGCGGTCGCGCCTTCGAGGGTGGCCCTGACCATGGCTATGGGTTCCTTGCCGGGCACGTACGTGGTGAGGAACGCGACGCGGGTGCCGGGCTCGGGGCGCACGGGCACGGGGTCGCGGGCGACCAGCGTGGCGTGCGCGATGGATATGACGTTGATCAGCATGAACAGCTCGATCGCGCCGATCGCGAGCAGCATCGTGACGTCGAGCCAGACGAGCCAGCGCTCGCCGCCCTCGCGCTGCGTCCAGTGCGTCGGCCAGACCAGGTAGACCATCAGCAGCCCGGTGAGTACCGGGGCGAGGATCATCAGCAGGACGGCGCGTATTCGGTGCGGCTCGCCGGAGAGGAGCTTCGTGTACTGCACCCGGTAACCGCCGTGGCCGCCGGCTGGCTCGGTGAGCGGCCCGGCGAGTGTGCTGTGGGTGTCGTAGTCATAGCCCTCCGGCCGCACAGCGCCTCCAGGTCTCGATGATCTGGCGATGGCAGGTTCGGGTACGAACAAGCCAATACCCCTACGAAAAGGGAGATTTCCCGGCGTGTCGAACGGGGCGCGTCCGTGTGAGCGGTTTAAGGGGCGAGGGGCTTCAGCGGGGAGGGGACGCCCTGCGGGCACGCCAGGAGTGCGCCGGGAGATGCGGCGGCTGGTGGTCCCACCCGGCGCGACGGGACCGCGGGTCCGGCTCGCTCAGCGTGTGCGAACCGCGCACCAGCGCCATGAAGACCGCGGTGAAGGCGGCCAGTTCCAGGTGGTTCGGTCTGCCTCGTACGACCTTGATCATGTGGTGGTGTATCACCAGGAGACCGGCAACGCCTTGGGGCCGCGGATCAGCCCGCCCGTCTGCCACTCGATCCGTTCCGGCGGCACCGCGAGCGCGAGTGCGGGGTAGCGGTCGAGCAGGGTGGCGAGGATGATCTCGGACTCCATCCGCGCCAGCATCGAACCCACGCAGTGGTGGGGGCCGTTCCCGAAGGCCATGTGCGCGATCGGCCCCCGGTCGAAGTCCAGTACGTCCGGGTCGGGGAAGGCCTCGGGGTCGCGGTTGGCCGCGAGGTACGACGAGTAGACCGCCTCGCCGGCCCGGACCACGACACCGGCGATCTCGACGTCCTGCGTGGCGATCCGCGGCAGGCCCACTCCGCTGCGGTGCGGGATGTAGCGCAGCAACTCGTCGACGGCCTGCGGCACCAGGTCCGGTTCGGCGCGCAGCCGTTCCAGCTGCCGGGGATGGGTGAGCAGCGCG
Organism: Streptomyces boluensis; assembly: GCF_009908195.1. Lineage (GTDB taxonomy): Bacteria > Actinomycetota > Actinomycetes > Streptomycetales > Streptomycetaceae > Streptomyces > Streptomyces boluensis. Next base: position 12,572 of record NZ_JAAAHS010000018.1, on the reverse strand, counting down.
TACACCATGTTGGCGCTGTTGTTGCGTACGGCGTGCGCACCGCTCACGAGGATGGCGGTGGCCAGCGAGACGGCCTCCGGCTCCGTGATCTCACCGGCGTCGGAGGCCGCGGCGAGGACTCCGGCCAGGTCGTCGCGGGGCTGCTCGCGGCGTCGGGCGAGCAGGTCGACGACGCAGTCGCGGACCGTCGACCTGGCGTCGCTGCTCCGCTCGGGGGCCGGACCGGGAGTCATGATCAGGTTCGCCCAGGACGTCATGTCCTCGCGCATGTCCTGGTCCATCCCGAGCAGGTCGGCGACGGCCGCGAGCGGGAAGGGGCCGTGCAGGTGCTCCACCAGGTCCGCCGGTGAACCGTGCCGCTCCATCTCGTCGAGGAGGTCGTCGACGGTGCGCTGCGCGGCGGGCCTGAGCTTGCCCATGCTCTTGCCGGTGAACGCCCGCGCCACCACCCGGCGCATGTTGTTCAGGCGTGGCGGGTCCGCGTAGTTGAGGGACGCCTGCTGGGAGGCGATCGCGTGCGGCGAGGAGCTGGTGACCGTACGCCCGACCAGCTCCGCCCTGCTGAAGCGCGGGTCGGTCGTCGCCGCCTTGACGTCGTCGTAGCGCGCCATCAGCCAGGCGCTGCCCTCGCCGAACGGCAACTGGACGCGAGTGGCCCGCCCGTCCCGTAGCCGGTCGTGCAGGAAGGGGTCGAAGTCGAGGCCCTGGAGGTCGTCGAGACCCCAGTGGTGGACCGCCTCGTCCGGAGTCGGCCCCGTCCCGTCCAGAACCCGTTCCGTGTCGTCCGTGGCCCGTTCCGTGTCGGGGCCGAGGGGCGCGCGCGGCTCTGAGGTCATGCTTGATCTCCCTGCTTCGATGTCGGCTTCCCTGTCGCTCCCCCGGTCGCCCCCGGCGATCGATTCCGCCGGACGCGGGCTGCGACATGCCTTCCCTGTCGCCACTCGACTCGCCGCCCGCGCCGCCCAGCGTCACCGGATCGGCCCCGTCCACCGGCGGATCAGTCCCGCGCGCGCATTGCGCACAGGTCCGTGAGGCTGTGTCCGAACAGGAAGGAGAGCCGCCGTGGCGACTCTGTGCAGACCGTCGGTGTCAGTGCCCGAACATGTGATCACCATGGAGCAGACGCTCGACCTGGCCCGCTCCGTGCATTCCGCCCATCCGCAGCTCGACCTGGCCCTGCGGCTGATCGAGAACACCGGCGTCGCGAAGCGGCACCTGGTGCGCCCGATCGACGAGATCCTCAAGCACCCCGGCTTCGAACAGCGCAACGCCATCTACGAAGCCGAGGCCAAGGCACGGGTACCGGAGGTGGTACGTCAGGCGCTGGCCGACGCGGAACTGCGGCCCACGGACATCGACCTGATCGTCTACGTGTCCTGCACCGGCTTCATGATGCCGTCCCTGACCGCGTGGATGATCAACGCGCTTGGGTTCCGCACCGACACCAGGCAGCTGCCCATCGCCCAGCTGGGCTGCGCGGCGGGCGGCGCCGCGGTGAACCGTGCGCATGACTTCTGCACGGCGTACCCGGAGGCGAACGCGCTGATCGTCGCCTGCGAGTTCTGCTCCCTGTGCTACCAGCCGAGCGACCTGGAGGTCGGAAACCTGCTGTCCAACGGCCTGTTCGGCGACGGAGTGGCCGCGGCCGCCGTCCGGGGCCGCGGCGGCCACGGCATCCAACTGCGGCGCAACGGCTCGTACATCATTCCCCAGACGGAGGAGTGGATCGCGTACGAGGTCAAGGCGACCGGGTTCCACTTCAGGCTCGACCGGCGCGTTCCCGGGACCATGGAGCCGCTCGCTCCGGTGCTGAAGCAGCTGGCCCACGCCCATGGATGGGACGCCGCCGCCTTGGACTTCTACATCATCCATGCCGGTGGCCCGCGGATCCTCGACGACCTCAGCAAGTACCTCGGAGTGGCCTCCGAAGCATTCCGCTTCAGCCGGGCCACACTCACCGAGTACGGCAACATCGCGAGCGCCGTCGTCCTGGACGCGTTGCGCCGCCTCTTCGACGAGAACGAGACCCACGACACCGCGCGAGGCCTCCTCGCAGGGTTCGGACCGGGCATCACCGCCGAAGTCGCACTGGGCAACTGGAGCACAGGACGAGAGGCCTCCTAGACGAGACCACTCAGGCGTAAGACCGCGTCAGGAGGAATCGGAAAGCATGCTGAGGGACGGCCCCGAGACCGCGCAGCCACCCATCACGCACTGGCCGGCACTGAATCTGGACGGGGTCGACTTCGACCCCGTTCTCACCGAGCTGATGCGGGCGGGGCCGGTGACCCGCATCAAGCTCCCCAACGGAAGCGGGTGGGCCTGGCTGGTCTGCCGGTACGACGACGTGCGGACGGTGACCAACGACCCGCGCTTCAGCCGCAAGCTGGTCGTCGAGCACGATGTCACCCGCCTGGCACCCCACTTCATCCCCGCCCCCGGCGCGGTCGGCTTCGAGGACCCGCCCGACCACACCCGACTGCGTCGCGCCGTCGCCGGTGCCTTCACCGCCGCCGGTGTGGAACGCCTCCGTACCCGGGCACAGGGCATCCTCGACGGACTCGTCGACGGGATCCTGCGCGACGGACCGCCGGTGGACCTGACCGAGCGTCTGCTCGCGCCCTTTCCGCTCGCCGTCGTGTGCGAGCTGATGGGCGTTCCCGAGGCCGACCGCGCCGCGGTGCACGAGTGGACCACCCTGATCCTCTCCTCGACCCAGGGCGCGGAGCGCAGCGAGCAGGCCAAGGCGGACATGCTGGCCTACCTCGGCGCGCGGCTGCGCGAGGGGAGCACAACCGGCGGTGACACCGTCATCGGGCTGCTCGTCAAGGCCATCGAAGCCGGCGAGGTCACCGCGGAGGAGGCCACTGGCCTCGCGCTGCTCATCCAGATCGGCGGCGAAGCGGTCACCAACAACGTGGGCAACATGGTCTACATCCTGCTCACCCGGCCCGACCTCCTCGAACGACTGCGGAGCACACCCGAGTTGCGGCCTTCGGCACTCAACGAACTCCTGCGCTACATCCCGCACCGCAACGCCGTCGGGCTCTCCCGTGTCGCCCTGGAGGACGTCACGGTCGCCGGCCAGCTCATCCGCGCGGGCGAGGCGGTCTACGTCTCCTATCTCGCCGCCAACCGCGACGCGGACGTCTTCCCCGACCCCGACGAGCTCCGGCTCGACCGCAGCCCCAACCCGCACGTCTCCTTCGGCTACGGCCCGCACTACTGCCCCGGAGCGGTGCTCGCCCGGCTCGAGTCCGAACTGCTCGTGGACGCACTGCTCGACCGGTTCCCGGAGGTGCGGTTCAGCGTCTCCACGGACGAGCTGCGCTGGCGTCCCGGAGCGCTCATCCGGGGGCCCGAAGGTCTCCCGGTGACCTGGTCATGACCGCGCACCTCGCCCGTTCGGGTCTGCTCGTGCCGCCCGGCCACGGCCGCACCCTGATCACCACCGCCCAGCAGGTCACGTTCAAGGTCACCGGGGAGCACTCCCAGGTGACCTCCAGCTTCGAGGTCGTCGTACCGCCCGGCTTCGACGTCGGGGCGCACCTGCACACACGGAGCGAGGAACTCTTCTACGTACTCGAAGGCGAGCTCGACGTGATGGCGTTCGAGCCGCGCGTCCGCAGCGGGGACGACTGGCGGCAGTGGCAGGCGCTCGACGGCCGCCGGGTCGTCCGGGCGACCCCCGGGACCGTCATCGTGGTTCCGCCCGGCTGCCCGCACGCCTTCGCCAATCCGACGGGCGCACCGGCCAGAATGTTCTTCCAGGCCTCACCCCCGCCGGATCACGAGCGGTACTTCGAGGAACTCCTCGCCCTGCTCGACGCCGGTACGTCACCGGACCCCGCGGCGATCCAGGAGCTGCGGGCCCGCTACGACATCGAGCAGCTCACTCCGCTGCGCCACGACGTGTCCTGACCTGCCTGACCTGGCCTTGTACGGCCTGACCTTGTCCGGCCTGGCCTGGCTCCGGGACACACCCCCACTCCGACCCTCCGCCCCTCATTCTCGGGAGATCTCATGCTGCGCACCCGGCGCACGCTGGGCACCGCTCTGCGTGCCCTGCCCACCTCGGTCCTCGTCGTGGCCTCCGTGGCCATGGCTCCGGCCCCTGCCGCCGCTCCACTGCCCGCCCACTGGTGCTCCGTCAACGGTGTGGAGGCCCCGCCCGGGGAGAGGGTGGAGGGAACGCCGGGCCCCGACACGATCATGTGCGAGGGCGACGTGCAGAACGCCATCGTCTGGGGAGGCGGCGGCGACGACAGGATCCGGGTCAAGGGCCTGGTCGTCGACTCGTCGGTGCTCGGCGGCGACGGCGACGACACGATCCAGGTCAACAACCTCTACCCCCGCACCGCCGACGCGATGGTCCGCGGCGGCGGTGGCGACGACAGCATCATCACCGCGGTGGTCGTGGGCACCGCCGAGCACGGCGCCACCGTCCACGGCGACCACGGGAACGACGAGATCACCACGGGCACCGTGCAGGGCCAGCCCGGCCCGTACCAGCGCGGCGGCGGCCAGGTGTTCGGCAACGACGGCAACGACGTCATCCGCCCCAGCTCGGTCGACCTCGGCGGCCGGGTCGTCGGCGGCAGCGAGAACGACCTCATCGAGCCCAAGTCGGTGGGCGCCGAGTCCTCCGGGACCATCCAGGGCGGACCGGGCAACGACGTGGTCCGGGCACCGGGCGACGAGGTCCTGACCATCGGCCCCGGCTGGGCGATGGTCGACGGCGGTCCGGGGACCGACGAGTGCAAGGTGAAGCACGCGTCGACGGGCGACCGTATCCGCAGCTCAGTCGCGGGCTGCCCCTGAGGGACCGCGGCCCCGGTGGGCGCCGTGGGCGCGCTCCACGGCCAGTCCGCCGGGCAGCATGAAGAACGTCAGGACGGCTCCGGCGGCGAAGATCCCCGCCGCTGCCGTGAAGACGGTGTGATAGCTCTCCACGGCGGCCCGCGCCACGACTTCGGGCGTGGGCCGCCGGTCCGCCAGATATGCGGCGGCGGTGCCCGCGGCGAGGGTGCTCATGAGCGCCGTGCCGACCGAACCGCCGATCTGCCGCAGGGCGTTGACCGTGGCCGAGCCGACACCGGCGTCCCGTGGGTCGATGCCCGCGGTGCCGAGGTTCATGGCAGCCGCGGTGATCAGGCCCATCCCGAGGCCGGTGGCGATCTGGCCCGGCACGATGTCGACGACGTACGCGCGCTCCGGCGAGAGGCCGGTCATCCACCCCATGCCGAACGCCGCGAGCAGCATGCCGCCGCTGACCCGCGCGCGGGCGCCGAGCCCGCTGAACAGGGCCGTGCCGCTGCCGATCGCGCTGATCACGATGGACCCGGACATGGGCATGAAGGCGAGGCCGGTCCTGGCGGGGCTGTAGCCGCGGTTGTGCTGCAGGTAGTACGCGAGGAACAAGAAGCACCCGAACATGCCCAGGCCGGTGATGAACACGGCCACAAGCGCCGTCCCCCGGACCCGGTCGAGCACGATGCGCAGGGGCAGCAGCGGGTGCCGTGCCCTGCTCTGCCACCACACGAACACCGCGACGAGTACGGCACCGGCCGCGAGGAAGCCCCAGCTGTTAGGTGACGTCCAGCCGTGGACGCCGGCCTGCGCGAGCCCGTACACAAGGCAGAAGAGACCGGACGAGGCCAGGGCGGCGCCGGGCAGATCGAGCCGGGGCGGGGCGGTGGGCCGTTGCCGTCCGAGCAGCAGCGCGCCGCCGGTGACGGCGACGGCCGCGAAGAGGACGTTGACGTAGAGCGTCGAACGCCAGCCCAGATGCTCGGTGAGCAGGCCGCCCAGGAGCAGCCCCACCGCACCGCCCGAGGCGGCGAGGGACCCGAACACGCCGAAGGCGCGGCCGCGTTCGGGTCCGACGAAGGTCGTCGTGAGCAGGGCGAGGGCGGCGGGTGCGAGCAGGGCCGCGCACACGCCCTGCAGGGCGCGGGCCGTCACGAGCATCTCGAAGGAGGCCGCGGCGCCGCCGAGCGCGGAGGCCGTGGCGAACCCGATGTGGCCGACGAGGAAGGCACGCCGTCGCCCGAACAGGTCGGCCACCCGCCCACCGAGCAGCAGCAGGGTGCCGAAGGCCATGGCGTACGAGGTGACCACCCACTGGCGGCCGGTGTCGGAGAAGCCGAGGTCGGCCTGTGCGGAGGGCAGGGCGATGTTCACGACGGTGGCGTCGAGGACGACCATGAGCTGGGTGAGGCCGATGACCGCGAGGATCTTCCAGCGGCGCGGATCGGGGGTCGGTGCGGCCTCTGCGGGCCCGCGACCGGTCCGGGTTCCGCCCGTGGGCTCCGTTGCCATGGTGCGACTCCCTGAGGTGCGCGGGATCTGCCTGAGACCCATCTGACCTGCTGCGGGGTCGGGGCGCATCCGGGGGACCGCGCGCCGGGCCGGCTCCTCGACCGCCGCCGGCACGCACGAGAGCCCCCGCGGGGCGGGGGCTCTCAGGGCTGTTCGGCCGGCGCGGCTAGTCGGAGAGGTGGCGCTCCACCGTCTCGACCTTCGACGTCATGCCGTCCGTCACGCCGGGGCGGATGTCCGCCTTGAGGACGACGGAGACGCGCGGGGCGCGCGCCTCGACGGCGGCCACGGCGCGCTTCACGACGTCCATCACCTCGTCCCACTCGCCCTCGATCGAGGTGAACATGGCGTCCGTACGGTTCGGCAGACCGGATTCACGGACGACGCGGACCGCGTCGGCGACGTACTCCCCCACGTCCTCGCCGACGCCGAGCGGCGTCACGGAGAAGGCGACGATCATGCGGTGACCGAGCCTTCCTGGCGGGCGCGGGAGGCGATCACGGCGGCCTCGGCCTCGCGCTTCAGCATCTTCTCGGCGAAGAAGCCGCCGGTGGGCAGCACGGAGAGGACGAAGTAGAGCGCGGCCCGCTTGACGTCCCACTTGGTGCGGTTCCAGGCGTCCAGCCAGAACAGCACGTACAGGACGAACAGGATGCCGTGGATCGCGCCCATCACCGGGACCGCGTTGAAGTCCGTGGTGCGCTTGAGCACCGAGCAGACCAGCAGCAGCAGGAACGAGATGGCCTCCGGCGCGGAGACCAGGCGCAGGCGGCGGAGGGCGGAGGCGGTCTTGAGTTCCACGGGTCACCTTCGTCGGGGGGCGAATGCGGTAAGGGCGATCTTGTGAACGTACGCACAAGCTCGATCCATTGTGGCAGCCACACTTTGCCGGATCTTTATCAGGGTCGGGGTCAGGGTCGAGGTCAGGGGCGGATCAGGGAGGAGTCCGGTCCGAAGCCCCTGTTCGCACCCGCCTCCGGCCGACTAAATTCGGGGCGTGGCTCAGTTCCGACTCCAAAGCAGCAAGGTTCTCGCCGTCTCCCTCACGGGCGACGGCGTGAAAGCGAAGAACGGCTCGATGGTCGCGTACGACGGCCAGATGGCGTTCAAGAAGATGTCCGGCGGCGGCGAGGGCATACGCGGCATGGTGACCCGGCGGCTCACCGGTGAGCAGATGACAGTGATGGAGGTGAAGGGGCACGGCACCTGCTTCTTCGCCGACCGCGCGAGCGAGATCAACCTGGTCCAGCTGCACAACGACACCCTGTACGTCGAGTCCAGCAACCTGCTGTGCACCGACGGCGGCCTGCGCACCGGCACCAGCTTCACCGGGCTGCGCGGCGCCTCGCAGGGCAACGGCCTGTTCACCACGACCGTCGAGGGCAGCGGGCAGGCGGCGATCATGTCGGACGGTCCGGCCGTGGTGCTGCGGGTCTCGCCGCAGTACCCGCTGAACGTCGACCCGGGGGCGTACATCGCGCACCAGGGCAGGGTCAGCCAGAGCTTCCAGTCGGGTGTGAACTTCCGCACCCTGATCGGCGAGGGTTCCGGCGAGTCCTTCCAGATCCGCTTCGAGGGCGACGGTCTCGTGTACGTCCAGCCCAGCGAGCGCAACACCGTGGGCGGGGAGGTCTGAGATGCCGTTCCGAGAGGTCAACTCCAGGGTGGTCGAGGCCACCGTCACGCCGGGGCAGCGGCTGTTCAGCCAGCGCGGGGCGATGCTGGCGTACAAGGGCGAGGTGTCCTTCACTCCCAATACGCAGGGCGGCCAGGGCGGGCTGATGTCGATGGTCGGCCGCCGGGTCGCGGGCGAGGCGACGCCGCTGATGACGGTCGAGGGCAGCGGCACGGTGCTGTTCGGGCACGGCGGTCACCACATCGAGGTGATCAACCTCGCCGGGGACACGCTGTACGTGGAGGCGGACCGGCTGCTCGCCTTCGACGGGACGCTCGAGCAGGGCACGATGTTCATGGGCGCGCAGGGCGGGGTCATGGGCATGGTGCGCGGCCAGGTCACCGGACAGGGCCTGTTCACCACCACCCTGAAGGGGCACGGCGCGGTCGCCGTGATGGCGCACGGCGGGGTCATCGAGATCCCGATCACCCCGCAGGGGCCGGTGCACGTCGACCCGCAGGCGTATGTCGCCCACCACGGCGACGTACGCAACAAGCTGTCCACGGCGCTCGGTTGGCGCGACATGGTGGGGCGCGGCTCGGGCGAGGCGTTCCAGCTGGAGCTGTCCGGGAGCGGCGCGGTGTACGTCCAGGCATCGGAGGAGAAGCTGTGAGCACGCCCGTGGTCCTCGACCCGATGACGCTGCCGAGCGACGACAACGTCAACCCGTACACCTTCTGCGTGGAGTTGAAGGGGAGCTCCTGGTTCTTGCAGCGGGGCAAGATGATCGCCTATTACGGGTCGATCGACTTCCAGGGCATCGGGCACGGCCGCCTCGACCGCCTGGTGCGTACGTCGTTCCACTCGCCCTTGCACGCGAGCGACTGGGTGGTCGCGGAGGGCAGCGGCAAGATGCTGCTCGCCGACCGCGCCTTCGACGTGAACTCCTTCGATCTCGACGAGGGCAACCTGACGATCCGCTCCGGCAATCTGCTCGCTTTTCAGCCAACTCTCGCGCTGAAGCAGTCCATTGTCCCGGGCTTCCTGACGCTCATCGGCACGGGCAAGTTCGTGGCCGCGAGCAACGGCCCGGTGGAGTTCCTGGAGCCGCCGATCCGGGTGGATCCGCAGGCGCTCGTGGGCTGGGCCGACTGCCCTTCCCCGTGCCACCACTACGACCACGGGTACATGACCGGGGTGATGGGCGGCCTGAGGCAGCTGACCGGGCTCGGTGGGGCGTCCGGCGAGGAGCACCAGTTCGAGTTCGTCGGCGCCGGTACGGTCCTGCTGCAGTCGTCCGAGGCGCTGATGCCGGAGCAGGCGACGGGCGCGACTCCGCAGCAGGCGGGTGTGCCCGGCGGCGGGGCGGCCGGGCAGGGCGGCCAGGGGGCACCGAGGCTTCCCGGCCAGCTCGGGGACCTGCAACGGCGCTTCGGGCTGTGAACGGTAGTCTGCGGAGTGTGACGGCTTCGAACAGCGGCACGAAGCGCCCCGCCCCGGCGCGAAGCACTGACCCTGCCGGGGACCGGCGGTCGCGGAGCGGGCGAGCCCCCGCCGTGGGCGCCGTCACACTCCCCGCACTCGTTCACCTTTCAACTTTTTAGGTAGAATCGATACATGGAGACTGAGACGGCCACCCACTGGCTGACCGAAGACGAGCAGTGCGCCTGGCGCACGCACCTGGAGGTCAACAGGCTGCTCACGTACCAGCTCGAGAAGGACCTGCAGCCCTTCGGCCTGACCATGAACGACTACGAGATCCTGGTCAATCTCTCCGAGTCCGACGATCTGCGGATGCGGATGAGCGACCTGGCGACGGCCACCCTGCAGTCCAAGAGCCGCCTCTCGCACCAGATCACCCGCATGGAGAACGCGGGTCTGGTGCGGCGTGAGCACTGCGAGTCCGACCGCCGTGGGCTGTTCGCGGTCCTGACCGAGGACGGCCTGGAGACGATGCGGAAGGTCGCCCCGCACCATGTCGAGTCCGTGCGCAAGCACTTCATCGACATGATGGACCCGGAGGCGCTGAAGCAGTTGCGGGCGACGCTCACCCCGGTCGCGGAGCGGCTGCGGGCACAGCGCGGCAAGCAGTAGCACGGGCAGGCAGTAGCCCCTCGGGCCCCTTCGGGAGGCTCAGCGATCCGACGGCAGCCGGACCTGGAACAGCGCCCCGCCGTCCGCCGACTCCCCGACGGTCAGCGTGCCGCCGTGCCGCCGTGCCACGTCGCGGGCGATGGCGAGGCCGAGCCCGGCACCGCCGTCGTCCCGGCTGCGGGCGTCGTCGAGCCGTACGAACCGCTCGAAGATCCGCTCCCGTTCGGCCGGCGGCACCCCGTCGCCGTCGTCCGCGACGGTGAGCTCCGCGAAGCCGCCCTCGGCACGCACCGCGACCGAGATCCGGGAGCGCGCGTGCCGCTGCGCGTTGTCCAGGAGGTTGCCGAGCACCCGCCCCAACTGCGAGCGGGAGCCGTCGACTTCGATGCCGTCGGCGGCCGTCACCGTCACCGGGACGCGGTCCCCGGCACGCTGCGAGACCTCCTCGCGCACCAGCGCGCCCAGGTCGAGCCGGGCGTCGCCGGCCCGCTCCCCCGCGTCGAGCCGGGCGAGCAGCAGCAGGTCGGCGGCGAGCTGCTGGAGCCGCACCGTGTCCGCGACGGCGCCGTCCACGTCAAGCAACTCCGGGTGGGCGGCGCCCACTTCGAGCTGGGTGCGGAGCGAGGCGATCGGGCTGCGCAGCTCGTGCGAGGCGTCCGCGACGAACCGCCGCTGCCGCTCCACGCTCGCCTCCAGGGCGGTCAGGGTCTCGTTGGTGGTACGGGCGAGCCGCGCCACCTCGTCGTGCGCGTCCGGCTCGGGGACCCGCCGCGAGAGGTCCTCGGACGCGGTGATCGCCGCCATCTCGGCCCGGATGCCCTCGACCGGACGCAGCGCGCGCCGGGTCACCAGCCAGGTCACACCGCCCACCACGAGCAGCAGTACCGGCAGGCCGATCAGCATGGCCGTCGCCGCCGTACGCACCGCGCCGTGCTGGGCGTCCAGGGGTGCGCCCGCGTACACCAGGACCGTCTCGTCCCGGAAGTCCGTCACCTCGACCTCGGCGAAGCGGTACTCGGCCTGCTCGCCGTCGACCGTGGCCCGGCCGGAGCTGTGCCAGGTGATCTCGCCGAGTTCGCCGGGCTCGGGGTCGTCGTCATCGCCCTCGTTGTCCCGCTCGGCGGCCGGGTTCCCGACCGGCTTCACCCCTGGCACTCCGGTGCCGTGGATCGCCGTCAGGTCCTCGGAGACCGCGAGCACCCGGCCGTCCCGGTCGACGACCTGCACCGGGTGCTCCTCGCCGTCCGGCAGGTCGAGATCCTCGTACGGGGTGCGGGTGGCGATCTGCGAGGCGACCTGGCGGGCGGCGTTGTCGGCCTCGTTGTCGGCCTGGTCGCTCAGGTTGCTGCGCAGCGAGAGCAGCACGGCGACGCCCGCCGCGATCAGCGCGACGGCCACGACGAGGGTGGCGCCGAGCGTGGCCTTCGCCCGGATCGACCCGAACATCCGGCTCACTTCGACTCCAGCCGGTACCCGGCGCCGCGCACCGTCTTGATCAGTGCGGCGCCCAGTTTGCGGCGCAGGGCGCTGATGTACACCTCGACGATGTTGGGGTCGCCCTCGTACGCGAAGTCCCAGACGTGCTCCAGGATCTCCGACTTGGAGACGATCGCGCCGGCCCGGGTCGCGAGCTGCTCCAGGACCGCGAACTCCTTCGCGGTGAGCGTCACTTCGGTCTCGCCCCGGTGCACGCGGCGGGCGGCCGTGTCGACCTTGATCTCGCCGAGGGTGATCACGGGCGAGCCGCCGTTGCCGCCACGCCTGCGGAGCAGGGCCTTGATCCTGGCGACCAGGACGACGTACGAGAAGGGCTTCGTCAGGTAGTCGTCGGCGCCGGTGTCCAGGCCCTCGGCCTCGTCGTACTCGCCGTCCTTGGCGGTCAGCATCAGGATCGGCACGTCGTGTCCGGCGGCGCGCAGGGCGCCGCAGACCCGGTAGCCGTTCATGCCGGGCAGCATGATGTCGAGTACGACCAGGTCGTACACCCCCTCGCTCGCCCGGTGCAGCCCTTCCAGGCCGTCGTGGACGACATCCACGGCGTACCCCTCGGCGCCCAGGCCCTTGGCCAGGGACACGGCGAGGCGCTTCTCGTCCTCCACGATCAACAAACGCATGGCCCCAGGGTCGCAAACCCTTCCTGAACCGAAGCTGAAGACCGCTTCAGGCGGCTTCAGCGTGGCTTCAGGTGCCGTCGGCCAGATTGGTCCCCGTCGACACCGCACCGGCGCCGCCCTCAAGTCCAAGGCCGGCACGGCGGTCTCGGCGGACCTGGACGGCGACGACGGCACCCGTGCGTGGAGCCGACGCGTGCTCCAGCCAGCACCTGGCGTACCTGAACGCCCATGAGCGCCTCGACAAGGCCACCGCGGACCCGGCGGCGCGGCAGGCCGGCGAGCAACTGGCCGAGGCGCAGACGCACTTCGACACCGTCGAGCGGAGGTCTTCGGTGAGGGCACCACCACGTACGCGGTCCGCGTGGACGCGGGCAGCGGGAAGGTGCTCGGCGCGGAGACGGAGACCGCGAACCAGGACTAGGGCGCCT
>NZ_JAAAHS010000179.1 GCF_009908195.1 Streptomyces boluensis | reverse complement strand
GCATGGCCGAGGCCTGCGCCGTGCCCCCCGGCCCGCAGACCCACGCGCCCGCAGCCGCCCACCCACGCGGAGGCCGGCAGCGCAGCGCAGCTGCCCGCCGCACCCCCGAACCATCCGAAGCGCTACGGCACCTCACACCGCCTCGCAGCACCGTGGACAACAGAGATGCCCGGCCGCGACCCGAGGCGCTCAGACGGACGCGCAACGCCCCTACCGAGCACAGACAGTGGGGAGCGGCCCCGACCACCTCCCAGTCGTCACCGAGGGCCAGGGCCTGTCCCGCGTACTCCATGCCGCGCGGAACGCGGGAAGCGTACGGCGCAGCGAAGATCAAGCGCACAGGGATTACCGCCCTGGCCACCGGGCCCTAGTCATCGAAGGCGTCCCCCTTCCCCTTGTCTTCTTCACCCTTCCTATCCTGGCCGCTGCGGGTGATCAGCGCAGCGGCAATAGCTCCCCCAGCGATGACAAACGGTGAAAATATGGCTTGCACCCAATCCATGAATGCCCCTCCTTTGAAATTTCGCGCCTGCCTCTCGTCGGGATATGAGAGCAGAAGGTGAGAGGCCTTTACAAGTTCCGGTCGATTCAAGTGGAGACCCCCGCTCACCTGCGGAAACGTCAATTTCGCCACTTGCTCAGGCTCGGTTTCCGATAGGGATTTATTAGTTCTGGCGGCCCGAAAAACGGATACGCCTCATCGGGGCGGGGGCCACTAGCGAGCCTGAAAACAGGAAACTTCGACGGCGATTTCGGCTCTATCCGACACAGAATCGTATTGGGCAGCATGCCTGCACTGCGGTGACCTGCGAAGTCTCCGGGGTTGGGGCTCAGGCGCTGCCAGCGGCGTATCGGATTTCCTTGTCTGATTCCGCGTCGATTCCTATCGGTTTCTATCGGTTTCTATCGGTTTCTATCGGTTTCTATCGGTATTATCTGTGCAGATCCGTGGAGTGGACTGGGGTACGCGGCGACGTTGGCAAAGCCTCGGCAAAGAGATCTGATCTTGAGGTCCCGCGCCGCCGGGCTACCGGCTCATCAGGAGTTCGCAGCGCACGATGGCCATGTGGAACGCCCTGTTCAAGTAGCCCTCGCCCGGCCTGTCACCAAGCTGCCCGTCGGTGAAGGCTGGTGGTACGAGCCGAAGTTCGACGGGCATCGGCTCGTGCTGTTCCGCGACGAGGACCAGGTCGTGCTGCAGTCCCGTACGGGTCGGATCGTGACGAGTGCCTGGCCCGATCTCGCGTCGGCCGGCCTCGTCCTGCCGTCGGGACCGTGCTCGACCGTGAGGCGGTCATCTGGAACGAGGGCGCCCTGGACTTCGCCGCGGTGCAGGCTCGTGCCGCCTCGGCCGCTGCCCGAGCGCGGCTCCTGTCCCTCCAGCTGCCCGCGACGTACGCCATCTGGGATCTGCTCGGGCACCCCGAGCACGGGGACGTCCGCCCGCGTCCGTACGTCGAGCGGCGGGCTCTCCTCCTAGACGTCCTCGCCGACGTCGGGCCCCCGCTGCAACCGGTGCCGGCCACCAACGACCCGGCCCTCGCCATGCGTTGGTACGAGGCGTTCCAGGTGCAGAACATCGAGGGCGTGGTCGCGAAGCGCGCCGAAGGCGCGTACCGGCCTGGCCGGTCGTGGCACAAACTGCGGCACTCCGAGACGGTCGACGCCGAGGCGGTCGGCTACACCGGAAACGCCACGCACCCCCGAACCGCCGTCGTCCGTCTGCCCGACGGGCGCCGCGCACAGTCCCAGGCCCTCACCGCCCCGCTCAGCAGACGACTTGCCCAGCACATCGCCGCGTCCGGGCCCGGCCGGCGCGCCCGGACCGACAGCGGCGAGCCGTACACCACGACCGGTGGCAGTCTCGTCCTGGAGGTACTCGCCGGGACCACGCGACATGCCGTGGTGACTGTCGTCCGGGCCCGTTGAACGCCGTCAATCAGGCGTTTTCCCGATGAACATTGGTCGCGCCGAGCGTGGTTGACCCTGGGCGGTTGGTTCATGGATAGTCAGGTTCGGTACAGCAGTGCTGTACCGAAACCCGGATAGCCGAAGGGGCCCCGCTGGCACGGAGCCCCCTGGCGTTCGGGCTGATCTGACGGCCACCCCCCTCTCATTCACGCAGAGGGGGAGTGGCCGTTTTCACGACCAGCCGATCACGGTCGCCGTGCGCACCAGCCAGTAGGTGGCGTACGCCAACGCCCCGACCAACAGGACGCCGTGGCGAACCTTTGTGATCATCTGTCATCCTTCCGTCGTGGAGCGTTCGGTGCTCCGACCGACGAGGCCCTTCGGACCCCGAGCTCGGGGGTCCGTAGACGCCTACCTGAAGGCAACCATCAGTGACGATAGGGCCTCGACGGCATCGATGGAAGCGCCCCCTTCACGCCGTCATGACGTTACGTAATCGCAGGTCAGTTGACACTCCCAACCGCAGTGCGCAGTGTCAATGAGTAGCTTCCGCGATCAACACAGAGAGTGACCTTCGAGCCTGCTGGTCAAGGGCGCGATGCGCGTGAAGGCCCAGATTCGAGAGTGGGCCGCCCTTCAACAGGAGGCCGGTCACGGAGAGTTCACGCGATGGCGCGCACCGTGAGGAACGCCACAACTCAAACCCCCGGTTCACGGCTGGCTATCCGGCCCAGGAGACGGCGAGTGCGTCAGGTGCGTGCCGGCCACCCCCACGGTGATCGCGAGGCGAGGTCGAGATCGTCGCGCGTCATCTCCCGTACGTGGTCGGGGAGTTCGCGGAGAGTCTGTGCGACGCGCGGCGAGAGGCGGGCCGGCCACTGCTCGCTCACCGGCGCGGGCCGAGGACGTCCTCGAGGTCGACGCCGTCGGCGATGTCCGCCCGTGAAGCACGCCGCTCAGTGACGGCGGGCTCGGTGTCGAGGCGCCCGGTCCACTCGCGTACTACGGCGGCGGAGACCTGTCCGGGGCGACATTCTCCGGCGGCAACACCGCCTTCACCGGGGCGGTGTTCGACAGCGGCACCGTCGACTTCACCGGGGCTCGGTTCTCCGGCGCCACCGTCAACTTCATTGGGGCGCTGTTCGACAGCGGCACCGTCGACTTCCTCATGGCAAGAGGAGAGACGCTCCAGAGAACCTGCTGGCAGCGGCGGGACGCCCTTGCCCGCTGGTGTCACCCTTGCTGCAGGCTGGTAGCCACCGCCCGGCGACTGATGCGCGTACACGCAGGACTTCAGGCAGTCGACGGTGTGGGCGGCGGTGAAGCCCTCCGCCAGGAGGGCCGCCTCGGTCGCGTGCTGTGCGCCGTCGTACTGCCAGGCGAGCACGTCGTCCGGAACACGGCGGCTCGCGTCGGCACCCGTACGCGCGTCGTTGCGGGCCCGGCACACGGCGAGGCCGGGCAGGAACCTCAGCGCGACGACCGGGCGACCGTGTCGGCGGGCTCGCTCGATGAGGCCGGCCCGCACGTGACGCTGTGGGCCGGCCCGCACCTCGCCGCCGTGATGCACCACCAGGCCGAGAACGCCACCGCGTACGTCAGCGAACGGCTCGCCGAGTCGAGGCTGAGCGTGCCCGAGGCCGCTGTCGGGGACGGGCCCCAGTCGCCGCTCGGCCGGGCCGAGGACGCCAAGCACCGCTGTGACCTTGTGGGCGAGGTCGGCGCGCTGCTCAGCGGGCACGACGCGCTCACGCGGGCCCCGTGGTATCCGTCGCAGCCCGGCGACCGGCTCAAGGTCACGGTGGAGGCCACAGAGTCCGAGCCGCGGTGGACGGAGACGTACGAGGTGACCGAGGACGGCCGCGCACTGCGGCACGTCGAACACACCGCGCCCGACGACGACTTGGCCGGATGGTTCGCCGGGCCGCCCGAGTTCGTCGACTCCGACCCGTTCGAGACGCCATGGATGGAGGCCGGCCCCGACCGGCTCGCCATCACCCGAGGCGGCCGCATCGTCCACCAAGGGCGTCACGCCCTCGCCCGCCCGGACACGGCCGAGGCGAGGGTGGCCACCGCCGCGAGCGCCGACAGCGGTGTCGGCCTGGCCGTCGTCCACGAGCGGGAGTCGACACCCGCCGAGCATGACGCCCTACAGGCCCGGATCATCGCGCGCGGCGCCGAGGCCACCACCCGCCACCAGCGACAGAACCCGTGAACAGCCCGCAACCACAAGGGAGTTACCTATGACCGCAACGACGACCACCCAGGTCAGCATCGAGGAGACCGACACCGCGCATCTGCGGGCCGGTGCGCAGATCACGATGGAGGAGATCGGGGTGCACCTGTCCGGAGTCGTGGTGCTGCTGCGGCAGCTCGCCCGCGCCGCCGAGCACGCCCGGACCTTCGCCCGCCTGGCAGCCATCGTGGACGGCGACGTGCCGGTCGCGGCCGCCTTCCCCGGCGGCGACCCGTGGGGCGCGGCCGCCCGAGGCCAGGACCGCGAGACCTACGGCGGCCCGGCCGTCGTGCCGACCGTGCGGCAACTGCTGTGGCTCGCGTACAACGCCGCGCACTTCAGCCCCGAGCGCCGCGACGACATCGAGCACACCACCTACGCCGAGGCGATGAATGGGATCTCGCACCGGGGTTGGGAGTCCAAGGCGGCGCAGGCGCGGCGCCGCTCGGAACGGGACGCCGAGGTACGCCGCGAGGTCCTGCGCATCCTGTGCGAGCGGTGCGGGGCGACGGACGGCGAGCACTGCCGCACCACCACCGGGCGCGTCTCCGAGCAAGCCCACAAGGGCCGTCAGCGGGAGGCCGAGGCGAACGTCGACGCGCGACTCGGGTACCTCGGCGACAACCCCGTCCACGTCGACACCGAATAGGCCCGCGACGTCCCCAAGCACCGTTGAAGGGGCCCATTCTCAAATTTGGGAATGGGCCCTTCGGCATCGCTCGTACGGTCAGCGCATGGCGCCTCTCTCCTTCTCAGCGTGGGACCGGCAGGATGCCGCCGGCGCCAGGACATCGCCGCCATACGTCCTTGAGGCGCGGCCCTGTGCGGTCCGGTCAGCGTTACGAAACCTCTGACACTGGGTGTCGCTGCCGCAGGTCAACGGCCTGCGCGTTTGGGGCAGTCGCGTGCGGCGGTGCGGCGTGCCAGACTTCTTCCTGCGGCGGACAGAGGTGTGTCTGCAGCTACTCCTGCTCCCTTCGGGGCGCGGGAGTTTTTTGTTTCTGCGGCCCGGATGTCCGAGCCCGTCGTCCTGCCCCTGTAGCCCCGGTCGGTTGACCGGGGCTTTCGTGTTTGTGGAGGTCTTTGTGTACGCACTGTCCACTGTCCCGTTGACCAACTCGATGGCCTACGTGGTGTGTCTGGGCGCGGTCGTGTCCGTGCTCGCGGCATTGGTGGCGTGGATCATCAGGTCGGTCTTGCGGAAGGCCCGTTCTGAGGACGTGCCGGCAGTCCTGGTCGGCTTGAGTCAGGTCCTTGGCGCGCTGTCCTGCTTCTTGCCCTGGGGGAAGTGGCGCAACGTACCCAGCGAAGCTGGTACGCCTTCGAGCACGGTGGAGAACGGCACTGGCACTTCCTCTGCCGCCTCCCCGACAATCGTCATCACAGCCGGTCAACTGGCCCTGGCCCCGTTCGTTCCAGAGAGCGGCAACTCCACGGCCGAGCTCCCGGCTACCGGGGGAGGTAGCGGACGATGAAGCGCAAGCGCGTCCTCCGGGACCCCACAGCATCTCGTGCTAACACGAGCACCATCGGGTGGGTGCTAGCGACCCTCGATGAAGATGACGCCGCCCTGTTCGTCATGGCAGTCGTGATGGGCCAACCGCTCCGCCATGTGGCGAGCCGGTTGGGTCTGTCCGAAGCAGCGGCGGTGGCTCGGCTGGGCACCGTCACCTCTCGCCTCCGGCATCCGAGTCGATCGCAACAGGTCGAGAACGAGTTCTATGACGAGCAGACTCCAGTCTCTGCCGAGCTCCGGACTTGGGCGCGGGAGATATCCGAGGCGACCATCCGTCGATGCGCCCAGTGCGATGTAGTCCTCGTACCTTCGGACTCGCCGACCGTGAAAGGGGGCCGTCCGCGTCGCTTCTGTTCATCCGCCTGCCGCCAAGCCGCGTATCGAAGACGCCGTTCCGCTGCCGAGGCGTCAAAGGAACGTCCGGTTCCCCTCCCGGTGTCCCGGGTTCCGTACAAGCCCCGATTACGGAGTTCTCATGGCGGCCTGTGCCGTGCCTGGTCGCCCCAAGGCTTGAGGTGCCGGTTGCACAGCGGACACGGTGGCAAGCACCTCACCTTGTGCTGGGCGAAGGACCTCCAGCTGATGTGGCTCCGCTGGTCCGGGGACGATGACGAGTGGGAATCACCTTTCTGGCGTCTGGTTTGCGCGGTAAGGGAGAGCACCCGTCAGGGCGCAGCTCTCTGCGTACTCCCAGAGGGGCATCGAGGGCCTCATGTGTTCGGTGACGCTCCGCAGCACATGGCACAGGACGGGGTCGGGCACACAGTCGTCCTGGACCGCAATACGGAGATCGCGCTGCGCATGAGGCTGTCCCCACCGGGCGGTCCTCCTACGGAAAGCCGAGGGTGATCTCCCCTGTGAGCATCGCTAGACCGTTTAAGGTCTGGGGGGCGGGTTCGGTTGAGTCCTCGACGCCGAGCGGTAGAGGCCCCACTGACTAGCAGACCAGGACCAGGGCGCGGGCCTCTCACGCTTGTCGGGGTGGGGTGTGTCAGGCGGGTTCGGGGACTCGGTAGCGCAGGAAGACGCAGGACTTCAGGCTCGCGAGGTGGGGGCGGTCGAGAGCCTTTGCGAGTTTGCTGCTCTCCCCGGCCAGGACCAGCGGGAAATGACCCGGGACCAAGTGCCCCACATGTTGTAGAGCATGACCAGGGGCTCGGTGCGCAGTTCGTCGAACACGATCATCAGGCGCGGGGTGCACTGCAGCTCGTTGACGATCAGGTTCTCAGCGTCGGCGAGGCGGCACGGGCGGGTGCCGTGGGTGTGGTTGAGGTGCAGTCCGGAGTAGAGGGCGTCCACGGTTGCCGTGCGGTTCCTGGGGTCCTCGGCGTGGACCAACAGCGGGTCGGGAGCGCCGTCGGGCAGGTCCTGTACGGCGTGGTTGACGGCCGTCACGTACGGGGCGCGTTCGGCGCGGTCACGCACATGATCGCCTTCAGTGAGACGACCTCTTGCAGTTCTTCTTGCAGTTCCTCGAACGCGTCCACTGCTGTCCGCCCCTCTGCCGATGTCCGCCGCACAAGGCCAGGCTGCCCCGAAGTTCCGTCCGGTCGAGGCTAGTTGGGTGAGGGCCGCCCATACGAGACCGCCAACACCTACACTCCCCCGCCCCGTGGGGCCCGCCGTTGGGCACGTGCGGTTTCCGTGGAGGAGGCGGGTATGGCGCTACGAATCGCTGCCGCCAGTGTCCCCGCCGCTGGAGCTGGCGACGGCCAGAGAGGACGACCTGCGCACCAGAGCTACGGGACTGACGGGACTGAACTTGCCAGTCATGGACACCAGGCGCGCGCTGCCGCCCCGACACCGATCCTGGCGTGCTGGGCTGACCTCTCAGTGGTGAGCGCTCGTCAGACCTTGGCCAGAGCCTCTGCCACCGAGGCCAGGTCCCTGGGTACCGGCGTGATCGCCTCGGCTGCGGCGACGCCGCTCACGTCGTGGGCCAGTACGTAGACCGCGGTCGTCTCCTCCGGGCAGGTCGCGAGGACCAGCACGTCGTCCTCGTGTCGGAAGCGGGGGTCCATGCCGGGGGCGGGGGCTACGAGGGCGACTTCCCACTCCCGCTGGAACTGGTCGACGACGCGTCGTTCCACGGCGCCGAACAGCCGGGACACATCGCCGCCTTGGTCGATCTGCTCCCGCCACGCCTCACCCCAGAAGACCTGCCGTTTGAGGAAGGTCTGCGGGTCGGCGAACCACTCCGGCGGGCGGAACGCCTCGGACAGCGAGCCGTCGAGCCAGGAGTCGTAGAGCGGATCGATGAGGGCGTGCTCCGCCCGCCAGGCAGTGAAGGCGGGTTCGGCGGCCATCCGTTCGTAGAGGTCCTGTGCTCGCTCGGCGAGGCCTTCCAGTTCGAGCGCGAGGTACGCCTCGCCGGCGCTGCCCACGTCTCGTCCCGCTCCGTGTTGGCTCTGCGAGGTGCACTCCTGCTGGGCCTGTTCCAGCTGTGCCTCGGCTTCCTCGACGGCCTTTCGCTTGTCGTCGTCCTTGAGGTGGAGCAGGTCCCGCTCCTCGCGCGTGCGGTTGAAGTGCTCGAGGTCCCAGCGGGCGCGCTCGAGTTGCTTCGCCGCTCCCTTTCGGGCGGCGGCCGCGGCCATGGCGCGGTGCTGCGCGAGGACACGCTGCGCGCAGATGGCCGCCTCGGCGCGCAGGCAGCACACGATGTGGGCCCACACCAGCCGCTCGAAGTACGGGAGTTGCTCAGCGGCGGCGCCGCGGCGGCGCTTGGGCTCGATAGGGGCATGCTCGTCGATGTAGCGGGCCATGACGGACACGGCCTGGCCGACGCCGTACGACCAGACTGTGGCGGCCGAGGAGGCGTTCACCAACCGTCAGGCCCAATGGACGGCGTTCACCGACGCGTTCGCCGAGCATCTGCAGCGCGTCGCCGGCCCGGCCTTCGATGTCGAGGACCTGGAGAGCGGGCGTCGCAACGTCCTGGTGGCGCACAGGGTCGGCGGGACGCGGCACACCCGCGCCAGCTCGATCGAACAGGCCCTACCGGTCGCGGCTCGTGGGGTCGTAGCGCACGACGACGGCCCGCCGGAAATTGGCGTTGCCATGAGATCCGAGCTCGACGGAACCCGCTCCGAGGACCTGTCGCGTACCCGGTACCCGGGCCATGTCCGCCACCCACAGGTGCTGGGACCGGTCCGCCTCCGTCACGGTCTTCGAGCGGCCGGCGATCAGCGGTGGGCGGCCGATCTTGCGGAGAGTGCCGTCGGCGCTCCGGTGCCGCCAGGGGCTGAGGAGGAATCCTCCGGCGCCGTCCGCAGCGAACTCCGTCCCCGACGGAAGATAATCGAAGCCCGTACGGGCCTTGGCCCATCTCGTGCCGTCCCAGCGCAGATAGACCTCCTCCTCCTCGGTGTCGCTGTCGCCGGCTTCGTAGTCATGCAGCCCCAGTGCCCAGACCTCGGTCGGCGACACCACGATGACGTCGGCGAGGGACGCGGCCTCATACGGGTAGGGCTCGGAGTGGAAGCGGTACTCCGGGGTCTTGGTGAGCCGCCATGTGTGCCCGTCCCAGCGCATGGCCGCGGGCTGCCTGGTCCCGTCGGCCTCCTTCCGGTCGCCCACCGCCCAGATGTCGTCCGGCGCGAGGGCGTCCAGGGAAGCGGCAGTGGCGGGCAGGCGCATCGTGGTCCACCGGTTGCCGTCCCAACGGCGGGCGGTCTTCCCGTCGTTGTCGAGCGCCCACACCTCGTCAGGTGCCAGTGGGGCGACGTCCAGGAGCCGGGAGCCCACCGGGATGGTCCGCCACCGCGCCCCGTCCCAGCGCAGCGTGAACGGCTTGTAGTCCCCGTCCATGCCGAGGTCACCGGACAGCCAGACGTTGCCGGAGCCGGAGGCTTCGAGGGATGGGGCGTTCAGTTGGGCGTCGGCGCTCAACTGGGGTGGCAGCGGACGACGCTGCCAGGTGCCCCCGTCGAGGTGCAGAAGGAAGTACCGGATGTCGTCCTCGTCGACGGCCTCCGAACCGACGGCCCACGCCTCGTCGGCGGACGTGGCGGCGATGGCGACCAGTTCGGCGTCGCGGGACGCGCTCGCGTAGTCGATGCTCCAGTCGGCGAGCTTCGGGCCCGGCTTCGGAGCGGGAGCGGCAGAAGGCGGCGCTGCCACGCCGCTGTGTTCTCCGGCATCAGTGCCGCATCCGGTCACTGCCAGCAGCGCGGCGAGAGCGATCGCGGTTTTCCAGTGCCGTGGCCTCGCCTTTGTCCCCCGTGTCATGTCCATACCGACACCCTAAAACAGCGGAAGGTGCTCCGAATCCCGGCAGGGTTCGGAGCACCTTCCACTCACAAGCCCACGTGGCTGGCGACGGGAGCCTGCCGTCGGCCGTCGGTGAGGTGGTGGTGCAAGGCGAAGACCTCGGACGGTGGGTCCAGGCACAGCGCCACGGCTACGAGAAGCTCCAGCCCGCCCAGCAATGGCTGCTGGCACACGTCCTCGGCCTCGAGCCTGCGGGCGAGGACGAGCAGCCCGTCAAGCGGACACAGGGCGACAAGTGGAACCTCAACCTTGCTGCCGCACGCCAATACCGGGCCCGCGAGGGGCATTTGAACGTCCCGAGGAAGCATGTCGAGGAGCTGTCTGTCGAGGACGCCGGACCGGCTGCTTCGGGGCGCGAGGCCACCCCCGACAACACCGTCCCGGTCGCGTTGGGCATGTGGGTGTCGAACGTGCGCCGCCGGGCTGAGAAGCTCACCGTAGAGCGCCGTGGTGATCTGGATCAGTTGGGCATCCGCTGGTGAGAGGGGGCATGTTGGAACGGCATGAGGAACTCGTCGTTGAGGTCAGCATCGTCAGCCGCGTCGGCTGCATCGTGCGCATCACAGAAACCGACATCGAAGGATTCATCGACCAGTCACAGCGCCCCTCGTGGCGTGGTGATGCCGCGCCCCCACAGATCGGCGACGAACTACACGCCGTCGTGATCGACCCGCACCAGAACCCACCACGCCTGAGCGCCCTGGACCGCGACATCGCGACGGCTGACAACCTTCGCCGAGGCGACCTGGTCACCGACCAACGACGAACCGGCCTCGACGAGTTGGGCATGCGCTGATGAGGGGCCGTGAAGCGACGAACCCGGTGATCAGGCCTCGTGGCGAGCGCAGGGACGCGTGGGGCGGCCAAGGGGCTTTCCGTGTGGCGCCGCTGCGTGGCGAGACGACGTTCTCTTTGGTCTGTCGACTCGCGGGACGGTACGGGCTGGAGGAGAGCGCGCTGCGCTCGCAGTGGCAGTGGCGTGGTTCGCGGCCCCGGTATCCGGGCGGGGGTGCGAGGGCCGATGCCGAGATGGTGCTGAATGTGGCGGGGCGGCAGTTGCTGGCCGACCTGTGCCGTGTCGACAAAGCGGTGCTGGCGCGAGCGCTGCCCTCCTGGGAGCACGAGGAATCCGGCTCGGAGGGTGAGAGCTCGGGGGCGCCAACGGCCCTGTGGCGTGTGGGTGGTGCGGTGGTGGGGCCGGTGGCCCTTGGCTGCCGTCTCTGCGCCGCACGACGGTCGGGGTCGCCTGTGGGGTGGGTGCGGTACGCGGCGCGGTGGGAGCGGGTGTGTGTGCGGCACGGGCGGTGGCTGGTGGACGCGGACGCCGGCCAGAAGCTGGAGCTTCTGGATCTGCGCGCGATGCCGGACGTCGTCGTGGCGCAGCGGCGGTGGTCGGGTGTGGCGCGGCGGGCGGTGCGGGGCGGGGTGGATCCTGAGGCGGTGTTCGCGCTGGCGTATGCGGTGGTGGCCCGGTGGTGGGAGCAAGCGCTGCATTGGGAGCGGGAGAAGGTGTGGCCGTCGGAATCTCGGGGCTATGACGCAGGGAAGAAGATCAACGGCCGCAAGCGACACCTCCTCGTGGTCGACACCCGCGGCGTGCCGCTGATGGTCATGGTCACCCCGGCCGACCTGCACGACTCGGCCGCAGCGAAGGAAATTCTCTTCCGGCTGCGACTCACGCACCCCGAGATCACGATCGTCTGGGCCGACTCCGCCTATGCGGGCAAGCTCGTGACCTGGGCGAAACGGCACCTCAACCTGACGATCAAGCCCGTCAGCCGTCCCAAGGACGCCGCCGGATTCGTCATCGTCCCTCGCCGTTGGGTCGTCGAACGGTCCCTGTCCCGGGTGATGAATGCCCGCCGTCACGCCCGCGACTACGAACGGCTCGTCCAGCACTCCGAAGCCCTGATCACCTGGGCCGCGGTCACCCTCATGACCCGCCGCCTGACGCGCAGAAGCCGAGTTCCACCGGCAACCTCGCGGCTCCAGCTGGCGCCTTCGGTCTGATCAGCGGACCGCCACTGGGATGGCCAGCTCATCAAGGGGTCCCAGTAAGAACGCTGTCACCAGCCGCAAACAGCGACCATCACCCCAGCACCGTCGCCGCAGCCATGGTCGTGGGGTCAGCTTGCTCTGCCGCACTCAGGGAGCGTCTTGACCTCTACGCTCTTTTCCATCACCCACGTGGCGCTCCCCCCGTCCGCCATGGACATGTTGCCGTGATACTCCCCGAAGTCTTTCACCGATTCCAGGCTGCCGTCTGGGCCGCGAAGCCACTTTCGTCCGTCAGCGTCGATGATGGCGAGCTTTACCTTCCCGTGGGAGGTCCCTTTCTGGGGAAGAAGGTCTTCCTGGACGTCCGGTATGAACTTCGTGATGGGCATGCTCAGACGGGTGCAGGGAGGGAGGACTCCGATCCCCATCGTATTTCTAGGTATGTTTTTGGGGCCCAGGCTGTAGTTGTGCAGGAAGGCCCAAGCGGGGTCCAGGGAGCGGTTCGCCAGGACGATTCGCGTCGGCTCTGTACCTTCGACCCACATCGAGATACGGGAGGCTTGTGCGCGCTCCTCCTTCTTGTTGTCCTCCTCCTCCTTCTTGTTGTCCTCGCGTGACTGGGTCAGCTGATCATTTGCGACCTGGGCTGCCTTGTACGTTCCCCACGATGTGATCGCAAGGCTCGCGGCAGCTACGACCACGGCGAGAACCGTGGTGTGCTTGGCTAGATCAGACCTGCGGTACCACCTCACAAACCCCCGAAGTAACGAGCGTCGGGCGGAGCCTGCAGCAGAGGCCGGGGACGAGTCTTCTTGAGCCCGATCTGCACCAGAGACCGGGGGAATGGGCGGGCGCGGCCCCACCCGGCGAACCCGCAACCGAACACGACGCTCAGACATGAGACCTCACAACCCTCACGAGACACACCAAAACCAGAGTCCATGCTGCGACCCGTGACGAGACACAGCGTTTGCGGCTGGTGACACAGTTCTTACCCGCGCCCCATCAAGGGGATCGGAAGACTGTCCGCCGCCACCGAGCTGCCTCGGGAGTCCCAGCGAATCCTCACCTTGCCGCCGTCCGGATCCGCTGCCGCGAGGGCCTCGATATCGGTGGCGGCGAGGGCCCGGAGAGCCTCGTCGGGCAGACCACCTGGCATCTCGAAGGTGACGGGGCCCCCGTCGTCTTGGACGACGAGGATGTGGTGCCCCCGAAAAGTCCTGGCCGCTCTTCCTGAACAGCGCCTTGGTCAGACCCCGCGCGGCCTCGAAAGCTCGCTGTCCGGCTTGGGTGGCCAGCGACTGCACGAAGGGCAGCACGGGGGCCGTGACGATGACGACCTCCGTGGCATCCAGGGAGCGGCTGGTCGCGGAGATGGCGTCCAAGCGGCCTAAGTCGTTGATGTGGGCTCGATCCGGGATGTTTCCTCTGCATCCGTCGGCCATATCGAGCATTCTCCCTGGCCCGCTGCGGGCCACGAGCGGATTCAGACGATTGCATCATCGTCGACATGCTGCACGACAAGGCGACCGCCGCTGGACGGTCCAGCAAACCACCGTCATGACTGGCGGACCGGAGGGGAGATCAACGTCGTCCTCGACAGTTCGTATCGCGGTCACCCTACGCAAGCGCCGCCTTCGGCGAGTTCAAAAACAGCTTCTAACCCACACTTGTGGGCGTTCCTCGGCAGGTCAGCGGGGCTCGCCGAGCATCGGGCCGCTCATGCTCTGCATTCATTTCGCCGAACTCGATCGAGTCAGGCCCGCGTAGCGGTGTGCCACTCCACCGGGAAGCAGGTATTCGGCCAGCAGGTTGCCGGCGCGGCGGGATGGCAACCCCATGTCGTGCAGGAGTTCGTCCGCGCAGTGGATGTCGTAGGGGCCGAAGTCGTAGCCGCCGGAGCCTGGCAGTACCTGCTCCTGCCAGGCCAGACGAGAGTCGATGGCCTCCCGCATCCCCTGCTCGCCCGGGGTGGTGCGCAGCGTCGCCCGGAAATGGCTGGTCAGCCAGTGCGCGGTGAGTTCCACGCCCATGATGTTGTTGAAGACCTGCCGGAAACCGACGAACCCCAACCGGTCGGCGCCGGGGGCCACGATGCCTCGGTAGAGCCGCAGCCGCCCGTCGTCATCGTGCACGCGCACGCTCGAGTCCAGGAACGGGAAGATTTTGTGGTGCCCGGTGGCGAACACGATGACATCCGCCGCCACTTCCTCGCCGGTCGCCAGTCGCAGCCCCTTGTCGGTATACGCCTCGACGGCACTGACCTTGGGGGCGATCAGGCCGCGGCGGACGGCCCGCGCGTAGCCGCGTGGCATCACTCCCGCGTGGGCCAGGTGGAAGGGGAGCCCGTGAGCGGGCCGCAGCTGCCTCGGCAGCCGGTACAGCCCGGTGGAAATCAGCACGTTGCGGGTGATGAGCCACCACAGAGCCCGCTTGACCCGCTCGTCGATGCGGTCGATCGGACGGACGCAGGCCGGATCGTGATAGCGGGGCAGGAGCGCCTCACCGAACCGGGTGAACAGGATCCACTTGTAGCCGACCAGACCGAGCAGGAACCGCTCGGGGATCATCCAGTTCACCTTGCGCTGCACGAGCGTGGCCGAGGCCGCCTCGTGTGCGGCGCGGGTGACCAGGTCCAATGCGGACTTGCCGCCGCCCACGACGACCACGCGCCGCCCCGCGAATGTCCCGGCCCGCACCTCGTTGGAGTGCAGCACGGTCCCGCGGAACGACTCACGCCCGCCCAGCTCGGGCAGTTGGGCATGATGATGAGCCCCACTGGCGACAACGACGTAGTCGAATGTCTCGCGATGAACGTCCGCCGCCTCGTCCCCGGCGGGCCGGGAGTCGACCGACCAGCCGGAGG
>NZ_JAAAHS010000178.1 GCF_009908195.1 Streptomyces boluensis | reverse complement strand
GGGCGGGGGCGGGCCGTGGCATGCAGCCCGCCCCCAGGTGTGGTGGGTCAGGAACCCGACGGCGGCTGGGTGGGGAACACCCAGTTCGTTGGCGTCGGAGAACCGGCGGCCGAGGGCGCGGGGCCGACAGGCGGCATGGAGGTCAGGTTGCCGCCCGGCGCCGACGCGCTGGTGACGCCTGGGACGTGCGCCTCGGAACCGTCCTCGCCGGGACGCGTGATGAGCGGTGGGATCCCGGGTCGCTGGATCAGGGCTCGGCCCTTGTCGCCGGTGGCGTTCGGGTTCTCGCCGTACCGGAAGCGGGTCTGCTGCTTGGGCGGACCGGCGTCGATTCCTTCCTTGCTGAGGCTTCCGCCGGAGGGATTGATGCCGGAGGCGACGCCATCGGCACCGGCACCGGGAACCTTGCTCGGGCCCTGCGGAGCGGGGGTTCCGGTCTTGGCCTGCATCGCCAGGGTGCCCGCGGTCTTCGCCGCTCCTGCGGCGACCGCCATGCCGGCGACGCCGGTGCGGTGCAGGTCGTCGTGGCCGCCGCCGTCGCTGGCCCAGTGCACGAACTTGTACGTCGCGTAGGGGCACAGAAGCACTAGGACCATCACGACGATGCCCGCCATCGCGTCGGACAGGGCACCCATCCCGTCGCTGGTGTCGGTTTTGCCCATGGCGGAGACGCCGATGAGGAAAACGACGGTCATCAGGAGCTTGGAGACGATCAGGGTGGCGGTGGCCTCGATCCAGCCGCGCCGCCACCGTTTGGCGACCTCCCAGCCGCCGCCGGCCCCGGCGAAGACTGCGAGCGCGACCATGATCAGGACGCCGACCTTCCGGGCCACCATGACGCCCCAGTACAGGAAGGCTCCGATCGCGCAGCCCAGGGCGACCAGGGCTGGGACGGCCCAGCCGAAGCTGTACATCGCCCCCAGTTGATTGACCTTGACCACGCGGCGGATCGCGTCGTCGACGGACGTGTTGGCCGCTTGGAACAGGCCGTTGGACAGGGCGTCAACCACGGTGATGGCGACGGTGGTGAAGGCGATGGCGGAGAAGCTGAAGAGGACGCCGGTCATGGTGCCGAACGCCGCCTGGGCCAGGGCACGTTCATCACGCCGCCAGGCCGCGAACATGAGCTGGATACAGAACGTGCCGACGGTCAGCGCGAGCCCGATGGGCAGCAGCAACTCGTAATTGTCCCGGAACCAACCGGCGTTGAGATCGATGGCGGTCGTCGCGTTGACCGTCTTGGCGGCGAGATCCGCCGCGCTGGCCGCCAGCTCGCCCGCCGACTTCGCAATCCAGGCACCGATGCCGTCGGTGACGGCTCCGGCGGGGTTGGTGGCGAATTCGACGGTGCCGCACACCGTGTCCATCAGCGGGTAGTCGCAGACTCCCATGGTGCTACCTCCTTTCTTGGGCGGGGTCAGGGAGCGACGGACGGCATGACACCGACCAGAGCGCAGGCGTGGTCAGGCCGGCACTGGACCGCGAGGGTGGCGGAACGGCTCTCCGCGCCGCCGTCGGGCGAGCCCTTCCAGGCGATCGACTGCTTGCCGGAGACCGTGACGGCGTAGACGTATGCCTGGGTGATCGCGCCCGGGTCCTCCTGAAGGGCCTGCGTGAACGCGTGCGGGAAGTGCCCCTCGTGCACCTTGGCGCGGGCGAACTGGCCGTTGGCGGCCATCTCCTTCCACAGCGCGCGAGAGGGGACGACCTTGTCGACCGAGGCCTGATCGGCGTACTTCTTCTCCGTGGTCAACCAGCCGCGCAAGGCCTTCCGCAGCTCGGTCTGCGAGTACGCACGGGTGTCGTACGACCACAGCGCCTTTGCGGCTGCCTTCCCGTACCTGATGGGGTCGTGGGTCTTCGGCGGGTCCGGAAGGGCACGAGGACCGGTGCGAGGCGTGTGCGGTCCGGACGGCGACGCGGATGGGGAGGCAGCAGTGGGCGAACTCGACGGTGGAACAGGAGAGTTGGAGGGTCCCCTGCCGTCGCGGGTGAGGTACGCGGCCAGGCCGGCGAGGGCGACGAGCACCACCAGGACGGTGGTGCCGAGCAGCGCCCGGCGGCGCACGCGCGATGCGCCGCCGGGGTGGGTGGAGTGCGGAGCCATCAGTGGACCTGCGTCCCGAGCGTGCTGAAGAAGGCCACCACGCCGTTCGCCGCGCCCAGCAGAAGGGCCGCACCGGCGCTTACCAGCACGCCCTTCTTCCCGTTCGCCTCCGCCTGGTGACCGCCGGAGTGGTGACCCCAGGCCCACACGCCCGCGCTGACGGCGAGGGCGCCGACCACGGCGATGAGGCCGAAGAGGTTGATGGAGCCCATCACCTGCTTGAGGACGGACAGGCCCGGCAAGCCGCCCTCGTTCGGCCTGATCCCGGGGTCGTAGGCGAGCTGTATGACCTGGTCGGCGAGATACATAGGGAACTCCAGTTCGTTTTACGGCACGCCAAAGCCCGCTGGGGCGAAGCGGCGGTGCGAGGAAAAGGGGGGGAGTGTGAGAAGCGCCGGTCAGACGACTCGGCGGGCCGCGAGGATCTGCGGCTTCCAGGACGCGAGGGTCGTGATGCGGACCACGTCGCCGGTGTGCGGGGCGTGGACGATCAAGCCCTGCCCGATGGCCATGCCGACGTGCTCGGGTACGGCGGCCGTCCCCTCGGTGAAGAGGAGGTCACCCGGCCGAAGGGCGTCGACCGATACCGCCTTGCCGTCCTTGACCTGCGTGTATGTCGTCCGCGTCAGCGTGACCCCGGCGGCCTTGTATGCCTGCTGCATCAGCGAGGAGCAGTCGCACCGGCCCATGGCGTCCTTGCCGTGGGAGTTCTTGCAGGTCCCGCCCCACTGGTACGGCGTGCCGAGCTGGCCGAGCGCCCACCGGATCGCCGTCCGGACCTTTCGCGGAGCGTCGGCCGGGATCTTGTACTCGGCAGGCACCGCGCCGGGCGGGATGATGCCGAAGTCGGTCCCGTCCCCGTCCGCCGAACAGACGCCCGCGGTACTGGACTTGCCGGTGTCGGTCGAGCCGGATGGCGAAGGGCTCGGCGACCGGTCACCGGCCTTTGGCAGCAGGGGCTTGATGGCCTTCTGCAGGGCGGTGGCCAGGGGTTCCCACTTGGCGTATGCCTCCGGGAAGCCCGACTTCTGCACTTCCTGGGCGGCCTGGGTGATCGAGAGGGACTGCCAGCCCGGGACCTGCTGGAGTCCCTCGTAGAACTTGGTCGAGGCGTGCACCGGGTCGAGGATCTGGTTCGCCGTGCCCCAGCCCTGCGAGGGACGCTGTTGGAACAGCCCCAGCGAGTCACGGTCGCCGTAGGTCAGGTTCCGCAGGCCGCTCTCCTGCAGGGCGGTCGCCAGAGCCACGACCTGCCCTCGGGCCGGGATGTTCATTGCGACGCCGGTGGCCTGGATCGTCTTGGCATGGGGCACCTGTTCGGCCGGGTCGTCCAGGCCCGGCACGGAGACCGAGCCCTTGCCGCCGCCGTCCAGGATGTTCTTCACCTGCGTGGCGACGGCCCCGGTATCCACACCCTGCGCGCCATCCGTCGAGCAGGGCGCGGAGGCTGAGGCGGTCCCGGCCCCGATGGCGAGGATCGGAGCGGCCAACAGGATCGGGCCGGTCGCGCAGAGACCGAGGACGGCTCCGGTCGTCTTCTTCATCGCCGCCGCCGTTCACCGAGGCGGCGGTGCCAACCGGCTGACGGGTCGGCGCGCGGAGGTATCAGGGCATGCTGCATCGCAGCGGCTCCTCGGTGTTCGTAGGAGACGCGGTGCCGACTTCTCGTGCAAAGCCGTCGGCACCGCGCCGATGTGCATCCGCCGCTCGGGCGGGCCCGGGTCAGGGGAGTTGGTAGCTCCCGGACGCCGGTGTCAGGTCACGCGCGGCAGCCAGCCGCGCTCGTAATCTCAGGCAGTACACCGGGGCTCCTGACGGCGTGCGGAAGGAAAGAGGGCAGCGTGCCTTCCGTACCTTTCGACTGGACGAGACAGCACGGATAAGCACAGGTCAGCGGGGGTGGAGCGAGGCTCCTGCCCGGTGACACGGCGAGACAGTAGAACGGGATTCCGGCCGCGCCAAACGACTCCCAGACGCGGGCCGACAGCATGGTCCACCTCGTTAGGTCCGGCCGGATAACGCCGCTAACCTCCGGCCCAACCCCGCCCGAGCTGAACGCCGTTGAGGCTGTCCCGGCGCGGGCCCAGATCCGCGATGCCTGAGAGAGGCCCTCCCACATGAGCTACACGCTGCACCGAGGCGACGCCCTGACCGTGCTGAAGTCCCTCCCGGATGAGAGCGTCGACGCCGTGATCACCGACCCCCCGTACAACTCCGGCGGGCGCACCAGCGCGGACCGCACCGGGCGTACCGCGCGGGCCAAGTACGTCACCAGCAACTCGGCCCACGACCTCGCCAACTTCCCCGGTGAGAACCGCGATCAGCGCTCGTACCGCTCCTGGCTGACCGAACTGCTCACCGAGTCCTACCGGGCCGCGACCGAGCACGCGGTCGCCGTCGTCTTCTCCGACTGGCGCCAGGAGCCGACCACATCCGACGCCCTGCAGATGGCCGGGTGGACCTGGAGCGGCACGATCCCTTGGATCAAGCCCGCCAGCAGGCCGCGCAAGGGCGGCTTCAAGCAGTCCGCCGAGTTCATCACCTGGGGAGTCAAGGGCAGCCTGGCCAAGGACCGGGACCTGTACCTGCCCGGCCACTTCATCGCCTCGCAGCCCCGCAAGGACCGCGTGCACATCACCCAGAAGCCGGTCGAGATCATGCAGCAGCTCGTACAGATCTGTCCCGAGGACGGCGTCGTCCTCGACCCGTTCACCGGCAGCGGCTCCACGGGCGTCGCGGCCCTTCGCGAGGGACGTCGCTTCGTGGGCGTCGAACTGTCCTCGCACTACGCTGACGTGGCCGAGCAGCGGCTCCGCGCCGAGCTGACGAAGGACGACTTCGCCCTGGCCGGACCGGAGGCATAAAGGTGAGACCAGCAGGCCGGCGCCAGGCAGACCACATGCCGATGGGCGGTCGGAGCTTGAGTTCAGTGTTGCTCCGGCCGCCCATTGTCGTGCCTACGTCCGGCGTAGGTGCCCGAAGCGGTTCAGAGAGGTGCTCCGGTGTAGACACGCCGTGGGTACAGGCTGAGGAGCGTGGACCTGGTCGTCTACGAGCCGTCAATGAGCTTTCTGCCGAAGGCGATGAAGTTCCTTCTCCCGCCTCTTAATCACGCGCTGAAGATGCCCGACCGTGTCGTGATGGCGGTGGCAGTTCGGGGCACAGTCCGCAGTCATGCCCGGGGGGTTTCCCGTCACGCGTGCGATCTGGGTGCTGGGACTGCCGGTGAAGGCGAGCGCTTGGTTGTACTCGGCGACTTCACAGTCCGGACCCGCCTCGAGCATCTGCAAGTCGAGCCGGCCGGGTGCGTGATCGGGACCGTTGAACCAGAGGCGGCAGCCCTTCTTCCCGTAGCTGCACGAGCAGGTGCGCATGTCCTCCGTGAGTGCGATCCCGCAGACGGGGTGGGTGAGGTGCTCAACGAGGAGGTCGTGATCCGTCCAACGCGTTCCTGCGAAGGTCAACTGAAACCCGTATGTGTCGGCATGCTTGGTGAAACCGGCCATGTCGAGCCAGTCGGCTCCTGACCGGAAGATCAGCAGGCGACGCAGTAGCGCGCTGCCGAACTCTGCAGTCTCCTGCCATTGCCGCTCGAACCATCCGTGCTCGTGAGCGAAAGCCCGCTCGCCCTGCGTCAGACCGAGGTGCCTGCACGGTGACTGCTCGTTGTGCTTGACCGCAGTCATGTGTCGGATTTCCTCCGCCTGCGCCCAGGCTCGGTCGGGTACGCCCTCTAGCCGGATACGCGCGTTGGTTCCATGGAGTTCGAGGTCGAGCCTGCCATGGCCGTCCTTGGCCACGCGTAGACCGCTGATTCCGTGCAGATCGTGCTTGCCTCCGGACGAGAAGAGACCCCAGGAGATCAGGTCGGCCAATCCGTCCGGATCGGAGTCGGCCGCGAAGCGGACGACGGGACGACGCTCGTTGGGGATAACACGCAGAATGCGCAGAGGCCGGGTCGTGTAGGTGGTGGGGTGGTCCAGCAGGGCCCGAAGGACCTGGCTCTCAAGGAAGGCCTGCTGACCCTGGGCTGCGGGGATGGGCGGGCTTCCTTCGGGCAACCGCTCGATGCGCTCTTTCGCACCGGACCAGGTCTCCCCGGTGTAGCGGCGGCACAGGTCGATCAGTTCGCTTTTTGGCATGGCAGCTCCCTTCACCATGCGCTGCCGGATCCTCAGCGCGGGATGAGCCATTGCCTGCGAGAACGATGGTTGTTCGGGGTGCGGCAATACAGGGAGGGCACCTGGGGCTTTCGACACGCTGCGCGATCGATCCGGGGCGCACGACGAGGGTCCCTCAACCCGGGGCGGACCGTAGCCGAGCCGAAGCTGATCCGGCAAGCAGCTGCCACCGTCCGGGTGAACGGCGCGCCCAGGATTGCCAGAAGGGCGAAAGTCGGACGTAGGCCCTGCTACCTTCCAGCTGCGGCCAGCCACCGCTCCCCGGAGACACATCGGCCCCTTTCGTCTCCAAGCTCGGGTGAACCGGTTTCCAGATGCCCCTCCACGCTTCATTGGGATCTCAACTTCCGCACGTCCTGGGCCGAGACGTTCAGGAGAGACCCATGAGCACGATGCGGCAAGACATCCACCTGCTCCGGTGCCGGTACACAGGCGAGAGCGTCCAGCAGGCCCACCGGGCAATCGGCCTGCTTGATCCTGAAGCGCCGCCCATCCCGACAGCCGCTTCGAGCGACCAGCAGTTCCTGGAGGCACGGGTTTTCGTGAACCTCCTGGAGTCCCGACACTGCTACACCCGCCATCCTCTCGGAATCGCCGCGGTGTACCCGGAGCCGGACGGCATCGCCCTTCGCGTGGAGAGCGAAGTGAGGGCAGCCGAGATCCTCTTCAACCTGCTCCCCACGTACGTCTCCGACCACGAGGTCCACGGCGTGCCCGGCCTGCGCATCACACGACGCGAACTAACGGCGATCGAACTGCGCGTGCTCGGAACGCCCACCCGGCTGCGCCTGACTGGCCTGCCCGCGACTTCCTGGCGCAAGGCAGTCGCGAGGATGCTGGACGAGTGGATCGACCCGACCCCCGCATTCCTGTGCTGGCAGTCCTCGCCCAAGGCGTGGAGTAAAGCCGAGCGAGCCCATCACGCCAGGTGGGAAGACGTGGACGACACATATACGCAGGTCCAACGACGTGGTGCGTGGCTGGGCAGCGGGCTGCTCCGCCGGGCGGCCCTCCTGCACACCGTGTCCAACACATTCTTCGCCGACGGCTACCACGGCAGCGGTGAAACGGCACGACTGGTCCTGCGCACCTCTCACGTCCGTCGGCAGGGACCGGGCCCGCACAACATCGTCGCCGCTCTCGCCCACCCAGAGTTCGGGCTTCCCCTTCATCTCAAGCGGTTCCGCGGTGATACCGATGAGGGCCTGTGCGGGGACCAGCAGTTCGTCCTCGGAGACGGCGGCAAGACGGCCATCCTCGATCTCCGGACCGAATCTGTAGGACGCGGCTCCGGGATCGAACCCGAACTCTGGGAGAGGATCCTCCGCCGCCTCCCCGAATCGGGATTCACGCAGAGCCTCTCCCTGAGCGTCCTCGCCGGACTCGGCGGCTCTGGGTCGGCGTAGACGAGCCGTCCCGGGACAAGGTGACCGCCCTCGACGAGCGAAGCGGGCACTACGCAACTCCGGCGCGACGATTCCTGCGGAGCCCTGGCGCAGCTACTCCTGCGTCAGGCCGCCTCGTACGCTCGCCGGATCAGCGGCGCCGCCTTCTCCAGGTCGGCCGCCGAGACGAGGCGCACCTCCAGGTCCCCGGTCCCCAGGTGCCCAATGCCGCGCATGTCCCGGGTGAAGCCCTCCTCCAACTCGACCGTATCCGGGTCGAGTCTGAGGTACACCAGGATCGCCTCGTGCTTCGGACGGAAGATCACCGATGCCACGTTCACCAGCCGCCGGTAGGCGATGTAGTGCCGCAGCGGCGCCACTTCAACCTCGCCCCACGCGGTGAGCGCGTCGTCCAACTCTGCGTACAGGTCTCGCAGAGACCCCGGGACGAGGCCGGCGCTCACTGGCGGAGAAGCCGCCGGTCCAGCTGGCGCGCTCTCGACCGCCGCCTCCCGCCCCCGATTCCGCCGGGACGAAGCTGCGGTCGGCGCGCCAGGCCAGGAGTCGACGAGCAGAAGGCTCAACAGGCCGCCCTCGAAGATGCGGTAGCGCACCAGGTCGATCCGCTCGGGCAGCCGCTGCACGGCCACGCGATCGTGGTGAGAGAAGCTGGCCGCGATGCAGACCATCCGCGGGCGACGCCAGTCGATGGACTCGGCAACCTCCGCGCCCAGCACCTTCCGGACCAGCGCCTCGAACTCGTAGTGCGCCGACTCCAACCAGGTCATGTAGGAGACGGCCTGCGACAGCACCCCGCTGTCGGAGCCCTTCTTGAACTCGATCACCACCGGGCTGCCGTTCTCGTCCAGCCCCAAGGTGTCGATCCGCCCCCGATGCCACGGACCGGTCGCGTACTCAGACGCCAGGAACCGGATGCCGAGCATCTGCTCAAGCCCCGTCTCGACGCGACGCTGCAGCTCAGCCTCCAGCGCCACCGTCGAACCCCGAAGCTCAGCATCCCGCCCCTCGGCATCCTGCCGAAACAGCATCAGCTCGGCCACCAGCGTCCCCC
The DNA here is from genome assembly GCF_009908195.1 of Streptomyces boluensis. Taxonomy (GTDB): domain Bacteria; phylum Actinomycetota; class Actinomycetes; order Streptomycetales; family Streptomycetaceae; genus Streptomyces; species Streptomyces boluensis. The sequence continues at coordinate 6,067 of NZ_JAAAHS010000178.1, read as the reverse complement.
TTCCGCGATCCTTACATGGGGACCAATCGAAATGGCCAGAGCGGTATTCCAGACGGGGGGCAGCCGCTCGCGTTGGGATGGTGCACCCGCACCTACGCAGCATCACGCACGGTGACGATGGCCGGGCGTCGCGGCGGCGACGAGTTCGGAGGCGTCAACGTCGATCCGATGAGGGTGCAGGTCCTGATGCCGATGCCGGTAATGGAGATCAAGCACTTGGTGGCTCTTCGATCCTGTCACCGTGTCCTACGGCGGGCACAACGCAGAGGCCGCACTCCAGCACGGAGTACGGCCCCTAACCCGATGTGATCGAAGTCGTTCCCTGCGGGGTCTGCCCCGCCACGTGACTACGTCACGGGCACTTAAGGGAATGCTTCGTGGCCCGCCGGTCAGTCGAGACACATTCCTGCCGCGCGGTACACGTACTTCCCTGAGGTCCAGCCCTTTATGCCGGTGGTCTTGTTGATGACGTACACCCAACCGCCCGACTTCTTCTTGGCCTTGAAGCTGTGCGACTTGTGCAGCACACCGCGCGCTGTGGACTTCGACGACGGGTGCGAACGGATCTTCACCGCACTCGTACCGTGCACCGCCCAGGGGCCGGGCCCGGTGCAGTAACCGCTGGTGGAGGCGGGGGGCGCAGCCGGCAGGGCGGCATGGGCGGCGGACGCGGTGACGAAGGGAAGCGCTAGGGCTCCCAGGACGGACGCGGTGACGGCTATACGGGAAGTGCGCATGGGGAACCTGACCTCATGAAGCGGAAACGGATGTCCAGAAAGTGGCCCGCACCTTTCGGTGCCGGCCGCGTCCAAGAATCAGGAGAATCCGCGGTTTGGTGAGGCCGGAAAATTGCTTTACGGTGCGCTCCGCTTCGATGCGGTTCGGCTAACCAGTCGTAGCAACGAGGCACAGATTCCATGGCTGCCGGACGGGTCTGCCAATACCTAACTCCCGTCCCGCGCAATCGTTTTGTTCCGGTGCAACCTGCAGTTGGGGGACCTGTGAGAGGTGACCGCATACCCAGCCTCGCGGTCCGTACCGGCTTCGCTTGAAGCGCTCCTGTCGGTGCTTCCGCGGAGAGTGGGGCCGACCGCACGAGGCACTGTGGAAGACCTACAACCCGCGCGGCAGGTCTTGTTGGAGTCGTTGGCGCACTCTCCGGTGGCCAGCCGGTGGCCGGACGCCTTTGGACGACAGAACATCGGCGAGCACAGGCCGGGCGGCCACACATGCTCTGATCAGGCAGAACGTCACTCAGCAGCACAGGCAAGAACCACGCAGCACGAACGCTCGCGGTCTTGTAATGCGTAGGTCGTCGGTTCGAATCCGACAGGGGGCTCCGGCAAACCCCAGGTCAGACGCTGTCTGACCTGGGGTTTTCGTTTATCGGATGCGTCGGCGGCGCCGGGCCCGCTCGACTCGGCTGTCGCTGGTCTCAGTCCTGGTCTCAGCTGGGCGTTCCGGGGCAGAGACCCCCGGCCCTGCGCGGCCGTCGTCGACCGCCTCACCTTCAACGGGACCATCATCGAAACCGGCACTGACTCCTACCGGCTCGCCTCGAGGCGAGCGCGGGCCGAGGAGGAGGCCAAGGCCGGGTGACCGCTACTGGCTCTATTCGGCATCACCGTTGATGAGGGTCCGCAGTGGCCTAACGCCACATCTCCGCACCGTCACGCCCACTCGGGTCCATCGTCAAAAGGTCTTCGTGAAGAGGCGAGAGGGGACGGCCGGTGGAACCTCCGTCCTCGCCGGACTCCATGACCGACCAGCCGACATCGACCCCTGACACGTTCACGTCCCCGCCGCAGTCGAGCTCGTCCACCACGGCGAATACCGATTCGTAGGCGGTAGCCCGAGCCGGCGCTGCCAGGTCGTCCCGGTCCGCCCCTGCATCCAACAAGCGCCGGGCTGCCGGCACTTGTTCCACTGGCTGGGCCGCCCTGCCCGCCCTGACGACGGCAGTGATAACGTCCCGGGCCATGTCAGCCCCCAGTTCCCCCGAGAACGCCCAGTCGGCTGCCCCGCCCCGTCGGACCGCTGGGCGCATCATCGGCGGCGTCGTCCTGCTTCTCCTTGCGGTGGGCCTGCTGTACGGCGGGATCAGTGCAGTCGCCGATCCGGCCGCTGTCGTCGCCAGCTCCGCGAACACGGGGCGCAGCGCGGACACCGAAGCCGAAGCCAAGATCGGCGGCCTGCTGCTGTGCTTCTTCGGGATCACGGTCCTGGGCTTCGGCATCAGCCTGCTGAAGACGAAGTCCGCCAAGGGCACGCAGTCCAGCACCTGACCGTCAGGCGGTGACGCACGCAGATCGCCGGTCGAAGCCGACCGGTCGGCCCCCAGTGCTGCCACGGCGCCGACGGTGGACCCGCTGACCCCTCGTCAAGATCCGCGTCAAGATCCGCCGGACAGGGCCTAGGCCGTGTCCGGAAGTCATGGGAGCCGGAGTCGCAGGCAGGCGAGGGTGCTCCTCACAGGCCGCCGACCTCGGCTAGAGGCCCGCATCGCGCATGCCGGGCAAGGCGTAGCCCTCGTCCTCGTCCCACGCGACATCGAGGTCCTGGATGTGCACGCGCCACTCCGCTCCCGGCAGAGCACGGCGCAACTCGGTGACTGAGTCCAGCACATGGACGATCACCGGCAGCACTCGGTGGGGGTCGAAGGGCATCTTGGTGGACCCGGCCACGATCTCGTCCGGCTCGCCGCCACCGTCTTCGTACAGGCGGAGGCTTTCCTCGTCCTGGTACGGGAAGGACGGCACGCGGGCGGCGACGATGCGTTCGACCGTGGACGTCTCGGCTGCCGTGAGCGGCACCGCCCGGCTCGCGCAGTAGTAGAGAGAGACGCTCATGGCCCCGAGCGTACTGATGGGGTACGACAACGCCGCCGGGCACACACCTGGTCGGCGCTCGACCTAGTCAGAGATTCGTCGGCAGTGAGCGGCGACTTTGTCGTCAACGACCCAAGCTTGGGCTGATCACGCCGGCCCTGCTCAGCCGTCTGCGGACCTGCCGAGCGCGGCGTGGGAGTCGACGCGTCGAGACGTTCCCGCTATCTGACACACACCAAATACGCACACTGGCCTGACAAGCTGCGCGGGACATCGCCGGTATCGGCGGACAATTTCATCAAATAGCGAGGGTCTGACACATGCGCAAGGCACGTATCGCACTGACGGCCGCTCTGGTCACCACGCTCGGCCTCGGACTTACGGCGTGCGGCGGCGACACTGAGGACGGAGCGGCGGAGAAGGAGTCGCCGGCGACGACGGCGCCCGATCCGGCCAAGGAGAGCCCGAGCGCCGACGGCGGCGAGAACGAGGGCGGCGACGCCCAGCCCGCGGGTGATGTCACCGCGCCGGGCACCGAGCTCAAGGTCGGCGACAAGGCGGTCCTGCCCTTCGAGTACGCCAAGAAGAAGGGCACCCTCGCCATCACCGTCACAGCGATCGACAAGGGCGCTGAAGCCGACATGTCCAAGTTCGGCGAGCGGGCGAAGGGCCTGACGCCGTACTTCATCAAGATGAAGGTGGAGAACGTCGGCGACGCCGACCTCGCGCGCGCGTACGTACAGCTGAGGGGCCTTCTCGACGGTGGCCAGAGCACAGGCGTCTCGCTGATCGGTGACATCCCGGGCAAGTGCGAGAAGGAATCCGCGCCCGCCGAGTTCGGCAAGGGCGGGTCGTTCGAGACCTGCTCGCTCGCCGCGTCGCGGAGCGGCGACGTCACGGGCGCCGAATTCGACGAGGGCGACGCGTACAGCGACAAGCCGGTCGTCTGGACAGCCGGCTGATCCGTCCCCGACGTCCCGCCTGACGCCCCTTGGAGACCGGCCCGTTGGGTCTGGGGAGGGGGGGAAGATCGAGTGGTCCATCACCTGGCTATTCGGCTTTCGCCGCCTCACCGTCCAGGGGGCTCTTGCTGGAGGGGTCCGGATCGGTGAGAGGGCCGAGTCGGTGACGAGCCGTTCGAAGACGCTTCATCAAGTGCTCGTGCTCGTGCTCGTGCTCGTGCCCGTACTCGTCCACGGAACGGATTTCGGCAGACCAGCCCAGTGCAACGGGCCCTCTGCGGACGCAGAGTCAACGCGCGGATTTCTTGCGGCCCTGGACGGGTGACGTTTCATTCGGCCGATCACGGTCTGACCAGGGGCCTCTCCCTCCGGACGGGCAGGGGCCCGGCCGCGGTCAAACATCGATTTTCTGCCTGCTTTGTCGATCAGGCGGTCTGCGGCCGGGTGCTGCGGCGCCAAGAGTGTGGGGGTTCGGACTCCTCGACTCGACTGAAAGTAGCCAGGCATGCCTGAGTGGAAGCAGATCCGTGGCAACCTCACCGCGATCTCGGCCGGTTCCCGGACGAACGTGTGGGGTGTCAACGGTGCTGGCAACATCTACAAGTTCTCCGGTTTCGACGACCTGCAGTCCAGCCCGTGGATTCAGATTCCGGGCAGCCTGGCCGACATCGGTGCTGCCGCCGACGGCACCGTGTGGGGTGTGAACAGGGCGGGCAACATCTACCGCTACGCCGGCGACCAGGAGGAAAGCGCTGACTACTGGGTTCAGATCCCCGGCAATCTGACCCGTATCGCGGTCGGTTCCCGGACGAACGTGTGGGGCGTCAATGCCGCCGGCGACATCTACAAGTTCTCCGGCTACGACTTCCTCGACCCGAGCCCGTGGATCAAGATCCCCGGCAGCCTGGCCGACATCGGTGCGGGTGCTGACGGCACGGTCTGGGGCGTCAACCGCAACGGCAACATCTACCGGTACGCCGGGGACCAGAACAACAAGAACCACTGGGTCGAGATCTCCGGGAACCTGACCCGTATCGCGGCCGGGTCGCGGACGAACGTGTGGGGCGTCAACTCCAACGACAACATCTACAGCTTCTCCGGCTACGACGACCTCGGCTCCAGCCCGTGGAACCAGATCTCGGGCAGCCTCACCGACATCGGCGCCGCCGCTGACGGCACCGTCTGGGGCGTCAACGCCGCGGGGAACATCTACCGCTACAACGGCGACGGACAGGACTGACCGCTCCAGCAGTGACACGGTTCCCCGGCCGGTGGCGAGGCCGGGGAACCACGCTTTTCCTCCGTCGCGCCGGCTACCCACTAACCGTTCGACGGGCCGGGCCGGGACAGGCATGATCCGCACTTGTGACCAAGTCGAAGCAGCTCCTTGTCCAGGCGGCCGCCCGCAACAACGCCGAGTGGTGCGCAGCGATGAGCCGATCGCACGGCCTGGCAGGCGAGTTCGGCGTACAGGCCTGGACCGCCCCGGCCCGCACGCCGCTGTACTACCCCGACGCGGTGACCCTGGTGCCGGGCGCCGACCCGGCCGCGCTGGCGGCGCGGATCGACACCGCAGTGCCTGGTGCCTCCGTCAAGGACAGCTTCGCCGACCTCGACCTGACGGAGGCCGGGTTCCAGGCCCTCTTCGAAGCGGAGTGGATCCACCGCCCGGCGAGCGCACCCACCATCACGCCGGACCTTGACTGGAACGTGGCGGGTGATCCGGACACGCTGCTCGCCTGGGCGCTCGCCTGGGACAACGGGGACGGCAACGCGGACCTCTTCCGGCCCGAACTGCTCGACGACCCGGCCACCTTCGTACTCGCCGGCCGGTCCGCCGACGGCCGGGTGGTCGCCGGAGCGGTGGCGAGCCGCAGCGACCAGGTCGTCGGAATCTCCAACGTCTTCGCGCTGGATGGAGGACCTGACGCGGCCTGGCCGGTCGTACTCGACGCCGTGCACTGGCTGTTCCCCACCCTGCCGGTGGTCGGCTACGAGCACGGCGATGACCTGGCGGCTGCCCTGCGCCATGGCTTCGAGCCGGTCGGCCCGCTGCGGATCTGGCTGCACGGCTAGATCGGGTTCAGGGCGCTCCCCCGCGCCGCACAGGCATCGCAGGAATCGGGTAACCCCCTGCCCCCTACTGTGAGTTGATCGCTCCCAGCATGTTCAGCCGGGACGCGCGCCGGGCCGGCCAGAGCGCTGCCAGGATGCCGATGGTGAGGGAGAGGGCGAGGAGCAGGGTCAGGCGGGGGACCGGGAGGGTGGTGGTGTACG
>NZ_JAAAHS010000177.1 GCF_009908195.1 Streptomyces boluensis | reverse complement strand
GGGTGAGGGCTTCTTCTTCCCCACCCCGCCCCTTCCCGAAAGTCCTGCGGACAGCCACGGGGGCTCCGCCCCCGGACCCCTGCTCCTCAATCGCCGGAGGGGCTGGATTTTGCGGGCGTTGGCTGATTGCTGAGCCAATTTCAGCCCCTCCGGCGATTGAGGAGGCCCGTCCGGCGAGGACTTCGGGAAGGGGCGGGTTAGGGGAAGAAACCGTCCGCCGCCGGAACCTCCGCACAGACACCGCCGCCACATACCCGTCAGGATCATTCGCCAACGCCAACCCCGCCAACCCGAACAGAATCACCGGCACGTGCACGGACTCCGTCACGTAATCCGCCATCAGGTGCGGGACCAGGGCGAAGACCAGGCCCGCCACCACCGCGAACTGCGGTCGCCGTACGCCCGCCGCGACCACCACCGCCAGCCAGATCAGGCCCGTCATCGCGGTGAAGTCGGTCGCGGTGATCCGGGTGTTGTACGAGGCGTACATGACGCCGCCGAACCCGGCGAGGCCCGCCGACAGGGTGAACAGGAGCAGCTTCGTACGGACCACGGAGACGCCGGAGGCCATCGCCGCGGCGGGTGCGGAGCGTACGGCGAGGATCGCGCGGCCCGTGGGTGAGGCGCGCAGCGCGCTCAGGCCGGCCACGACCGCCGTGACGAGGACGAGCAGGGCGACGCCGAGCGCGCGGTCGTCGCCGAGGTCGAGCGGACCGATGACCGGGCGAGGTATCTCCCAGCCGGTGTCGCCGTTGCGCAACCAGCCCATCTGGAACAGGACTTGGTCCGCGAGGAAGGCGAGGGCGAGCGTGGCGAGGGCGAGTGAGCGGCCGCCGAGGCGCAGCGCGGGCAGCGCGACCAGGGCGCCGAGCACGGCCGCCGCGCAGGTGCCGACCAGGGCCGCGCCGAGGAACGGCCAGCCGTGGCTCATCAGGAGCCCGGCGACGAGCGCGGCGCCGGTGACGAACGTGGCCTGGGCGAGCGAGACCATCGCGCCGAGCCCGGTGACGACCGTGAAGGAGAGGAACACCAGGGAGATGGCGAGGCCTTGGGCGAGGATGCCGCTCCAGAACGGTGTCGTCACCGTGTAGAACGCCACCCCGAGCAGCGCCGCCCCCGCGGCCCACGGTCCCCAACGCCGGGCCCAGGACCGCCCCGAGAGGTAGTCGAGGGGTGGCGCGTCCACGGCGGCGGTGCCCGCGGTGCGCTGTCGCCGGGCCATGAACAGCAGCCCGGCGAAGAGGATCAGGAACGGCACGGCGGTACGGAATCCGGTGATGTCGTCGGCGAAGGACGCGTACCCGGCGACGAGGTTCTGCAGGACGCCGAGCGCGAGGCCGCCCGCGAAGGCCAGCGGCACGGAGGCGAAGCGGCCGAGGACGGCGGCGGTCGCGGAGACGAAGAGGAACAGGGTGAAGTCGTGGGCGGACAGGCCGAGGAGAGGGGTGGCGAGCACGCCTGCCAGACCCGCGAGCGCGGACGACAGCATCCACGCCACCGAAGACAGCCGGTCGGCGCTCATGCCGCGCAGCTCGACCAGGGAGCGGTTGTCGACGACGGCGCGCAGCCGCAGGCCGAGCGTGGTGTGCCGGAGCAGCAGCCACAGGCCCGCGGCGACGGCGGCGGTGGTGACCCAGGTGATCAGCTGGTCCGAGTCGACGCCGACGCCGTCCGTCAGCTGCCAGGACTTTGCCGGGCTCGGCCCGACGCCGGGCAGGCCGAACTGGTTCTCGGCGGGTTTCACCGGGGCGCCGGCCTGCTCCAGGAGCTCGACGATCCACAGGCCGAGCGCGGGCAGGGCCACCAACAGGCCGATGGTGGCCACGATTTGGGCCGTCTCGCCGACCTTGGCGAGCTTGCGGAACATCAGCCGGTCCAGGCCCCAGCCGAGCCCCGGCGCGATGACGCAGACGAGCAGCAGCGCGGTCGGTACGGCGGGCCAGCCGAAGCCGGAGTGCAGTTCGTGGAAGGCGAGCGCGCACAGGTACGCGGTCGCCCCGTGGGCGAAGTTGAAGAGTCCGGACGCGGAGTAGGAGAGCACGAGCCCGGTGGCGAGGAGCGCGTACAGCGCACCCGAGACGAGACCGCTGAGGACGAAGCCGAGAAGGTCAGCCATCGTGGGCCGCCGTCACTTGAAGGGGATGGCGTCGTAGCACTTGAACGGCGAGGACACCTCGTATGTGCCGTTCTTGAGCTGGACGAGCGCGCCGCAGCCGAAGGACTCCTTCTGGCCCTTGGGCAGTTCGCGGTCGCCGACCATCGTGTCTTTGTCGGAGAAGCCCTTCGCGGCCTTCTGGAAGGAGTCGGTGGTGAGGTCGCGGCCGGCCTTGTCGGCGACGGCGAGGAACAGGTCGGCCGACATGTAGCCGGTCATCATGTGCATGTTGAGCGGCACGTCCTTGCCCGCGGCCTTGCGGATGTCGGCCTTGAACTGCTTCATCCGCGCGCTGTCCGACTCGAACGGCTCGAAGGTCAGCAGCACATGCACCCCGTCGAGCGCCTTGCGGGTGGCGCCCTTGGCGAGCAGCCCCGGGTCGTAGTCGGTGGGGTCGGTGATCACGCCCTTGTATCCGGTGCGCTTGATCGCGGTGAACAGGCCGATGTTGTACGGGGTCTGCATCACCGAGACGACCGCGTCCGGCGCCTTGCCGCCGTCGCTGCGCAGGATCTCCTTGGTGTACGCGGACCAGTCGCTGGGCGCGGAGGTCGCGGGCACCACGGCCTTGGCGTAGGTCACGTCGAAACCGGCGGCGGCGAAGCCCTGCTTGTAGGTGCGGATGGCGAAGGTGCCCGCGTCGTTGTCGTTGGCGAGGATCGCGACGGACTTGCCCTTCGCGCCGCCCATCACATCGGCGAGCCCCTCCTGCCAGGCCTGGGTGATCGTGCCGCCGGGCATCGGGACCAGGCAGCCGGTGAACCCGTAGATGTGCTCGGGCCCGCAGAACTGCGGGATGGTGCCCCAGCCGAAGGTCGGCACCTTCTCCTTGTCGAGGAAGTCGGCCCCGGAGAAGGTGACCGAGCTCATCGGGGAGACCGCGAACACCTTCTCCTGCTGGACGAGTTTGCGCGCCGACGCGAGGTTCTTGGCCGGATCCTGACCGTCGTCCTCCGCGCCCAGGTAGTCGATCTTCCGGCCGTTGACGCCGCCCTCGGCGTTGGCGCGGTCGTAGCGGGCCCTGGCACCGAGGTCGGTGTCCTTCTTGCTGTAGCCGCTGGAGGTGGTCATGGAGACGATGCCGCCGACCTTGATGCTGTCGTCGGTCACGCCACGTGTCGAACCGCCCTTGTCCCCGCCCGAGGCGGAAGTGGCGGCCGAGTTGCAGGCGGTGGCGGCGAGCAGCAGGGCGGCTGCGGCGGCGAAGGTGCGGGTGCGGTTGCGTCTGGGCACGGTCCAGATCCCTCCGTCGAAGTGAGGGAGATTCTGTGGGCGACCTGATGAACCGTCAATAACTGACGCATCGGTAATTGATGAACCGTCAGAAGTGGCGTGAGGCCCTCTTGCCGGACCCGCCCGAACGCGCTATGGAGCCCTGGACCGGGCGGAGTTCAGGCCCGGTAGAGCGCCGCCACCTCGGCCTCGTAGGCCTGCTCGATCGCCTTCCGCTTGAGCTTCAGGGACGGTGTGAGCAGCCCCTGCTCCTCGGAGAACTGATGCGCCAGTATCCGGAACGTACGGATCGACTCGGCCTGCGAGACCAGGGTGTTGGCGGCGACCACGGCCCGGCGGATCTCGGTCTCAAGGTCGGGGTCGCGCACCAGGTCGGTGGGGGAGAGCTTGGGCTTGGCGCGCATGTTCAGCCAGTGGTCGACGGAGTCGGCGTCCAGGGTGACGAGCGCCGCGATGTACGGCCGGTCGTTGCCGACGACGATGCACTGCGCGACCAGCGGGTGGTCGCGTACCCGCTCCTCCAGCTGCGAGGGCGAGACGCTCTTGCCGCCGGAGGTCACCAGGATCTCCTTCTTGCGGCCGGTGATCGTCAGATAGCCGTCCTCGTCGAGGTGGCCGAGGTCGCCGGTGGCGAGCCAGCCGTCGTGCAGCGTCTCGTTCGTGGCCTTCGGGTTGCCCAGATACCCCTGGAAGACATGGCCGCCGTGCAGCCACACCTCGCTGTCGTCCGCGATGTGCACGGTGGTGCCGGGGATGGGGCGGCCGACGGTGCCGAAGCGGGTCTGCTCCGGCGGGTTGGCGGTCGCGGCCGCCGTCGACTCGGTGAGCCCGTACCCCTCGAAGATCAGGACGCCCGCGCCCGCGAAGAACAGGCCGAGCCTGCGGTCCATGCCCGAGCCGCCGGACATCGCGTGCCGCACCCGGCCACCCATCGCGGCCCGCACCTTGGAGTACACCAGCTTGTCGAACAGCTGGTGCTGCACCCGCAGCGCCGCCGAGGGGCCAGGACCGGTGCCGAAGGCCTTGTGCTCCATCGCGTCCCAGTACTTCACCGCGACCTCGACGGCCTTGTCGAACGGCCCGATCTTGCCGTCGTTCTCGGCCTTCCTGCGCGCCGCGTTGAAGACCTTCTCGAAGATGTACGGCACGGCCAGGATGAACGACGGCCGGAACGCCGCCAGGTCGGGCAACAGCGCGGCGGCGTTGAGGTTCGGCTGGTGGCCCAGCTTGACCCGGCCGCGTACCGCCGCGACCTCCACCATGCGCCCGAAGACGTGCGCGAGCGGCAGGAACAGCAGCGTGGACGCCTCGTCGCCGCGCTTGGAGTGGAACACCGGCTCCCAGCGCGTGATGACGTTGTCGGCCTCGTACATGAAGTTCGCGTGGCTGAGCACACAGCCCTTCGGGCGGCCCGTGGTGCCCGAGGTGTAGATCACCGTGGCCACCGAGTCCGGCATGACCGCGCGCCGGTGCCGGTGCACCACCTCGTCGTCGATGTGCTCGCCCGCGGCCCGCAGTTCGCCGACCGCGTCCGAGTCGAGCTGCCAGAGCCGGCGCAGCGCGGGCAGCCGGTCGATGACCGAGCCGATGGTCATGGAGTGGTCCTCGTGCTCCACCACGCAGGCCGAGACCTCGGCGTCGTAGAGCATCCAGAAGACCTGCTCGGCTGAGGACGTCGGGTAGATCGGCACGACCTGCGCCCCGACCGACCACAGTGCGAAGTCGAAAAGCGTCCACTCGTACCGGGTACGGGACATGATCGCGACGCGGTCGCCGAAGCGGACGCCCTGGGCGAGCAGCCCCTTGGCGAGGGCCAGGATCTCGTCGCGGAACTCGGCGGAGGTCACGTCGCGCCACTGCCCGTCCACCTTGCGGCCGAGCGCGATGCGCAGCGGGTCTTCGAGGGCATGGTCGAAGACGACGTCAGCCAGGCCGCCCACCGGCGGCGCCGACGCCACGGGAGGTGAGGTGAACTCGCGCAATGCTTCTCCTTGTGGCGCTCCGCACAGCGCGGTGACGGTACCCCACACATGCGCTCGCGCGGGAGAGGTTCGCGAGCCGGGACACATGCCATCGTCACAGGTCAGGCACGTAAATCGGGCTAGTGGGGCGAAGACCGGGGCGAAATCATTACTTCCCGGTAAGTTTCGGTTCCGTAATCTCCACGGAATTTGTACGCGGCTGTTACCGCGGGTAGGTGCGGCTCGGGCGGATTCAGCCCCGGGACGAGTCGTAGCCCCAGCGGGCCTGTCCGTCGCTGCCCATGAAGCACGGTGCGGGGCGGCCGTCCGCGGTCGTGGCGCGGGCCCCCACCGGGGCGCAGCCGCGGCGGTCGGTGGCGGAGTGATCGGCCAGGGCTTCGGGGTGCGGCTCACCCCGGCTGCCGGTGCAGGCGGTCGCCGCTCGCGAGGATCGCCGCCGCCAGCGCGTCCGCGGCCTTCTGCGGGCGGGCCCGGCCGCGGCCGTGCAGGAGGACGAAGTCGACGGCGCCGAGGTCGGGCAGGCCGGAGCGGATCCGGGTCAGGCCAGGCGGGATCAGGCTCCGGGTGTGGGCCATCACGCCGAGGCCCGCGCGGGCCGCCGCGACCAGACCGTTGAGGCTGCCGCTGGTGCAGGCGATACGCCACGGGCGGCCGTGCCGTTCCAGTACCTCAAGGGCGCGGGCGCGGGTGATGCCCGGCGGGGGATAGACGATCAGCGGCACCGGCTCCTGCGGGTCGAGGCGCAGGCCCGCGCCGCCGATCCACACCAGCTCGTCCCGCCACACCACGGTGCCCGCCGTGGCGTCGTCGCGCGGGTGCCGTTTGGCGAGCACCAGGTCGAGCCGCCCGTCCGCGAGCCTGCGGTGCAGGGTGCCGGAGAGCTCGACCGTCAGCTCCAGGTCGACCTCCGGGTGCTCGCGCCTGAACGCCTCCAGGATCTCCGGGAGCTCGGTCAGTACGAAGTCCTCCGAGGCCCCGAAGCGAAGGCGCCCGCGCAGCCGCGTACCCGTGAAGAACGCCGCCGCCCGCTCGTGCGCGTCCAGGATCGTGCGGGCGAAACCGAGCATCGCCTCGCCGTCCTCCGTCAGCTCCACACTGTGCGTGTCCCGCGTGAACAGCGTGCGCCCCGTCGCGTCCTCCAGGCGCCGCACATGCTGGCTCACCGTCGACTGCCGCAGGCCCAGGCGGCGCGCGGCCCGGGTGAAACTCAGGGTCTGCGCCACGGCCAGGAAGGTGCGCAGCTGTGCGGGCTCGTACATGGAACCGAGGCTAGCGCGGTTATCGCGTACGGCGATAGCAGTCAGTCCGGTATCCAGGATTCCCGATCACGGTGATCAGGAGGACCATGGAGAGGGCACGCTCCGCAACGCGTGCACGAACCGACCGACCCTGGAGCACAGCGCACCGTGAAACGCCCGACCTGGCCGTCCTGGATGCCGATCGACCCGTACGTCCTGCTGCTGCTCGGCACCGTCGGGATCGCCGCGCTGCTGCCCGCGCGCGGGACGGGCGCCGATGTCGCCTCCGGCGCGGCCACCGCCGCGGTCGCCTTCCTGTTCTTCCTGTACGGCGCCCGCCTCTCCACCCGTGAGGCGCTCGACGGACTGCGCAACTGGCGGCTCCACCTCACCGTCATCGCCTCGACCTTCGTCGTCTTCCCGCTGCTCGGGCTCGCCGCCGGCGGACTCGTGCCGTACGTCCTGACGCCCGCGCTGTACAGCGGCTTCCTGTTCCTGACCCTGGTGCCGTCGACCGTGCAGTCGTCGATCGCGTTCACCTCCATCGCCCGCGGCAACGTCCCCGCCGCGATCTGCGCCGGGTCGTTCTCCTCGCTCGCCGGGATCGTCCTGACGCCGCTGCTCGCGGCCGCGCTGATCGGCGGGCACGCCGGGTTCTCCACGGACTCGCTCGTCAAGATCGTGCTGCAACTGCTCGTGCCGTTCCTCGCCGGGCAGTTGCTGCGCCGCTGGATCGGCCCGTTCGTCGCCAAGCACAAGAAGGTCCTCGGCCTGGTCGACCGCGGCTCGATACTCCTCGTCGTCTACGCCGCGTTCAGCCAGGGCATGGTGGCCGGCATCTGGCACCAGGTCACACCGCTGCGGCTGCTCGCCCTGCTCGGGGTCGAGGCGGTGCTGCTCGCCGCGATGCTGACGCTGACCTGGTTCGGCGCGAAGCGCATGGGCTTCGCGCGCGGCGACCGGGTCGCGATCCAGTTCGCCGGTTCGAAGAAGTCCCTCGCGGCCGGACTCCCCATGGCGAGCGTCCTGTTCGGGGCCGAGGCCTCGCTCGCCGTGCTGCCGCTGATGCTGTTCCACCAGATGCAGCTGATGGTCTGCGCGGTCATCGCCAAGCGCCGCTCGCGCGACCCGGAGGCCGTACGGCCAGAGGCCCCGAGCGCCCCCGTCGCGCGCGGCGATGAGCCGGTCAGTCCGGAGCCGGTCAGTCCGCCGGACCGAGGCGGAGCCGAACGAACCGTGGCCGGTACAGCGACACGTTCCGGTTGACGTGTGACTGCGCCACCTGCGGATCGGGGTCCAGCCAGTTCACGTCATAGCTGAGCAGCAGCCTGCCGTCGTCGGCGGAGAGCGCCGGGTGGGCCTGCGGGTTGTAGACCGCGGTGCTCTGCCGCGGCTCACTGTCCGGCGGCAGCGGCGGCGCGAAGCCCTTGGTGGGGCCGTGCCAGGGGCCGGTCGGCGAGCACGCCCAGTACGAGGTGATCGTCGACAGGCCCTCGGTGCCCGCCGCCATCGTGAACAGCACCCAGGTGCCGTTGTCCCGCACCACGGTGTACGCGCTGCCCACGCCCTTCTTCGCGCCGTCCCCGAGCACCGGCACCGGGCGTCCGGTGCCCCAGGCACGGCCGTTCCAGTACCGCCAGGCGCCCGGTTCCGCGAGCCGGCCGTGCGGCACCCGCGCGACGAACGCGTCCGACGCGGGCCGCACCGACCGCTTGCCGTCGTTGCCTCCGAAGACGTACGTGTACTTGGCGCCGTGGACGGCGGTCGTGCCGTACAGGATCCGCTCGGCCGGGTCGGTCACCGCGCTCTGGTCCGACACCTTCACCACGCCCTCCACCCGCAGGTCGGGCAGCGAGAGCGTGGCGACCTCGGTGGCCAGCGGCAGTCCGTAGATCCACGGGCCCGTACCGGTGGCGCGGGTCCAGATCAGGACGCGGACCACCTTCTCGGCGGAGCCGGGGGAGCGTGGCTCCACCTTCGCCGCGACCGGCCAACGCCACTGCCCGGCCGCCGGATCGGGCAGCAGCGGGGCCGCCAGGGTCCGTTCCAGGGCGCCCGAACGGTCCGTCACCACCGCCGAGTTGCGGACGAACGGAGCGGTCGCGTCCCGCCACGCGTGCGGCTGGCCCGACAGGTTCGGCGGCCCGTGCACCTGCCCAAGGAACGTGTCCGAGAACAGCCACAGCAACCGGCCGTCCGGAAGCCGCACCGAGTGCGTGCCGTCGCCGCCGGTCCAGTCGTCGAAGCGGGCCGCGTCGTTGCCGTACCGGGCGAACTCGCCCGTGGCGCCCCCGTCCGGCGTCCAGGAGTCCACCTTGCGCGGGGCGCACGCGGCGCCGCCCTCCCGGTCGTCGTCCGCGCCCGGGAGGGCGGCCAGCAGAACTCCCGCCAGAACCGCGGTGAGCGGCAGCGCGAGTAAAGCGCCGCGCTTCCGCTTCCTGGCCCTCGGGCTCCTCTTACGCTCAGCGGCTGACACGCACGGGACGCTAGCGGCTGGCGTTGACCCGGTCCATGGGGAGCCACAGCACGGTGTCCGGCGTCACAGCCGTCCCAGCGGTATTCAGCCGTCCCAGCTCCGCGTCGCTCAAGGCCCGGTTCCAGACCCGGACTTCGTCGATCGCTCCGGCGAAGTGGCCCCGGCTGTCGACGCGTTGGCCGACGTGCACACCGAACCCGGACGTACGGCTCACCGAGCCGGGCACGGCCGGTACGGCGGTCTTCGTGCCGTCAACCGTGAGGCTGAACTCTTCGCCCGTTCGGCGCAGTACGGCGTGGTGCCACTTTCCGTCGTTGTGCGCGGACGTGGTGCGCACCACCGCCGAACGCGACGGCGACGCACCGTTGCGTGCGGTCATCAGGCCGGTGATCCGGTTCGACTCGGGCTCGCCGCGCAGCCACACCTGCGGCTGGGTCGTGCCGACCCCGCCCATCCACAGCATGGGGTGCTCCCCGCTCGCCGCCGAGTAGCGGAACCACACGGACGCCGTGAACTCGTCGCCGTACAACGGGAGTCGGGAGCGGTACGGGAGGCGTACGGCGTCGTCCGCGCCGTCGAAGGAGAGCGCGCCGCCGTACCGGCCCGCCGTCTGCCGCGCGCCGCCGAGGACTGCCGCGCCGGGCGCGCCGAGTGACAGGTCGGGGGTGGTCGGGTCGGGGCCGCGGCGCGGCTTCAGCCAGTCGTCGGTGAAGCGGGCGAAGCGGATCTCGTCGCGCGCGTCGACCGCACCCGCTTCGTAGAGCAGCCCGACCCTGGCCGAGCCCTTGATCGCCACCAGGTCCGAGTAGCCGGACCAGTCGGTGCTCACCACGGTGCCGCGGTCCACGCTCTCCCAGGTGCGGCCCTCGTCGTACGAGGAACGCACCATCATGGTGCGCCGCCGGTCCGGGTCGGCGGGGCAGGACAGCAGCATGCGCTGCTCCGTGCGGACGGTCGCGCACTGCACCTGCGGCGCGTAGAGGTCGGGCAGCGCACGGAACTTGCCGGTGAACGACGCGCCGCCGTCGCGGCTCACCGCCTGCGTGCGGTGGCCCAGGTCGGTGCCGTCCTGCTCGCGTCCGCTCACATGGATCGCGCCGTCGGAGATCTCGGTGAGCGTGACCTCGGAGGGCTTCTGCCGGAACGTTCCGTCCTGTTCTATCGGCCAGGAGTCGGTGGCGCCGACCTTCCAGGTGTCGCCGCCGTCGTCGCTGTGGATCAGGGCGGCGTGGTTGTCGGTGACCCGACTGCCGTTCCACGTCTCGGTGTTGACGCCGAAGACCAGGCGGCCCTTGTGCGGGCCGCCCTCCAGCTGGATGCCGTGCACGGGCCCGGTCGCGTACCAGGAGTTCCAGTGCTCGGGCAGGATCTGGTCGCTCAGGTCGCGCGGCTTCGACCAGCTGCGGCCGTCGTCGTCGCTGTACTGCAGGTGCGGGGTGCGCTCACAGGGCACGTCGCAGTTGCCGCCGCCGGGCTTGCCCGGGTTCCAGGTCTCGGCGAGCAGGACGCGGCCGGTCTCGCGGTCCACCATGGGCGCCGGGTTGCCGTGCGTGTCACCCGCCCCCTCGTTGATCACCTGGAGCGGGCCCCAGGTGCGGCCCCCGTCCGTGGAGCGCTTGAGGACCAGGTCGACGTCCCCGGCGTCCGTGCAGTCGTTCACCCGCCCCTCGGCGAACGCGAGCAGCGTGCCCTTGGTGGTCTGGACGACGGCCGGGATACGGAAGCAGGCGTACCCCGTTTCCTGGGAAGCCTTGAAGAGGACCTGCTGCTCGAAGTCGGTCGCCGGGGCCGCGGCCTGCGCGGCCGGGGCGACGCCGGTGACGGGTGCTGCCATCGCGAGGACGGCGAGGGTGGCGAGCAGTGGGCGTAAGGCCCTTCGGGGACGTGCTCTTCGGAGTCGTGCGCGGAGTCCGGACGGCATGCTGAGACCTGCCCTTCAGCTGTCCTGCGCGGTATCTGATATCACGTCATCCGGACATCCCACGTCCAATGTCCGGTTCCCAGAAGGTACTTGGGGCTGCAGTCCCCGGCAAGGACCCGCGCGTGAACGTCGGAGGGGAGAAGTGCTCAGCCGGCGATGACCTTCGCTGTGAACCCGGCCAGGTTGTCGTTCATCCGGTGGAGGCGTTCCTCCAGGGTCAGGGACTCCTCGTACCGCCCCGCCCGCAGCTTCGGCTGGCGCTTGCCGCGTACGTACAGGGGGCAGGCCAGGTCGGCGCAGATGTAGATGCCGACCGTGTTGCCCTCGCGGCCGCGGGCGCCCGCGAGCGGGGCGGCGAGCAGCGTCACCCCGGACGAGGCGTGGCCCGTCAGGCAGATCTGGCAGAGGCTCGACTTCACCGCGCTGGTACGCCCCACGGACGGCACCCGCAGCGAGATACCGAGCGGGCCCTCGTCGGCGCCGCGCGGCAGCACCAGATGGGCGCGCAGCGGCGCACCCGGATCGATCCAGCCCAGGAAGTCCAGGTCGGGCCACGGCAGTTGAGCGAAGTCGAGCGGCAGCTTGAGCCGCGCCGCCTCGCCCTTCGTGCAGTTCAGGAAGGACGAACGGATCTGTTTCTCACTGAGCGGTTCCACGAGCGACGACCCTACGTACGGCCACCACCCGCCCGCATCCGGATAAACGTGCAGGCCGGGCCCGGCCGGTGCAGGGGGCGCTCCTCACCGGCCGGGTCCCCGCCGCCGCGTAGGCGGGCGCCCGCGGTCAGCCCTGGGAGGCAGCAGCCCGCAGGGCGATGCGATGGTCACCCGCGTACACGTTCATGGACGCGCCGCGCAGGAAGCCCACGAGGGTGAGCCCCGTCTCCGCCGCCAGGTCGACGGCGAGCGAGGACGGCGCCGAGACCGCGGCGAGCACCGGGATGCCCGCCATCACGGCCTTCTGCGCCAGCTCGAAGGAGGCCCGGCCGGAGACGAGCAGGATCGTGCGGGCCAGCGGAAGCCGCCCTTCCTGCAGTGCGCGGCCGACGATCTTGTCGACGGCGTTGTGCCGCCCCACGTCCTCCCGTACGTCGATCAGTTCGCCGCCCTCCGTGAACAGCGCGGCCGCGTGCAGGCCCCCGGTCCGGTCGAAGACCCGCTGCGCCGCCCGCAGCCGGTCGGGGAGGCCGGCGAGCAGTCCGGGTTCGATCAGGACCGGGGGAGTGCCGGGTTCCGTGCCGGTCGCGTCGTCGATCGCCCAGCGCGCCGTCGTGCGCACCGCGTCCAGGCTGGCCTTGCCGCACAGCCCGCAGGACGAGGTGGTGTAGACGTTCCGTTCGAGTGTGATGTCGGGGAGGACCACGTCAGGGGCGGTCGACACGTCCACCACGTTGTACGTGTTCGTGCCGTCGGCCTGAGCGCCCGCGCAGTACACGATGGAGCGCAGCTCGTCCCGCTCGCCGAGGACGCCCTCGCTCACCAGGAAGCCCGCCGCGAGCGCGAAGTCGTCGCCCGGGGTGCGCATCGTGATGGCCAGGGGCTTGCCGTTGAGGCGGATTTCCAGTGGCTCCTCCGCGACCAGCGTGTCCGGGCGGGTGGAGACGGCCCCGTCCCGGACACGGATGACGCGGCGTCGCTCGGTGACGCGTCCCATGAGGTGATCAGTCCCGGTTCTGTACGTGTTGGTAGCCGAAGCGGCCCTTGATGCAGAGGTTGCCGTGGGTCACCGGGTTGTCGTGCGGTGAGGTGACCTTGACGATCTCATTGTCCTGCACGTGCAGGGTCAGGTTGCAGCCCACACCGCAGTACGCGCACACCGTGGTCGTCTCCGACTGCGCCGACTCGTCCCAGGTGCCCGCCGCCCGCATGTCGAACTCGCTCTTGAAACTGAGCGCGCCCGTCGGGCACACCTCGATGCAGTTGCCGCAGTACACACACGCCGAGTCGGTCAGCGGAGCGTCCTGCTCCACGGCGATCCGGGCGTCGAAGCCACGCCCCGCGACCGCGATGGCGAAGGTGTTCTGCCACTGCTCACCGCAGGCGTCCACGCACTTGTAGCAGAGGATGCACTTGTCGTAGTCGCGTACGTACAGGTCGTTGTCGATCTTCGGCGCCTCGTTCAGACGGGCCGCGTCCGGGCCGAAGCGGTCCGGCTTCGCGTCGTACTCCTCGATCCACTCCTTCACATGCGGGGTGGTCGACAAGTCGACGGAGGACGCGAGGAGTTCGAGGACCAGCTTGCGGCTGTGCCGGGCCCGTTCCGTGTCCGTACGCACCTCCATGCCCGGCTCGGCCTTGCGGGAACAGGCCGGGGCGAGGGTACGGGCGCCCTCGACCTCGACGACACACACCCGGCAGGCGTTCTTCGGGGTCAGGGTGTCGCCCTGGCAGAGCGTCGGGATGTCCTTCCCGGCGTCCCGGCAGGCGTCCAGGACGGTGGATCCCTCGGGGACCCGTACGGGCTCGCCGTCGAGCGTGAACTCCACGAGACGACGAGGCGGCTGAAGCGGAATGGCGGTCATGCGTACGCTCCCAGACGGTCGATGGCGGACTCGACGGCGTTCCACGCGGTCTGGCCGAGACCGCAGATCGAGGCGTCCTTCATGGCCCGCCCCACCTCCCGAAGCAGCGCGATGTCGTCCGCCGCCGCGGCCCCCGTATGCTCGGCGATCCGGTGCAGCGCCTCCTCCTGCCGCACCGTGCCCACCCGGCACGGCACGCACTGCCCGCACGACTCGTCCCGGAAGAACTCCGCGATACGGAGCAGCAGGCGGGGGAGCGGGACGGTGCCGTCGAGGGCGAGCACGACACCCGAGCCGAGCGTGGTGCCGGCCTCGCGGGTTCCCTCGAACGTCAGCGGGATGTCCAGCTCGTCGCCGCGCACGAACCCGCCCGCGGCGCCGCCGAGCAGTACGGCCCTCAACTCCTCGGGTTTCCCGGCCAGTTCAAGCAGATCCCCGAGGGTCGCGCCGAACGGCAGCTCGTAGATGCCGGGCCGCGCCACGTTCCCGGACACGCAGAACAGCTTGGGCCCGGTGGACTTCGGCGTCCCGATCGCCGCGTACGCCTGCGCGCCCATCGTCAGGATCGGCAGCACGTTCACGAGCGTCTCGACGTTGTTCGCGGCGGTGGGCTTGCCGAACAGCCCC
Source organism: Streptomyces boluensis (assembly GCF_009908195.1). GTDB lineage: Bacteria > Actinomycetota > Actinomycetes > Streptomycetales > Streptomycetaceae > Streptomyces > Streptomyces boluensis. The sequence goes on along the minus strand of NZ_JAAAHS010000177.1, from coordinate 672 downwards.
TTCTCGACGGGGAACGGCGGCTTCGACCGTGGCTCGCCCCGGTACCCCTCGATCGAGTTGAAGAGGGCGGTCTCCTCACCGCAGATGTACGCGCCCGCGCCCCGCCGGATCTCGATGTCGAAGGCGTAGCCCTGGCCGAGGACGTTCCCGCCGAGCAGGCCGCGGGCGCGGGCCTGCGTGATGGCGTGCGTGAGGCGCTCCAGGGCGCGGGGGTACTCGCCGCGGAGGTAGAGGTAGCCGTGGTGGGCGCCGGTCGCGTACCCGGCGATGGTCATGGCCTCGATCAGCGAGTACGGGTCGCCCTCCATCAGGACGCGGTCCTTGAAGGTGCCGGGCTCTGATTCGTCGGCGTTGCAGACGAGGTAGTGGGGGTGGTCGGGTTGGGTGGCGGTGGCTTGCCACTTTCTTCCCGTGGGGAAGGCGGCTCCTCCTCGGCCCAGGAGGCCGGCGTCGGTCACTTCGCGGATGACTTCGGCGGGACCGAGGGTGAAGGCCCTTCGGAGGGCCGTGTAGCCGCCGTTGGCCCGGTAGTCGTCGAGGCTGTACGGGTCGACGACCCCTACCCGTTTGAGGAGGATCAGGCCTTTCTGGCCTGCTTGGGGGACGGCGAGGGCTGCCGGCGGTTCGGGGGTGGCGGTTTCCGGGGCTGCGGCTGCTTGGGCGATCGCGTCC